>NC_014961.1:328659-657319 GCF_000186365.1 Desulfurococcus mucosus DSM 2162
AAGCTATACGTCTTATTCACCTCTCTCCTGCTGGCTGTAGCAATACTGGTCGACCCGGCTGCGTTAACCCTGGCTCTCATCCTGCTCGCACTACCCATCCTCTCACACACGCTTATAGAGGTAGGCTACAGCGTCCTCGAGAAGCTGAGGGTCAGTGAGTCCGTTAGAGTTGAGAAGGATGGTAGAGTAGTAGTGGAGTACATGATAGAGAATCCGTCACGTATACCGCTCCTCCCCGTCGAGTATAGTGTAGCATACAGCGAGCTGCTTAGACTAGCCGAGGGCGTTAAGGCAGGCCTACTCCTGGTTCCACCTAGAGGAGTAGTCAAACTACGCCTTGTATTCCACGGGAGGCTCGGCGAGCACACTGTTGGCCCGGTGAGAGCCGTCCTCAGGGATCCATTCGGCTTCTACAGGTCGAGCGAGGAGACCCTAGGTAAGGCTGTAACACTGAACATACCGCCAGTACCCGAGGAGGTCGTGGTTAGGAGGCTATTCAGGTATGCGAGGAGCACGGGGCTGGTTAAATCCAAGGCCCCCGGCGACGGCGTCGAGTTCTACGATGTACGCGACTACTTCCCCGGCGACGAGATGAAGAGGATAGTGTGGCGTGTCTACGCGTCGAGAAGGACTCTCGCAGTGTGGGAGCCTGAGAGAGAGGTTTACCAGCCCGTAGTATTCATACTTGATGCAACGAGGGAGATGTGGAGCGGGCCCTTCGGCCAGTCCATGGTGGAGCACTCGGCTAGGATAACGGCCTCCCTAATACACTACTTGACGAGGAGGGGATACCCTGTTTCAACAGTTGTTTTCAACGAGTCTGTGACGCATGCAAGCGGGAGGCCAATCCATGGTTACAGGGGGTACATGGAGTCGCTGAGGACTATCTCGAGGGCTAGGCTCAGCTGGGAGGGCACGCTTCAGAGGCGTTCAGCCGTCTCATCAGTCCTCTCCTACACGTATGAGAGGATCCTTCCCAGGGATAGAAGCATAGTCTTCCTGTTCACGCATCTAGATGAAGACGTGTTAGGGGATGTCGCGTCATGGAACAGCATCTACAGTGCTAGAGGACACGTCCTCTACATTGTACACCCCCTTATAACGAGCTATGACACAGGGAACATCCCGGAGTGGGCTGCCAACGTGTACAGGGTGAAGCTCATGGAGGCTCTGAGAAGAGACATAGATGTTTTATCAAGGGCTAGGAGCATGGGGCTCCGGGTGGTTGCTGTCACACCGAGCCTCATCCCGCAGAGGGTTGTCGACATAGTTGAAAGATATAGTGCTTAGTTAGAGGCTTAAACACAACGTATAAAAACACTGATACGCATAAAATGGATTAGAGTTGATGAATAATGATGTCGAAGAACCCCCTCATCCTTCAACCCGGTAGAAAGCTCACAAGAGAGGAGATCGCTGAGGCCCTCAGGCTCTCAATAATTGCAGAGCTCGATGCAGTCAACCTGTACCTACAGCTCGCTAGATCCATAGATGACGAGAACGTGAGAAAAGTCTTCGAGGACGTGGCCAACGAGGAGAAGACACATATAGGGGAATTCCTCGCACTACTCGAGGCACTGGACCCTGAGCAGTCCAAGCGCCTCGGTGAAGGAGCCTCAGAGGTCAAGGAGCTCACGGGTCAGAGGCACAGCTACAAAGGGCTCAAGGAGTGAGGGAGGCGAGCGGTTTGAGCAGGGAGATAGATGCTGGGAGACTACTCGAGTACTCTAGGATCGAGGAGGACTACGCTAGGAGGCTGAGCAACCTGGGCGAGTCCCTTAAACACCCTGTTCTCAGAGCACTGTTTAAATCAATAGCCAGGGACTCCGAGAAGCATGCAATGATATACAGGGCGCTCGCAGACCTGTTAACCAGCCCCCAGCCCTTCATAACGGAGGACGAGCTTGAAAGAGTCAAAGCAGAGGTCTCACACCACATAGAGACCGAGAAGGAGATGCTGAGAACCGTTGAAGAAATGCTCAAGACAGTGGAGGATCCACGGGTTAAGCTCCTGCTGGCAGCGATAAGGGATGATGAAGCAGAGCACCACGCGCTACTAGTATCGATAAGGGAGAAGATAGCGTCGGCGGAAACCCTCACCGAGCAAAAACTCTGGGACATGATCTGGAAGGACTCACCCTGGCATGGGACGCCTGGGGGATAAGCCGAGTAACCGTTAAAGGGATTCAAGTAGACCTATGATTTTATCCCTGTTCCTCCCTTCCTCACCGGCCTTGAACTCGACTACGCCTACAACGTTGAAGCCAGCGTTCCTCAACAACTCCTCCATCACTCTCCCAGCCCTGCCTCCCCATCCATAGATAGCTATCACAGCGGTCTTCCTACCTCCAGGGGTCTTCCTGGCGATCACGCTGGCTACATGCCTCATCAACGGGTGGACGTCCGCCTCATACGTGGCGGTTGCAAACACTATGCTTTCAGCATCATAGGCCTCGCTGATTACATCGCTGAGGTCAACCCTTCCACCATCAGTGAAGCCAGCGACCACCAGTCGCCTCCCCTTCGAGGCGAAGTAGTCTCTAACTACTTCAACAATCCTCTCGACGAACCCGTACATCGAGGTGTAGACGAGCAGGGTCTTCCCCTGCTCCGGTAAGCCTCTACCCCATGCCAAGTACTTTTCGATGGCGTGCTGTAAACGACTACCCCTGAGGAGGAGGCCGTGGGAGGGTAGGATGAGGCTCGGGGCAACGCCCCTTGATGACAGTTTCTCAATGTTCTTAACAACCCACTCATGATAGGTGCCGATAACATTTGCGAAGTACTTCTTCATATACCACATGTATCTCTCCCAGCCGGCTTCCCCGAGCTCATCCGCCCAGACCTCGTTGAAGACCCCGAAGGCTCCGAACGCGTCGCAGGATAGCAGAGCCCCCTCACCAGCTACATATGTCATAATGGTTTCAGGCCAGTGCAGCCAAGGCGTGTGGTGGAATACGAGGTCTACATCGCCCAGTGTTACTCTCTCACCGTCACCAACAGGCTTAAACCTAGGTGTTAAACCATAGAATGACTCAATCATCCCCTTGGTCAATGGGTGTCCCAGTACAATGGGGTCTGCCTCACCCACTAGCTGTCTGAGCGCACCCGAGTGATCGGGCTCCATATGGTGTACCACAAGATACTTGACATCCCTTGGATCCACGATGCCTCTAAGCGCCTCCAGGAAGACCCCGGACCACTTCCCCTTCCACGTGTCGAATACCACTGCCCCCTCGCTCCCCGTGAGCACGTAGGAGTTATAGGTAACTCCCTCAGGGATCTCCCAGAGGCCCTCGAAGAACCTGGTTTCCCTGTCCTTTAAGCGGAGTAGGTGGAGGCTACGGGTTAACCTGTATACATCTACCTCGGGCATTGCTGTATCCCCGCTCATGTATCATTGAGGACGGCGTTAATTAAATGGTAGAGGGGAGGGGAAAAAAGTTATTTCGAGGGCTTTGAAGCCCTCTCCAGCCATGCACGTGCCTCCCTTACCTCCTCGGGAGGCACCCTGCCTTCCTCGTAGCACATCCACCAGTCGAAGCACTTGAACTGCTTCAACCTCTCCCTTGCCTCCTGTATTGTTGAAGCAGGCGGCACTATCAATGCGTCTCCAACCAGCTCGTTGTTAGGCCACCCGGCTGGCACAGCCCTCTTATACTTGTCATTCAACTGGAGTGCCTTCACCAGCCTCAGTATTTCATCAATGTTGCGTCCGGTTTCCTGCGGGTAGTAGAGTATGGCTCTCACAATGCCGTTGCCGTCCACGATTACTACGGCTCTAACAGTGCTTGTAGCGCTCTGAGCGTGGAGGAAGCCGAGCTTCCTTGAGACCTCACCATTGGGATCAGCTATTATGGGGAACGGTATCTCAACCCCGAGCTTCTCCTGGATCCACTCAACCCACTTTATGTGGGAGAACGTGCTGTCAACGCTTAAGCCGAGTAGCTCGGTGTTGAGCTTCTTGAAGTCCTCGTATCTCCTCGCGAAAGCCACGAACTCAGTTGTGCAGACAGGCGTGAAGTCTGCTGGATGGCTGAATAACACCAGGTACTTCCCCTTGTAGTCATCGGGGAGCTTCTTCTTCCCATGTGTAGTCATGACCTCCATCTGCGGGAATGGTTCACCTATCAACGGTATTTGTCCAGGCATGTACTTCACCGTTTCACAGATATGATGATTACGGTTTATAAATTTTTCCGTTCCAAAACATTAGCTAACTCCTTAATTAACATTAAACACCTTGAGAATACTTTTTCCAATCCATCACCCCCGAGAAGCCGGCAACCACCCCTACCTCCGGGTACAGGTTGGGGATAATATGTCCCTAATCAGAGTAATTTAATCAGTGGTTGAGATGAAGGAGGCCCTCAAGTGCCCTAGGTGTGGCTTCACAGGGAGGCCGGAGGAATTCACATTCATGCAGGAGGCGACAATATACTACACTGGGAGAGGGCTTGAACACGAGGAGCGGGAGAGACCCATCATGGTCATATGTCCTAGGTGCGGTGAGGGCTTCTACCTGGAGTCACCGGTTAAGCGGCTTCTAGAGAGGCTTGGAGCAGGCTGATGGAAAGATTTATTATATAGGGTTCCCACTATGGTTAAGTAAATGATCACGTGATCAGGTATCAGTGGAAATGGTAGAGGTGTACACGCCTTTGGCTTCGCAGAGCGGGGAGCAGGGCGGTGAGCCAGCATTATCGCTCTTCATGCCTTTCAACGCCCAGGTAAGGGATCCGATCTACGGCTACATAGACTATGTGAAAGGCTTCGAGGACGAGGTCATAGACTCCTGGGTTCTCCAGAGGCTCAGATACGTGTACCAGCTCCAGGCCGCGCACTTCATCTATCCTGGTGCAACCCATACAAGGTTCTCTCACTCACTCGGAGTAATGTATTCATCATACAGGTACATGTCCTTCCTGATGAGGTCGGCAGTGGTCTCAGGTATTCAGGGGGAGCGTAGGAGGAGTGTACTCGAGTATCAACGGGAACTAATCTATGCATCCAGGCTCCTCGGGCTCCTACACGACATAGGCCACGGCCCGTTCAGCCATGCCTTCGACAGATACGTCTACAAGAACAAGGATTTCCTGGGTTACAGGGTCGGCAACCACGAGGTGGTCGGGTACCTGCTCTACCGTTCCACAGTGAGGGATATTATTGAGAAAACACTTCTAAGGGAGCGTGAGAGACTCCAAGTGGACCCAGAGGTATTGATCAGCCTCCTCGATGAAGGCATGAAGCCGCCTAGGGGGATGAGGGATTTCACGGATCTACAGGGTAAAGGAGTACTCGGTAACTCGGACTTCTATGATCCCTCGGTGCCACATGGGTTGGAGAACATAGTTAGGCTCGTCGTAAGGGACTACGTGTACACCAGTGACATAATGGATTACCTGAGGAGGGATAGCTACTACACAGGGGTCCCCGTCGGCCAGATAAATGATGACTGGATAATGAGGAACTCGTACATAGTTGACAAAGGCGGCATCCTCACACCGGCAATATCCTCCAAGGCCCTTGACGAGGTAGCCAGGTTGTTTGACGCCAGGAAGATAATGTATAAGCACGTCTACTTACACCCCGTTAACCAAGCCTTCATAGAGACCATAGGCATGCTGCTCCCATGTATAAGGGGTGAGATAGTTGAAGCAGTCGCCAGGGTGATCGAGGAGGGTGATGCAGTAGCATACCTCGCCCTCACAGACCACTACGTGTACTCAGCCTTCAAGAAGCTGCTTGTAAACGGCCTCGACAACGCTGACTGCGTTGATAAAGCAGTAGCCAGGAGCGCGCTGGAAAGCCTCTTCATCAAGAGGAAGCCGGTGTGGAAGATGGTGAAGAGGATAATAGCGGATCTAAGGACAGCCGGCCACCTCTACGGCAGGTTCGGTGAAACCCTGCAGAAGAAGATCGAGGAAGGAGTGTCCAGCGAGGTTTCAACAGCTCTCCCAGGCAGGGATATAGGTCACGGAGACCTGAAGATAATGTTCGATAAAATAGACATCTACCCTTCAGCCGGTGCAGAGGTGTTGAACACGCTTGAAGTAGTCGAGTTGAAGGATGGGAGAGTCATAGAGTCGTCTTCAAAGTCCCTTGAGGAATTCGCCAAGGAGTCAGGGCTCATACCGGAGGCGTTGATCACAGTATACATTAACAGGCTGAAGTACCAGGTGCTCACCAGTGAGGAGTTGAGGAAGATCAGTGAGATAGCCACGAGGATTGTGGAGGACGCAATTAAAGGCACCCGCAGGGAGTCACCTGAAACCAGCTAGGGTGGCAGCGTAGCCAGGCTGCGTCGCGGTGGCTAAGGGATGCCTGTGAAGGCCTCCATAGTGGTGCCAACCTATAATGAACGGGAGAACATCCGGATACTGATCCCCATGATACATAGGGCTCTGAGAGACACCGGGGTAGACTACGAGATCATAGTGGTCGACGACAACAGCCCGGATGGCACAGCCGAGGAGGCAGTCCACCTGTCATCAGCATACCCTGTCAAGGTTGTTAAGAGAAGCGGGAAGCTAGGCCTCTCCTCAGCGATATATGAGGGAGTAAGGCATGCAACCGGCGACATCGTGGTCGTCATGGATGCCGATCTACAGCATCCCCCTGAGTACATTCCTGCATTACTCAGAAGGATCGATGGCTGCGACCTAGTGGTTGCATCCAGGTATGCTCCCGGGGGCAGGGTGGAGGGCTTCCCCCTGGTGAGGAGGATAGTGTCCAAGGGCTCCATCCTCCTGGCACACCTAGTTGTACCGGGCACGAGGAGGGCGAGGGATGCTGTGAGCGGGTTCTTCGCGGCTAAGAGGGAGGTGGTGGCACGGTGGAGGATGGTTGAGCCCCGTGGATACAAGGTTCTCGTTGAGATCCTTGGCGAGCTGCATGATATACGTGTATGCGAGGAGCCAATAGTGTTCAGGAGCCGTGAGAAAGGCTCCTCGAAGCTCACGGTTAGAGTAATGCTCTCCTATATTAGAACGCTCTTCAAGCTCAACCCCGTGTCATTCACGCTCTACGTGCTCCTCATCCTCCTACTCATCGCAGCCCTAGTACTGCTCGCTTAACCATGTTTTTTATTGCCTGCGACTATTAGGGTAACCCGGTGAAGGCTTACACCGCTTTAAGAGGCGTGGCGGATGAGCAGGGTCACGGAGAAGGAGTGGGCTCTCCAAGGGGTTTACAGACCCCATGATGTTGAGAAGAAGGTTCTAGACTACTGGGATGCAGTTGGCGTCTACAGCCTGGTTAAGAAGGCTGATGAATCGAAGCAGTTGCGCTTCAACTTCATAGATGGCCCGCCGTATCCCTCAGGCGACATACCGCATATTGGTACAGCATGGAATAAGGCGTTGAAGGACGCTGTGCTCAGGTATAAGAGGATGAAGGGGTACAGGGTCTACGATAGACCGGGCTATGACTGCCACGGTCTCCCCATAGAGGTGAAGGTTGAGCAGAAGCTCGGCGTCAGCGTCAAGAAGGAGATAGAGGAGCGGATCGGGGTCGAACGCTTCATAGAGGAGTGCAGGAGGCTCGCCCTCACCAATGCAAACGCTATAACCAGGTGGTTTAAGGAGCTAGGAGTATTCATGGACTGGGATAACCCGTATCTAACACTGAGAGACGAGTACATTGAGGCAGAGTGGTGGTTGATAAAGAAGGCGCATGAGGCAGGGCTACTCGAGGAGGAGTACAGGGTTGTACACTGGTGTCCCCGATGCTCCACCACGCTGGCGGAGTACGAGCTCGAGTACCGTGAACTAGAGGATCCAAGCATATACGTGAAGCTCCAGGTTGAGGGTAAGCCCGGGGAATACCTGGTTATCTGGACCACTACACCGTGGACTCTTCCAGCCAACACGTTCGTAATGGTTCACCCGGATGAAGACTATGTGAAGGTAGAGGTAGGTGGAGAGAAATGGATTCTAGCTAAGCAGAGGCTTGAAGCAGTGATGAAAGAGCTCGGTGTGGAAGACTACAAGGTGGTTGAGGAGTTCAAGGGGCGCAGCCTCATCGGTGTAAGATACATTCATCCACTGGCCGACGTCATCCCTCTTCAAAGAGAGCTATCCAAGTACCACGCGGTGTACCCAGCCCCCGAGTTCGTAACAATGTACGAGGGCACGGGGCTGGTTCACTCAGCCCCAGGCCACGGCTTCGAAGACTTCATCGTTGCTAAGAGAAACGGGATAGATGCAGCCGCCAGCCCCGTGGACGATGAGGGGAGATTCACTAGTGAAGCAGGCAAGTACACTGGTCTCCGTGTGAGGGAGGCAAACCAGCTGATAATAGAGGATCTAAGGGCTAGGAACG
This sequence comes from Desulfurococcus mucosus DSM 2162, assembly GCF_000186365.1. Lineage (NCBI taxonomy): Archaea > Thermoproteati > Thermoproteota > Thermoprotei > Desulfurococcales > Desulfurococcaceae > Desulfurococcus > Desulfurococcus mucosus. The sequence goes on from NC_014961.1 coordinate 336,982, forward strand.
CCCTCCTCAAGGCCTCAACGATAATGCACAAGTACCCTGTATGCTGGAGGTGTAAGACCCCTGTAGTCATGAGGGCTACCCGGCAATGGGTTATCAAGGTGTCGAGGCTGAGGGAGAGGCTCAGGGAGGAGGCGGATCGCGTTAAATGGATACCTGAATGGGCACGGGAGAGAATAGGCTTCATGATAGACAATATACAGGACTGGCTTATCTCGAGGCAGAGGTACTGGGGTACGCCTCTACCGATATGGGAGTGCCCTAATGGACATAGACTCGTAGTCGGGAGCATCAGGGAGCTCGAGAGCTACGGCGGCGTCAGACCCAGGGAGCTCCACAGGCCATGGATAGACAGCGTAGTGTTGAAGTGCCCCCACTGCGGGCTCGAGATGCGCCGCGTACCCGATGTAGCTGACGTATGGTTGGATAGCGGTGTAGCATTCTACGCTGCTAAAGGACACCCGGATGAGTTAAGCCCTGAGGACGTGATCCTAGACTTCATCGTGGAGGGCCATGACCAGACCAGGGGCTGGTTCTTCTCGCTTCTACGCGCCGGGGTCCTGGGATTCAATAGGTCGCCGTATAGAACCGTGCTCGTCCACGGCTTCATGCTGGATGAGAAGGGCAGGGAGATGCATAAGAGCCTGGGGAACTACGTGGGCACGGATGAAGCAATATCCAGGGTTGGCAGGGATCCTCTGAGGCTATGGCTGCTTGGGAACACGACGTGGGAGGACGCCAGGTTCTCTTGGAAGAGCCTTGAGGAGGCTGTGAGAGACCTCTCAGTACTGTGGAGCATAGCTGTCTTCGCCTACACATATATGAGGCTCGACAAGTATGATCCAGCAGGCCACACCATAAGGGATGTCTCAGGACACCTGAGGGTAGAGGATAAGTGGATACTGAGCAGGGTTAACACGCTTATCAAGCAGGTTTCAGAGCTCATGGAGTCGTATCAGGTCTACGAGGCTGTGAGACTTCTCAGAGAGTTCTTCGTCGAGGACCTCAGCCACTGGTACATAAGGCTCATCAGGCCACGTGTATGGGTTGAAGAGAACACCGGTGATAAGCTGGCTGCGTACACTGTACTCTACTATGTTATCGACAGGGTTGCAAGGCTCATAGCACCCTTCACACCCTTCATAGCTGAATACATGTATCAAGCCCTCATGAAGCCGGTGTACGGGGAGCCCTCGATACACCTACTCCCCTACCCGGAGCCGGATGAAGGATTCATCAATGGGAAACTGGAGGAGGAGATGAGGTTGATCAGGCAGGTCTACGAGGCATCGGCCTCGGCGAGGATGAAGCAGGGGATAAAGCTCCGCCAGCCCGTTAGAAGACTCATAGTCTACACGAATAGGGAGGATGTTGCGGCAGCCGTCTCAAGAAACCTGGAGCTCGTGAAGGCTATCACGAACTCCAGGGAGGTATCCGTAGAGCCCCTGAGGCTCCTTGGGGAAATAGTCAGGTACAGGGTTGAACCAGTCTACAGGAGTATAGGGCCCAGGTACAAGTCGCTTGCTAAACGGGTGATCAGCTACATCGAGGAGAACCAGGAGAAGGTGGCAGCCGACATCCTTGGGAAGGGGGTGCACGAGGCGATCCTAGATGGATCAAAGATAGTTCTAGAGAGGGGCGACGTCTCGATAACACCCTACTATATAGAGGGATTCAGCGTGGAGGACAGGGAATGGGGGAGCGTTGCAATAGACACCAGGCTCAGCGAGGAGGAGGTTGCAGAAGGGCTTGCAAGAGATGTTGTGAGAAGGATACAGGTCATGAGGAAGATGCTTAACCTCGAGCTCGACGCGAAGATAAGGACAATCGTGATGGCTCCTCCGGACAAGGCGAGGCTGCTTGAATCAAAGAAGAGCTATATAATGAATGAAACGAGAAGCGTGGAGTTAAGGATTACACCGGGCTATGGGGACAAGGGGTTCCTGAAAGGCTTCACGCAGACATGGGAGATAAACGATGAGGAATACATCATAGGGGTTGAGAAGGTTGAGGATTGACGTGGACGCACTCATCAAGGAGGCCTCGAGGGTTCTCGGGAACAGCTACGCCCCCTACAGCAACATACATGTCGCGGCAGCCGTGTTGACGAGCAGTGGAAGAGTATACTTAGGGGTCAACGTCGAGAACGCCAGCTACGGTTTAACCATATGTGCTGAGCGCTCAGCGATCTCCGCAATGGTTGCGGCTGGTGAAAGGGATCCGGTGGCCGTAGCCATAGTAACGGATCTCGAGGACCCGATACCGCCTTGCGGTGCATGCAGGCAGGTGATAGCAGAGTTCAATCCCAGGGCACTCATAGTAATGCACAGCACTAGGTCTGGGAGAACAGTGGTGAGGAACCTGGAGGAGCTTTTCCCGCAGCCTTTCACAATCAGTGATGAAGCAGGCCGCCGGGACCCATCCTAGCCTACACCGCTCTGCTTCCCTCCCTGCCCCCTACTGAACTCCAGGATGCTCTTCTTCCTCGCAGAGCCCCCTGCCTCCAGGCTCACCACGGGTTTGAAGCCGCCGCCTTCAACGGGTCCCGTAGTCCTCCTGGAGAAGCGTCCACTCAGGATCTCCTCTACGAGCTTCTTGTAGTCGTCGAAGTTCTTGAAGTCCACGCATTCATAGCCCTTCACCCTGGAGACATGGTTTAATGCGTCACGCTCCAGCATGATCCTGCAGTCCCCGATGTCCTTCAATAGTTCATCATGGGTGACGACTATTATCTGCCCGCCCTCCTGCCCCTGACCCCTAGCGGAGCTCATGAGGCGGAGTGCTTCACCAAGCCTTCTAACCAGCTCCTGGCTGAACCCGGTTGTCGGCTCATCCAGTATCAGCACGGTGTTCCTTAGAAACGGGGAGTAAGCCCTCACGGTGGCGTTTAAGGCGAGCCTGTAGGCTAGGCTTATAGCTATGCTCTGCCCACCGCTCAGCGATGAAATAGCGTATGCCTTACCCCCTATCTTAACCTTGGATTCCAGGGTGAAGTCGTCTCTTACAACCACCTCTACGGGTTGCTCCCTCATCAACGTGCCGAGTATCGCGTAGAATCTCCTCCTGAACTCCTGCACCACCTCAAGCGACACTCTTTTCTCAACCTCATCCACTACCTCGTTGAGGGATGCGAGCAGGGCGAGCATCCATTCATGGAACATCTTCTCCTCTTCCAGCCTCCTCAACTCCTCTTCATCCCTCTCTATCTCGTGGATCATCTTCTCAACGTATTCGATTGAGGCCTTGGATCTAGCTATCCTTGAGTCCAGTTCCCTTATCTCGGCCTGCAGTCCTTTCTCAGCCTCCCTGAGCTCCCTTAAGGCTGCCTCAATACTGCTCCTCTTCGACAAGGCCTCCTTCAACTTGTCCTCTAGGCCGGCTGCCCCGGAGAGCTCTGCTCTAACTCTCTCAGCCTCTCTGAGCATGCTTCTTATTTTCTCAGCTGTTAACTGCAGCCTCCTCACTTCCTCCTCAAGCTTCTTGTACTCGCCTCTCACGCGATCCCTCTCCGCTTTCCTCCCACGAACCTCCCCTTCTAGTCGCCGTATCTCCTCCTCCACCCTGGATATCTCTGCCGCGATCCCCGTCCTCTTCTCCTCGGTTTCCCTTGCCTTCTCCTCTAGATCCCTTATCCCCTTGGACACCTCGTCGATGAGTTTAACCCCGTGTTCATGCGGTATCGGCTGGAGGCACAGGGGGCATATCCCTCTCTCCAGGAGCTCCTTGTAGCGTTTAAGCTGATCCTCTAGCTCTCTTCTACGGGCAAGGATGTTCCGTTTATCCGACTCGAGGCCCCCTATCTTAGCCTTGAGCTCGCTGTACGCTCTCCTAGCCTCCTCTAACCTCTGCTCGAACCCCTCTATCTCCTCCTCGATCAACGCCTCCTTCTCATGTAACTCCCTGAGTCTTCCACTAGCCTCATCAATGCGCCGGGTCAGCTCACCGAGGATGGAGGCCGGGTCGGCTTCAACGCCTCCAATGCCCGCGGCCACCCCAGCGATCTCGCCCTCTATCTCCCTGAGTCTTGCTTCAAGCCTCCTCGCCTGCTCGATCCTGCTCTTCAGCTCGGCTACCTCCCGCTCGGCCTCCATGAGTAACCGTTGCTCTCTCTCGATGGATGCTTCAACCTCCTCCAGCCTCCTCAGCTTCTCCGTTCTCGCCTTCTCATAGCCCTCTACCTCTGCTGTGAGCCTCTTCTTCTCCTCCAGTAGGCTCTCCTTGCTCCTCTCCCTTAACCTTGTCTTCAACCTCTCCATGTTCCTGGCGAGCTCGTCCACTCTACTCCTTATAATGTTCTCGACTTCCTCGCTGTTCTTCTTATACTCCTTGTACTTCGATAACCCTAGGGATCTCTCAATGATCTCCGTCCTATCCTCATCGCTCAAGCTTAGCACTTCATGTATGTTGAACTGCGGCGCGTAGAGGACGCTTGTGAAGAGGAGTGGTTGCTCCCGGGCTTTCTCCTTGATCCCCAGTATCTCCTTGACCCTCTTGTTCAGCTCTGTGGGCGATAGTATCCACTGGTTTGTGTTGACGACACGGCCCGAGGAGTCGACCACGTATTCTTCGAGCCTATTGTACTCTGCGTTAACCACTCTCTCCCCGTCTCTCCTGAACTCGCGTTCCACCAGGTATAGCTTCCCATTGTGCTCGAAGAGCAGCCTGATCCTCGCGCTCGACGCGTCGGCTCTCACCAGGTCTCTCCCAGTAGGGTATGCGAAAGCCCTGAAGGGATCCCTGCTCTCCCTTTGGAGTCCAAATAAAGCGGCGCTCACGGACATGAGTATGCTTGTCTTACCGCTCCCGGTAGCCCCGTGTATCACGGTGACGCCCTTGTTTGGGAAGACCACGTACTCCTTCCTGAAGCTCCTTATGTTCTCAAGCATTAACCCGTATATCCTCATTAAGTTAAACCCCCTGGTCTAACAGGACACGGGCATCCGGGATCCTGTCGCCCTCCCCTCGTGTATCCTCCTCATACCAGCCTGGTATGTAGACCGGCAGTGGTTCTTTAACAGGTAGGTCTGGTGAGTAAATATATCCCTCCCTGTCCCCTAGGAACGGCAGGGTCTCCGACGGCACACCTATATCCTTCAGCAACTCTATGTCACTCCTGCTCTTAGTCCTCAACGCTATCACAGTGTTGAAGTTTCCGAGTATCTGCTTCTCTATCATGCTTGCAAGCTGCGTCACCGCTATGAGGCCGACGCGGAATTTACGCCCCTCCCTAGCTATCCTGGCGAACGGGTTGAATGGACTGTTCACTTTGTCAGGGCTCAGGTAGAGCGGTGCCTCCTCGGAGACTATTGTGACCGCTGGCCTACCCTTCGCCTCCTCAACCCCCATGGTCATCCTTTGCTCGAACAAGCGTCTCACCACGGTTAAGACCACTAGGTCGGCTTGCTCATTGCTCAGCCTGGAGACATCTAGGATGACCACGTTCCCGGCGTCTACATCCCCCACTATCTCATCAATGCTGCCGGCCTCAATGCTTCTAAACTCTATTTGCTGCGACCCTGTTTCCACTTTTCTCCACGGGTATTCACCCAGCCCTGCTTTCTCCATTTTGTTTAGTTGCTTCGCCAGCTCGTTGAGCAGCCAGCTCAATGTATTGGGATCCTTGAGTAGTGGGCTGACCTTTACAACGCTCTTCGAGTCATCTATGACGCTCACGTATACCGAAGCCGAGTTCTGGAGCCTCCTACGCGGCGTCCTCCACCCCATGATCGCCCTTATGTACCTCCTCATGGTTCTCACATGGGTGGTGTAAATCCCCCTGTCGACGAGGACCTTGAGGAATCCCGTCCTGTCCTTCCTCTCTGCACCGATGCCCTCGTATACTATCATGTTGCTGTAGATCAAGGGGATCAACGCTATGACATTGCCGTTTGCTTCCGCCTCATCCCCGCTGTCGCCTGTGAGGAACTCGCCTACAATGCTTCTATGTTTCTCGTCTTCCTCACGGATGTTTAAGAGGGCTTGTAATATTATCTCCGCGAACTCCTCGATCTCGCTGACGAGCTCCGGTTTCACCCTGTTTTCAAGGAGCGCTAGGAAATCCCTTAACCCTATGCTGCTGGCGCTCAGCGACGCCTCATAGATCCGGAGGTTCCCCTGTATACATATATCGTTTACACCGCTTCCCCCAGTCAGCCTCACCGCCTTGATCAAGGTGTCACTGAGATACTTATTGCCTGAGAAGGCTTCGTAAAGACGCCACGTGAACCTCTCCTGGCTGCAGTCCTCAGCGTACTCACCATGCCTATCTATCACGAGCCACCCGGTTTTCTCACTGGACTCCCTCGCATACCTAACCATGATGCCCTTTAAGCCGCTTGTCTTACCCGACCCCGTCTGCCCCACTATAAGCACGTGTTTACTGAGAATGCTTCCCGGCTCCACTCTGAGGCCGGCTTCCCTCACGTACTTAACCCCGCTCCCGGTGTAGGATCCCGTCCTCAGGTACGCTAACGGCACGGTGCCCGTGCCACGGCCGCTCGTCAACCCGCTGATCTCCACTAGTATCCCCCTTGCCTCCGGGTCACCTGGATCCATGAGGTACACTGGCTGCATTAATGCAGGCGGCCTCACAGGCTTCTCAAGCCTTTTCTCTCCCCCTGTACTCGATACCTCGAGGAATAGGGATGCGATCGCCACGATCTCCTTTGAGACATCGCTGAGGACATCGGGCTTCGAGACCCTTATGCTTGCAGGCGGTGCTGGTATGCCTCCCTCGAAGCCCACTACTTGGAGTATGAGTGTTCTATCCTGTTCCCTCACATAGAGGAGGTCTCCCAGACCTGGGAGGTAGCCAGGGGACGAGACGGCTATCCTTACCCCGTCCCCGCTCCACCCGTGTGTTACCCCGACCTGTTTAGCCATATGGATCACCCGTAACCATACCTCATTCTAAGAGTGGTCTCCAACGCCTGGATCAAGGGGTGGTTGCCCCTGCCAGTCGCCTCCTTGAGCCCTGCTAGGAGTAGTTGACGCAGGTTCTCGGATTTAGCCTTATCGATCCTCACGTTTACATCTACCTCCATTAAACCATATGGTGGATGCCCCTGTAGACTGCTACGCTTAGCGAAGACCTCTCTGATAGTGCGATGTATTCTCTCCGAGAGCCTCCCAGCTAGATCCTCGTTTACATAGACCTTGCCGTCTCCCTCAACCGTTGCAACAGGCCCCTCAACATAGTAGTCGGCGTGGAGCACCCACTCCATGTCCCCTGTGACAGGTATGCGGAAAACCCATATATTCCCCTCTCTGAAGACCTTCCTGTTGAAGACCCCGGCGGCCTCCCTCGCTAGGTCCACGCCGAGCCTCGCTATCTCGTCAAGGATTCCTCTCGCCCTCTCAGCGGACTCGGAGTCCACGTAACCGTATAGGCCGCGTGGTGAATCCACGCTCCCCGCGTACCCTGTGAAGAGATTGTAGGCTCTCGCCACATTCGTGAACTTCGAGGTCTTAGACACCCCTATGATACTTGTTAAAGTCTCCCTGAGCCCTGGATCATTCAGCCCGGAGACAGCTGAGAGGATCCTGTAGCCTCCTCTCGCGAGTTCTCCACGGGTAAACCACCTTAGCAGTGAGCCGTCTACAACGCCTATGCCCTCCGGCATGTGGCTGAGGATCCTTGCCAGGTACGCGACCTCGGCTAACTCAACTATGTAGCTGTGCACCCGTTTCAACACTCTTGGAGCCTTCCTCACCTGGATATGTGAGGCTTTAACCTCATTGTTCACGGCATCACTGATATCCCTTGAGACGCTCACCGGATCCCTGTTTTCGAAGAGGAGGCTGCCTGCTGCCACCGGCTCTATAAGCACCCTGTAGACGTGGCTTAAGCCGTCCCACTGGATCGTGGAGTAGACTACAAGCGTCTCAATCGCCTCCACCCCGGGGTCCCCGAGGTACTCGTTGAGGGTTACAAGCTCTCCATCCACGCGGCGTACCAGTGCACCGAGGTTCACCACGGTGAGCGCTGAGACATCTGTTTCAAGGTCTAGGCGCCCGCCGTCAACGAATACAACCGGCTTCTCCTGCTTAACACTAGGTATAGGGGCCACCTTGAAGAGCCTGCTGTAGAGTTCGCTTCTCTTCTTAACCACTATGCTTTCATGCGACTTCAAGTAGTCCTCGTGCATTAGCCTAGCGTACTTCTCGATGAACCTGATGACTTCATCCACCACTGTTCCTCCCCCTGCTATAGGACTCTCTCAGAGCCCTCTTAAGCTCCTCGTAGAGATCCTGGTAATACCTCCTACCCTTCTCCCCTCTCTCCTCGTAGAGGAGCCTGAGGATCTCCCGTATTTTCTCAACGGGGAGCCCTAGTCTCCCGGCTTGCTCCCTTAGAACCATGTCCTCGATGTCCTCTAGGGTGAGCCCCGTGGCCTGGGGAGGCGGCTGTACACCTGTGAAGAAGTCTTCGAAGCCGGTTTCACCTGGGAGTCTAATGTAGACTAGTTTACCATGCTTCTGCTGTAGCTCCTGGATGAAGGGGGTGAGGCCGCCTGCCTCCCCGGTCTTCAACTCCTCGACGTCGATTATGAAGGCGTGGTGGTCTCCATGGGTTTTCACAGCCTGCTCCAAGTATTTCTTCAACTCTTCAATACTGTTGAAGCCGGTTTTCTCATAGAACACCCTGGGAGCGGACTCGAGCTCCAGGGCTTCCACTGAGGGGATGTCGCCCTCCACGTCGACTAACAGTATTCTTCTCCCAACCCCTTTCCCCGATAGCCTTGCAGTATCCCTGAGGTCGTTGATCCCCATGCCTATGGGTGCCCCAGGGTACGCTGTATTCGACTTGAATTTCCTCTCGAATGGTATCGGGATGTGCACGTGGCCTAATGCAACATACCTGGTTCCACCTGGAAGAATACTCCAGAGCTCGTTTTCGAGTACATCCATGTCCCCGTATATCTCGCTGTAGGCACTTGGCTTGAAGCCAGCGAACTCCACGCTTACATGGGCGAGGACTATGATGGGGGCGCCCCCGGCTTCACCTACACCGGTGAACCTGACTCTCCTCTCCTTGATATACCTTGACTCAGCCTGGTTCCTGAAGCCTGGGACACCGTAGAACACGTAGCCGCCTGCCTTAAGCGGGTGGAGCACGAGGTAGCCCTCCCTCTCCTCATACCTGGTCAGCTTGATTAAGCCTGTTTCACTGTAGAGGTCTAGTACGCCGCGGCCGCCGCGGGCGTTATCGTGGTTTCCTTGGACGGCCACTACTTCAACCCCGGCTTCACGGAGGCGGCGCAGCCTCCTGGCAACCTCTATCATTAACGTGTAGCTGACAGCATAGTGGTCGAAGAAGTCTCCTGAGATGAGTAGGGGCGCCCTGTGTTCAAGCGCGTTCTCGAGTATCTCGTCAAGGACATCCATGTATAGCTTGGAGAGAGCGCTCTCCTCGGAGAGATTGCAGCCGAGGTGGAGGTCCCCTGTATGGATGAACACCATGCGTGACACTTCCAGGCACAGTATTCTATAAGGAGAGATGGGTGTGAAAAACCTTGTGTTGAAGCTAGAGGGAGACGCCGTATGCTTCCCGCGCAGCCTTCTTGAACTCCTCTACATCAGGGTTTATCAACGGGGGCTCCGGAGCAGTCTTCCTCACGATATCCGGGTCCTTTAACCCATGCCCTGTGACGAGGACGACGACAACCTCATCCCTGTCTACCTCCCCGTTCTCAACGGCTTTAACCAGCCCGGCTAACCCGGCTGCACCGCTCGGCTCCGCGAAAACCCCCTCGAGGCCTGCCAGCATCCTCATTGCTTCAACAATATCCCTGTCGCTCACGACTACACCGTACCCGTCTGTCTTATAGAGGGCTCTTAGACCAGCGTCACCGTCCCACGGGTACGTGTCCTCGAGGCCTGTTGCAATGGTTTCAGGCGGCTTCTCCCACGGCTTTATCCTTAAGGGATCCGCCCTCTCCATCCACGCTCTTACAAACGGGTGGTTGCCTTCGGGTTGGACTGCTACGAGCCTCGGGTACCCGTCCACCCATCCAACCATGTTTAAATCCCTGAACCCGTTGAACACCCCTGTCAGCAGGCTTGCCGCACCAGTGGGCACGAACACCTGGCTCGGCACAGTCCAGCCGAGTTGCTCGCTCACCTCCATGGAGATGGTTTTCGGCCCCTCAACCTGGTAGGGGTTGAAGACGCCGAAGCTGGGGCTCGGGTAGAACCCGTGTTTCTCGTAGAGGATCCTCATCATTTTAACCGTTGGATCCTCTGATTCAACCCATCTAACCTTGAATACCTTTGCACCATAGTAGAGTAGCTGCGCTATCTTACCGTAGCCGGCGAAGTCTGGGACGAAGGCGTACACCTCTATGCCTGCCCTGGCACCGTAGGCTGCAAGGGATGCAGCAGCATTACCGCTGCTCGCTATCACAGCTCGCTTGAATCCAAAGTAAACGGCCATCGATACCGAGACGCTCATCGCCCTATCCTTGAAGCTCCCGGTGGGGTTCCTCGTCTCATCCTTGAGGTAGAGGTTCCTTAACCCGAGTCTCTCCCCGAGCCTCTTAGCCTTGAGGAGAGGCGTACCCCCCTCCCCTAGGGACACCACGTAGTCGCTGCTTGGCACAGGCAGGAACTCCATGTACCTCCACATGTTGAAGGGCCTGCTTGACAACGCGTCTCTACTGATGGATCTCGATATGGCATCGTAGTCGTACACGATGTCAAGCCTGCCTAGGTCACCGCTTGGACAGGTCAACGGCTTCTCATCGAGGAGGAATCTTCTACCACACCTACTGCATCGGAGCTCCTTCACATGCAACTTGATGCACCAGGCCTGGCTTAGTGGAGCGATATGTGGATCCATATATAAAAACATTGAGCGTTAACGCAGGGCTGGAGGCCTAGCCCTGCTCCCTATCCCATATGAACTCCACTACTTCATCGTGCGAGGGCACCTGGTGTGAGCCGAGCTTCCCGATTTTCAAGGCGGCCACGGCGTTACCGTACTGCACAGCCTTCCTAAGGCTGTACCCGCGGAGTATACCGGTTATGAAGCCTGAGGCGAAGGCGTCGCCGGCCCCCGTTGTGTCTATAACGTTTTCAACACTGTACGCCGGGATATCACCCGTGTACTCCTTGGAGAGCACGTAGACTCCTTTACTCCCCCTCTTCAGGAGAATGGATGCACTGGTGTCTCCCGCTATGGTTTTAGCTGCCTCCCTGTAGTCCTCGACGCCCGTCATGAGCTTTGCCTCCTTCTCGTTGAGCATGACGTAGTCGACGGCTGACACCACGTCCCTCAGCTTCTCCAATCCCTGCGACGCGAGCACTCTACCGGGATCCCATGAAATAGTTAACCCATGCTTCCTCGCCACCTCTATAGCCTTCATCGTGGTGTCGAGCCTGAGGCTGGCTATATGCATCCATTTAGCACGTGATATAGCGTACTCGCTGATGTCCTCCGGCTGCAGCTCTTCAGCAGCCCCCTTGTACCCGTACATCATTATCTCCCCCTTGTTGTTGATCGCAACTATCGTGAACCCTGTCTGCGTGAACCCTATTCTAAGCCCGCTTATGTCGACTCCCTCCCTGAGCAGGTCGTCGACTATTATCCTGCCGAAGCTGTCGAAGCCGACTCTCGCTATTATGGAGGACTTCATGCCCAGCCTGCTCACGCCTATGGCGACGTTCACGGCTGAGCCGCCGGCCCCCCAGGACTGGTTCAACACCTTGCTCTCTAAGTCCACTGAGGGGAACTCGTTGACAACTATCCTTATGTCTACCAGTGCATGCCCTACTGTGACTACGTCGATGTCCCTGCCCACCTGGATCACCGGGCTACTGCTCCGCGTACTTCACGGCTTCCTCTGGTGAGGCATCCTCGTGGACAACCTTCATCACAGCCTTCATGGCTCCAGCAGGGTTCCTGTGTCTAAACACGTTTCTACCGACGACTACGCCGCGTCCCCCGGCTTTGACAACGTTTTCAACATCCCTCAGGAAGTCTATGAACCTCTCCCTCACCGCGCCGCCGCTCATCAACACTGGTATTCCAGCGGCTGCCTCAACAACCTCCCTGAAGGATTCGAGGCTACCCGTGTAGTATGTTTTAATGAGGTCGGCCCCGCTCTCGATAGCGGCTCTCACACCGTACTTGACTACTTCCACATCATACATGTTCTTTATCGCGGGCCCCCTCGGGTAGGATAGCTGTAGGCATGGATACCCGTATCTCTCAGCCTGCCTCTTGACCTCGAACCACTGGCGTAGCATTGCATCCTCGTACTGGCTGCCCCAGTAGACGGTTGCTGCAACGGCTTCAGCCCCGAGTGCAACGGCGTCCTCAACGTGCCCGAAGACGCTTTGGAGAAGCCTCCCATCCTCCGGCCTCAGGTTGGTTTTACTCGTCACCTTGACTATCAGGCTGGCTCTCCCAGCCCATAGATCCCTCGTTATGAAGGCTGCTCCTGGAAGCATCATGACTGCATCTACGCCTGCCTCAACAACCTTACCTATGATCACCCTTGGATCAAGGTATTCACGGGGGAAGTCCCCTGGCCCGTGTTCAACCCCGTGGTCGAATGCGAAGACAACGCCTCTACCAGTGGGCAGGATCCTCTTGAGCCTGAGGTGTTTCCCAGCTATGCTGTAGCTCATGTCTAACCCCCTGCTAAATGTAATTGTTTAAACGATTAAAATACTGGGGTCCCTTGGAATGCGCCTTCTATTTCAATGAATGATTAAAGCATGAACAAGGTTTTCAAGAGGCCGATACCCAGGTAGGCTGCGGCGAAGACTATCAGGGAGGCGGCTGCGACACCGGCGTCTATTGCGAGAATAGACTTCCTCCTGTCGAGGCCTAGGACATATGCGACAAGGCTCCCTGTCCACGCACCTGTAGCGGGGAGGGGTACAGCCACGAACACCATTAAAGCAATGTAGGAGCCCCTCCTAACCCCCAGCGCCTTCCTCTCACCGAGCCCCCTCAGGAACCCGTAGAGCCTCTTAACCACGGAGGGCATCCATGGCTTCGCAGCCAGCGCGTCGAGGACGTCGAGGATCGGGAAGGCTGCAAAGGGGACAGCCATGTTTGCTGCTACGGAGAGCAGGAGGCCGTATACCGCTCCCACAGCGTCACCGCTGGTTGCGATGAGCAGGTAGGGGATGGCTCCTCTCACCTCGCTGATCGGTGCGAACGCGAGTATCATAGCCCAGAGCAGTGTCCACGAATCCATGGTGATGCACCGTTGAAAGCACACCCGTTGATTGAGGCCTCCAGTATGGCTATGGTTCAAGGGTTTTAATAGATTAATCATAAGAGTGCACGCCCGGTGGGATGAGAGTTTTCATTGATTCAATATAATGAAAACTTTTATATATCAGTACCTACAAGAAATACACATAAGGATAAGGGGTAGTAGTATGAAGACGGGAATCCTCGTCGCAATACTCGTAGTCCTAGTAATAGTGTCGGGTGCAGTGGGATTCCTCGCAGGCCAGTCAATGGCGCCGGCAGCCGTTCAGAAAGCATACACGCCGCCGGAGACAGTGAAGGCAGCATGGATCTACGTGGGCCCCATAGGTGACGCAGGCTGGACATACATGCATGATATAGGCAGGAAGTACGTTGAGAAGCTGTACGGGGAGTGGCTTCAAACCACCTACGTGGAGTCTGTCAGCGAGGATCAATTGCTCGGCACCATAGATAGACTGGTGTCCCAGGGCTACAACGTGATCTTCACCACCTCCTTCGAGTTCATGGATAAGACGATTGAGGCGGGCAAAAAGTACCCGAACGTCATGTTCTTCCACTGCTCCGGCTATAAGAGGGCGCCAAACGTCGGCACATACTTCGCCGACCTCTACCAGGTGTACTACTTGAACGGGCTGATGGCCGGAGCCCTCACTAAGACAGGGCAGATAGGCTATGTGGCAGCATACCTGATACCCGAGGTAGTGAGGCACATAAACGCGTTCGCCATAGGCGCCAAGGAGGTCGGCGACGCGCTCGGCAAGAACATAACGGTCCACGTGATAGAGATAGGTGCATGGTATGATCCGACGAAGGCTGGGCAGGCAGCCGACACATTGAAGACGCAGTACAAGGTGGATGTCTTAGCGTTCACAGAGGACTCGACGAAGATCGTGGAGTACGGTGAGGCCAACGGGGTCTACGTCTTCAGCCACTACGGTCCAATGCTAAGGTACGGGCCCAACTACGTTGTAAGCGGGCAGATAGTTAGATGGGAGATAATATACGCTGACATACTCGCCAAGATAAAGGCCGGGATCTATAGGCCGGACAACCTTGACAAAGTCGACTACTGGTACCTCTTGAGCTCCGGTGCCGTCGACCTAGGCGCCGACATAGCTGACGACGGTAGCATAGTGATGATCAACCCGAAGTACATTGACACCTTGAAGAGCATACAGGTAACAGATAAGCTGACCGGTGAAAAACTCAGCGTGTACGACCTAGTCATGAGGAGATACTGGCAGATGAAGGCAGCCTTCACAGTGGTACCCCTCGAGGAGACAGCGGCAACCCACAAGTATGAGAACATCTCCAGTATAAGCATGGAGTGGGGCGGTAAGATAGGGACCAAGCCCTACCCGATAGCACCAGTGTTCGACCCGTTCAGGGGGCCGTTCACAGCCTACTGCCTCAACCCGCCGGATAAAGCTGTCTCAACATACTGCGCCGGCAAACCACAGGGTACACAGGTATCGTTCCCAGCTGGATACATGGCGGGACACGACGACCTATGGAACATGGACTACTTCGTGACATGGGTGGTTAAACACTAGACGCCAGCCGGGCTCCCCTGTAGGTGAAACGGTTTTTAATCCTCTCCCTCCTTATCATACATATCAATAAGGATGAGTAATAACCAGGGTGTCCTAGGAAGTGGGATCCGAGAAGCCACTGGTATCCGTGAGAAACATATCGAAGTCCTTCCCGGGTGGGATAGTAGCATTGGATAAAGTGAGCTTCGACGTCTACAGGGGCGAGATAGTGGCGTTGCTGGGCGAGAACGGTGCAGGTAAGTCGACTATCGTGAAGATACTGTACGGCATCTACTTCCCGGACGAGGGCGAGGTCTACGTTGACTCGAGGAAAGCAGTGTTCTACAATCCACTTGACGCTATAAGAAGCGGCATCGTAATGGTGTCTCAGATACCGCAGCTCATAGACAGGTTGACTGTGAGGGAGAACCTTGCAATAGGCTTAAGGCTCCTCGGCCTCAGCGGGCTGTCTAGTACTTCAAGGATAGATGAGAAAGCCAGAAAGGTCAGCGAGGAGATCGGTATGAGAATAGACCTCAACGCTAAGACATGGAGGCTCACGTACACGCAGAAGCAGATGGTTGAGATACTCAGAGCGTTCCTGCTTAACGCTAAGCTGGTGATGCTCGATGAGGCTTTAACATACCTTCCGCTCGAGGAGAGACGCAGGTTCTACGTGATCCTCGAGGCCTTCAAGAAGAACGGGGGCTCCAGCCTAGTGATAACGCATAAGATCACTGAGGCACTGGAGATAGCTGACAGGATAATAGTGTTGAGGAGGGGGAGGCTTTCAGGCGTGTTGAGCCGTGAGGAGGCAAGCATTGAGAAGGTGAGGGAGCTAATGTTCGGTGAGGAAGCCGGCAAGATAACGTATGAGAGGCTGCCGTCCAGCCCCCCTCTCGACCAGCAGTGTATCACGGTGGAGGACCTGGTAGTGGTCGACGAGTACGGTAGAAGGGTTGTCGACGGTGCAAGGATATCCGTGAGGAAAGGCGAGGTAGTCGGCATAGCGGGTGTAGCGGGCAGAAGGAGCTCCTCCAAGCCGTTGTAGGGCTCGTCAAGGCGAGCAGCGGCAGGATAACGGTTCTCGGGAGAGACGTCACCAATAAAGGGGTTGACCACGTGAGGAGGCTGGGCGTAGGCTACATCCCTGACATACCGCTTAGACACGGGGTTTCATCAGACAACACGATACTGGAGAACATGGCGGCGCTCTTCCAGAGGGATAAGATGCTGATAGAGTGGGAGAAGGCCCGTGAGCTAACGGTTGAGATAATGAAGAGGTATCAGGTCCTTGCAAGGAACGAGGAGACACCGGTTAAAGTCCTCTCAGGAGGCAACATCATGAAGGTGATTGTCGGCAGGGAGCTGGAGTACAGTAGGAGCGCGCTGGTGGCGTATAACCCGACGAGGGCGCTCGACGAGGTGACCGCTGTAACGGTTCGAAGGGTGATCAAGGCTAAGGCCATTAATGAGAAGATAGGCGTGTTATTCGCCAGCGAGGACCTCGACGAGGTCTTCCAGCTAAGCGACACAATATACGTGATGAACTCTGGGAGAGTCTACGGGCCCTTCAACGCCGAGACAGCTAGAAGGGAGGAGATAGAGCACCTCATGGTGATGTAGTCATGCGGCTGCTCGTGATGAGGAGGAAGGAGCCGTTAAGGTACGGTACAATCCTCATAATCCTGCTGTCACTGGCCGTCGGCGTACTGCTCTACACCCTCATCCTCTCCCTGCAGGGGAGGAGCCCGGTTGAAGTACTGTACACTATCACGGCTTCCTTCGCATCTCCCTCAGTGGTAAAGGACTTCATAATATTGACGATGCTCGGCTACGCGCTACTAGTATCCTTCAAGGGCTCCCTCTGGAACATAGGGGCCGAGGGACAGCTCTTCATATCAACCATACCTGTCATAGTGTTAACCCTCTATGTTGCACCCAACCCTTCCACACCGCTTGAAACGATAGCAGTGATACTGGCATCCATCGTAATCGCAACGGCCACGGGGGCCCTCTGGGCCTCGGCGGCGGGCTTCATAAGGGCATACCTTGAGGTCGACGAGGTCCCCGTCACCCTGATACTCAACTATGTTGCCTACTACACTGTGAACATCCTGGTGATAGGGCCGTTGAAGGGTACGCGTGTCTACGGCTATAATAGGACTGATGAAATACCGGCTGCCTACAGGCTCTACATCACCGGGCTCCAGAGGACTCCGGCAGGGAACCCTGTCGCTGACACGGTGATGGGGTTCGTCTACGAGGCACTCTACTATCTCCCATGGTTGATCGCCATGGTGTTGATAATGGTGTTCACATGGTTCCTCCTGAATAAGACGCAGATAGGGCTCAGGGTAAGAATACTTGGCTCGAACCCGGACTACTTGAAGAGCATCGGCGTCAACACGCGTTTAACGCTTGTCACCGCGCTAGCATTATCGGGCGCCATAGTAGGGTTCACCTCAGCCTTCTACACTCTCAGCGACTTACTGAGGCTCTCGTACCCTGTGGAGGGGCAGACAGCTGGCTACGGCTATCTCGCCATACTCGTGGCATGGCTATCCATGCTTGACTACAAGCTTATACCGGTTTCAGCATACATTATAGCGTCGCTTAGAACAGCCGGCATAAACCTCCAGGTCGGCGGCTTAGGCGGCCTCGAGCAGATGCTGCTCCTAATAGGCTTGATACTCGCAGTGTACACTATACTGAGGTTCCTGAAAGACTACGAGGTGAGGGTGGGCTGAATGCTTGACGCACTTGTCGACGCTGCACCCCTGATAGCGGCGTTCTCAACAATGTACCTGGCGGCCCTAGGCCACAGCGTAATGGAGAAATCAGGGATCCTGAACCTAGCGATAGACGGCGCATTCTTCTTCTCCACCGGTGTAAGCATATACCTTGCGGTAGCACTCTACGGGCTGCTGACCCCCCTCGGCTTAACATACCCGGCTACAACAGTGCTCGCCGTGTTGTTGACAGGCTTGTTCACAGCTGTGATCGGGGTCTTCATGGCCTGGGTCCTCACATCGCTGCCAATAAGCCATGGTGCACTAGGCCTATCCCTCCAGTTCCTCGGCTACGGGCTCGGCATAATGGCGGGCTACCCTGTAAGGCAGAGTGTTGGAAGCATAGAGCCCTACTCCCTGCCACGTGACCCAGTAGTGTACGGAGCCCTCCTGGCTTCATCAATAATCACTGGTGTAGCCGTGCACTTCCTCATGGAGAAGACGCCTCTCGGAGCATCCATAAAGGCCTGCGGCGAAAACCCGCATGCCGCCTCAGCCCTAGGGGTCAACGTGTTGAAGACCAGGCTCATAGCAGGCGCACTGGGGTTCTACATACTGGGCGTCGGTGCATCCCTCTATCCTCTCGCATGGCAGAGGTACTGGGATATAAAGTCGTATACGCTGGGATACGGGTGGTTCGCGTTCACCATAGCGTTGGCAGGCGGGAGGAACCCGATATACCTGATACCGCTGTCCCTCGTCTTCGGAGGCCTCCTAGAGTTCAACATAAGGATAATGACGATGCTCAAGATCTCGGCTGACGTAGCCAAGCTCATACCGTTCCTCGCAACCCTGGGAGTCATGGCTGTATACGGTGCGACAGAGCTGCGCAGGATATTCGCGCCGCCCACGAGCCTTGGGAAACCCTACTATAAGGAGGAGAAGACAGTGTAGTTTTCCACCCGGGTTTAAAACACCCTTGTTTTTCCCCTTCTTCTCCTCTCCCATCACGCATTCCTGAAGAACTCAAGATACCTGAGAGCCTGCTCCCTCCCCATGAGGGCTAGCAGTGGGGCAGCCCTGGGGCCGCTTGGCTTCCCAACGTACACCATGTAGAAGTACCTGTAGAACTCGCCAATCATATCCCTCCTCATGCCGCCTGTGACGCTGGTCATAGCGTTCTTCACCGAGTCCTCGCTCCACTCGCCTATAGCCGTGAGGTTCTCGTAGAGCTTCCCGAGTAAAGCCCTGTACTCCACTGGCACCTCCCTCGCCCTCTTCTCAGCCTCCTCGAGAGTGTTAAGGGTGAAGACACCGGCTTCACCACCATACTTCACCGCCCACGTGTATGCTCTCGGAATAGTCTCCAAAACCCTCTGCACCCCGTACTCCGTGGGCTCCTCTGGGAGAAGCCCCACGCTCCTCAACCTCTTCAAGCCCTCGGTCCCCCACTTATCCCTCGGTATGATCTGTGCTAGGACGGCTAGGTGGGAGTATGGCACCTGCTCCGGCGGCTCCCTCGGCGGCTTCCCCTTCGGGTAGCTGAGCTCGTAGCTCCTCTTCAACAATACTTCCTCCTCCTCGTCCTTAGGCTTCTCGAGCCCATAGTATATTCTCTCGGCGCGATAGTATTGACTATAGTACTGTGGCACCTCATGCAGCCCCACACTATACTTCTTCATCGGCGGCGTCTTCAACACTATGAACCTGTAGATGTGTGGGTGAGCCACCTCGAGCCAGTCGCGCGGCGTGAACCCTATGAAGTCACTGCTCCCCATGTCTGCAACCTGGCCGTCCGGCCGCCTCCACTCAACCCACTCGTATGGCAGCCCCTCAGGCGGCTTTAAACCGTAGACGTTGACGGCTAGATCCACGCAGCTATCCCTGCTCCCACCCGGCATCGCGTGATCCTTCCCGTACGGCTCGAAGTCTACTCCAAGAGTCCACCATACGCCAACCCACTCTATCCTCCACATGAGCTTCCCATCACTGATGTCTGCGACACCCCTGTAGCCGCAGTGCTCGCACACGTATTCCACGTGATCCTCGTCCACGAGCCTCAATGCTTCAGTCGTATCTATCCTGCCACACCTCTCGCACACGGGTTCAACCGGGATCCAGTCCTCCGGATAAGGCTTCCTCCCCCTGTACTTGTTTACGACTCTCCTAACCTCCTCCCGCTTCCCCAGGGTGAGCTTCACGAAATCCCTCATCCTCCCCTTATACATGTCCGTCGTGGTTACAACCTCTATGGCTCCATCCGTGAATTCACCTATGAAGGGGCCGAAGTCACTCCAGTAGTGCTCCACCCAGTTCCCATGACACCCCTTTGGATCCGGGACCCGTATCAACGGGTTCCCCTTGTACCTTGATGCCTCAGCAGGGTTCTGGAACTGCTTCAACTGGGAGTCCTTGCCCTTCCACGCGTCCTGAGTGTAGAGAGTAAGGTACTGCTTCACCCTGAGCCCCCGTTCACTCAGCAGCCTGCGCAACGTCTCAGCTATGATGATCTCCCCTCTCAGCCTCCCAACATGCTGCAGCCCGGAGACCGATAGCCCGCCGTTGAACACATATACCTCCTTACCCCTCTTCGTCAAGGCATCATAGAGGCTGTCAGCCAGCTCATCGATCCAGTGTTTCACCATGCGGGACACCACAAAGGATACTATAGGTTGCCACTATCTAGATGGATGGTGAAAGCATTTATAAGTCTTGGTGTTGCCCCTGGGATGATGATTGTGGGTTGGGGGAGGCAGTGCCCCCGGCTGTGAGGGGTGAGCCGGGGCGGGCCCCATGCCCCGTGAACCCGTACCGGAGGCGGCTTGGCTGCCCGGTGAAGGCATGGGCGAGGAGAAAGCCCCCAGATATGAATATCCAGGGGCAAACGGTGAAGGCTTATATACTAGGTGAATCACCGGAGTCCTCAATCCAGGCACAGGCATTTAAGCCTCGAAGCCGAGAAAAGTAGCTTGGTGGAGGTTTTCACACACACCTCCCCGTCGAGGAGGCTGATACCTGTGAAAGTGTGCAGTGTCAGCGAGATTAGACGCTTAGACGAGGCGGCTTCGAAAACCGGGGTGGGAAGCATCCCACTGATGGAGGAGGCTGCCTCAGCAGTATACACGGTTATCCTAAGGGAGTACGGTGTTGAAGGCAGGAGGTTCACCGTGGTTGCTGGAACAGGGAACAACGGCGGGGACGCCTTAGCTGTTGCAAGACGGCTTCACTCAGCCGGCGGCATAGTCGAAGCCTTCGTCATCGGGGACCCGGGCAGGATGAGTGATGCAGCAGGCTTCAACCACCGCGTGCTCTCCGCGATGGGTGTACCCGTGGCGACAGTCTCCTCAGAGGAGGGGCTTACAGCACTGGAGAAGTCTCTCAGATGGGCAGACATAGTGGTTTCAGGGTTGATCGGGGTTGGATTGAGGGGAGAGGTCTCAGGTCTCCATAGAAGGGTGATCGAGCTTGTAAACTCCTCTGGGAAACCGGTTGTAAGCATAGATATCCCCTCAGGCGTCGACGGGGACACCGGTCTCGTGAAAGGAGTAGCAGTTAAGTCAAGTGTCACAGTGGCGCTCGGCCTCCTGAAGTACGGGAACCTCCTTTACCCAGGCTACGACTACGCTGGGAAACTCTATGTCTCAACCCTCTCCTACCCGAGGAGCCTCATAGACTCTGTGACAGGAGAGGTGAACACCCCGATACCCATCCCTGAGAGGCCTAGATGGGGGCATAAAGGCGTCTTCGGGAAACTCCTCGCTGTAGCCGGGTCCAGATACTACTATGGCGCCCCCTACTATGTTGCATCATCATTCCTTAAGACGGGGGGAGGATACGCGAGGCTCGCCGCCCCGAAGGGAGTGATACCCTTCATTGCTTCGAGAGCACCCCAAGTAGTCTACGTGCCACTCGAGGAGACAGCCGAGGGCTCCATCGCATACGGCAACCTCGAGAAAATACTCAGCCTCATCGAGGAGCACGGGATAGACATAGTTGTCCTCGGCCCTGGTACATCACTCAACAGGGAGACACAGGAGCTGCTTAGAAGCCTTGTTGAAGCCCTGGATAAACCAGTCATTATAGATGGCGACGGCTTAACAGCCGTCTCAGAGAACCCTGGGTTGCTCAGGAAGAGGAAGGCCCCCACTATCCTGACACCCCATCCAGCCGAGTTCGCTAGGCTAACCGGGAAACCCCTCGCAGAGGTACAGGGGAACCCTGTGGAGCACGTTAGGAAGGCATGCGTAGAGCTGGGATCATACATCGTCTATAAAACAGCGCACAGCCTCATATGCTACCCCAACGGCTACATATATGTGAACATGACGGGCAACCCCGGTATGGCTAAGGCTGGAAGCGGCGATGTCCTGGCAGGCGTGATAGCCGGGCTCTACGGCGTCGGCTTAAGGGACCCGGGTGCAGCGCTCAGGATGGGGGTGCTAGTACACGGGCTTGCAGGCGATCTCGCAGCAGAGGAAATCGGCGAGGACGGGGTTACACCAGACACCTTAATGGAGCACCTGCCCAAGGCTGTCAGGATACTCAGGGAGAACCCTGGCTACGTGAGGGAGAAATACCTGCCCAAGGAGGTCTAGCGGCTTAAACACGTTGCGAGCGGGATGACCGGAGCCCTCCTAGGTGAGCCCGTGGCCGTGAACGCTTCACGGACCGGGGGACCGCTCAGATACGTGTTTAAACCCCTCTAGTGATCTCAAAGCATTATGCACGCACCCGGTGACCTGCTTGAAGGGTAGGAAGATAGGGGTTTACATTCCAGGCGACATCGAAGACCTGCTCGAAGACTACCTTGCAAGGCACGGTGGGAGGAGCGTTAGCTCCGTTATCCAGGAGGCGTTGCGCAGCTACCTCCTAGGCGAGAAGATACCTGAATGCGAGCTAGTGGGATACATCATGGTCCTCTACCAGCACGGGGTGGGAGACGTTGACAGGGAGCTGACTGAGGTACAGCACAAGTACATAGGGGTAGCGCTCTTCGAGAACCATATACATGTGGATGAGGAGAGATGCCTGCTCACAATAGCTGTGAGAGGCAGGTACAGTGAAATCCAGAAGCTGATAGATGAAGTAAGGGGTTTGAAAGGAGTACTGCTCGTGAAACACCTATGTGTATGCGTATAGGGAAACAAGCCCTGGTTCACAACTGAAAGCCCCGTCTTTTAAGGCGGGGGTGTCTCCGTGGCCTGTGAGGGATTCCCAACTCTGACTGCTCCACAGATGACGTGTGTAAACCCGGGGAGATGCAGGGAATCATAGAGCCCCTAAAGGAAAAACTCCTTTAGAGCTGAGAGGAGGTCAGGGGGCGTCAACCCTGGTGTCTGGCTGCATGAATGCTTTCAAGGAACTCACGTATCTTGGCAACGGTCTCAGGGTGTAGGACATGCTCCATTCTACACGCATCCTCCTCAGCTATCTCCCTTGGGACCCCTATGCTTTCAAGGAACTCTGCAAGCAGCCTGTGCCGCTGGTGGACATCCCTGGCTACTGCAAGCCCTTTCTCAGTCAACTCTATCCTGCCGCCTTTCTCATAGATAATGTAGCCTTCACTACTCAGCTTCCTGAGGAACTCGACGACGCTGCTGGGTTTAACGCAGAGCCTCCTAGCTATCTCCCTGACCCTCGGCCTCCCCTGGCTTGACAACACGTATATTACTTCAAGGTACTCCTCAACGCGTTGTGAATCCATCAGGCGTCACCATCCGGGTACGCCTACATCCTCTTAAGCTTCCCCGCAGCCTTCCTCAGGATCTTCACGTTCTCCTCGGGGGGCAGGTAACCCGGGATCACTTCAATGGGCTTAGCCCCGTACTTATCGTAGTCGCTGAGCCTTGTGATAGCGACATAGGGCACGTATTGGACACCGTAGGCGTCTGCCTCGACAGGGTGCTCGAAGGCCTCTATGGTCTCGACAACAATGCCCTGGTTCACTAAGCCGGCCTGGTTGAAGAAGTCGACTACGAGCGGGCAGTACGGGCATTCAGGCGTCACAAATATCTTAACGTGGAGGGGGGCGTCAATGCTTTCAAGCTCTTCGACAACGCTCTTGGAGAGCTTGACCCCGTTCGAGATGTAGTCGTGTATAAAGATGAAGGGCGCGAACTCCTGCCCGCTGGGGAGCCCGTAGTAGCGTACATTCCTCTTAGGTGTATCATAGATGAATGCCGGGAGATACCTTGGCTTCAACGCCTCAGCATCCTTAGCGTCGAGCACGGTGAACCTGACTCTCCCACCGCTTATCCTGACTATTTCCTCGGCAAGCATCTTCGCCTCGCCGCAAGTGGGGCATCCACCGTGGTGGTGGTGATGATGGTGGTGTTCATCCTCATCCTCTCCGTGGACATGGCTCTCCTCATCCCTGGATACCACTAGCACGTCGTTGAGCTCCCTTGTAATAGACTGGAATATCTTCCTGAGTTCCTCCTCGGTTTCAGGGTCGAATAACCCTGTCATGTGTAACCACCGTTAGGTTCATCTAACATTATTGGTTAAACGCTTTTTAAACTCATGGAGCCCACCGCTTCAACCTTAATAAGGATCCCGTGGCGGAGATCATACATGGGTATAGTTGTTGCAGGCCAGGTCATACACGCTTAAAGCTCTAGAGCTCTTGAACAGCGCGCCCAGCCTCTCAGTGAGAGACGTAGCTGAGGCACTGGGAGTGGATGTCGCAAGGGCGAAGGAGATACTGGAGAGGTTGAGGTATGGCGGCTACGTGGAGAAGGCTGGACACGGCTACGCTATAACTGAGAAGGGAAGGGCGTTGCTAGCGGATCATGCGGAGCAGGGGTCGCCGACGCTCACCAGCTTCATCCAGGGGAAGCAGGGCAGCACTGAGGCAGGGGGCGGCAAGACGGGTACTGATACACCTAGGCAGACGCCTCCACAACCCGTGGGTGAGGCACCCGACGCCCTGGCGAAACGGGTGGAGGAGCTCTCAAACCGGTTGAGGGAACTGGAGTCCAGGCTGAGAGACATAGAGTCAAGGCTCGCCAGCCTCGAGGGCTTCGTGAGGGATGCAGCGAGGCGTAGCGGGGCGGAGGCCCGGGGCGGGGAGGGATTAGGCATGGAGACACCGGTGATGAGTATTGCGGAGGCGCAGAGCAGGCTTGGAACACTACTGGAGAAATACCTTGTCGAGGGGAGGCTGATAAGGGTTGGATCACTCGTGGTCGACTCAGCCTTCTACGGGGAGTTCAAGAAGAGGTTCCCGATAAAAGCCGGGGACGTCGGCAGGCTCAGCCCGGCTGAGAGAATGCTCCTAGAGGAGATGAGGAGGGAGATGATGGTGATACTCTACGCTGGCCGCGAGTACAGGCTCGTTGACACGGGTTGACAGCCCTCCGCAAGACTGGAGCACGCCGCGTACCAGTTGAGGCAAGGGTGTTCCAGCGGTGTTCAAGGATTCGTTGCAAGTATCAGGAGGACTGTGGCCAGCGTAGCCATGAGGGATGGGTCACTGGTCCAGCAGCCTCTGCAGCCAAGCAGCCCGTTGAATCCCCCTAGCTCTCTAAGCGGGACGCCTACCTTAGCCATGAAGTATGAGACGAGCCCGGCCAGCTCCCTCACCCCGGCCTCCAGGGATCCAGTGTTACCCCTGTCCTTGACCTCGTAGACGAGGCTCATCAACCTCCTCAATGCTTCATAGTCGAAGTCGACGTCCCAGAGCCTTAGCTCAACCCTCTCTCCGAGCCTCTCCACGAGCCCCGGCACGTACTTCAAGGGGCTCACTGCCTCAAGGTACTTGTTGAATAACTTGATGAACCCTGCCAGCGCGTGGTCTTCACCGGTCTCCTTGTAGAGCTTCAACATGTACACGGCGTCGTCGACGAGGGTTTTCACATACTCCCCTGGATCATAGAGGAGTGCATCGTAGCGTGCCTCGAACCCTGCCTCCAACTCCATGAATACATCCCCTTTACTCTAATCCCTCTTAGGGAAGGGTTTTAAGACGTGTGGCCTCGTTGAAAAGGGTTTTTAAGCTTTAGCGTCCCGGGGCCCTGTCTCCAGGATGCCCATGGATTCAACGGGCTTCCTACAGGATCTGGACACGCATATTATCTCGGACCATATGCTTACAGCTATTTCTCCAGGTGTCTCAGCCTCTATGTCGAGGCCTGCCGGCATGTGGATTCTTCCAGTAAGCCCCTCGGTGTCGAAGCCCTCGCTTCTCAGCCTCTCAAGCATCCATCTAGCCCTGTTCCTGCTGCAGAGGATCCATGCATGCCCCTTGAAACCCCTCTCCACGAGGTGTCTGAGAACCTGGTAGTCTGCCTCCACCTCGCCGAAGGCTACTACAACGATGTCTGTGTCCGAGAGCTCTAGGGAGGCTAGCTCCCTGGTGATGTCGCCGGACCTCACGGCTTCAGCGTAGGGATACCTCTCCCTGCTGGCGAGCGAGGGGTCTTTATCGAGGACCACGATCCTGTAGCCAAGTATGCTTCCTATGTCGGCGATAGGCTTCCCCACGTGTCCAGCCCCGATCAACACTAAGCGGGGCTTGGGCTTCAACACGTTTATGAACACTTCCACAACACCGCCGCACAGCATGTTTGTCGGTATGGCGTCGGGAGGTATATTATCCCTTCTAAGCGCAACCTTGAGTAGCCTCGGCTTCCCCTCTCTCAGCGCTGTAAGCGCCTCCTTGATCACGAAGGCCTCGAACTCCCCGCCCCCTATGGTTCCATACTTGGAGCCGTCGGCCGTTACAGCCAGCATCGAGCCGAGTCCACGTGGACCACTACCCTCCTTACCCACGATGACGGCTAACGCTACAGGCCTCCCCTTATCCAGCTCCTCGACGACCCTTGAGAGGATGTCCCTACTGCTCAACGCTGATCCTCCTCAACCACCTTGAATCCATTGGCCTCAAGGATCCTCTTCACGAGCCTTCTATCGCTTGGCGCCAGTTCTTTTGAAAGCTTTATTATGACTGAGAAACCCCCCTGCCCTAGCACCGGTGTCCCCTCGAAGAAGAATACTGGCTCATACCCGTGTTCAACCAGCAGGGGGTTTAATACCTCGAGGACACTCCTCAGATCCCAGTAGTTCATGGCCTCCTGCAACGTGATCGTTGACCCCGTGATCCTCCCGATCATGATGCCGCAGCCCCCTTTAGCATTATAATCCTGGAGCCCTATATATGCCTGGAGACAAGTGGTGGAGTACATGGGCTTCAACCTCATGATCACGCATGAGCCAGGGCTAGAGAACTACAGGTTCATACTGGCTAAGCTGAGGAGTGCAGGGTTAAACCACGTCCTCGTGGACAAGGGGCCCTCGGTGATACTGTTAAGGGTGGAGGATCCCTACGGGTTCACCTCGAGGCTCAGGGAGATCGCCGGCGAGATCCAGGTGGTCTACAGGGTTATACCAGTTGACTCCGTGGTAGACCCCTATGTTGAAGTAGTCGCGGAGAAAGCCAGGGAGCTAGCGGAGGAGAGGATACCCAGGGATAGAACATACAGGGTGACTCTCCACGGCAGGCTCTACTGGCTTGAAACAAGGCTCCCCGCGCACACGATGGATGCTGTGAGGATCATTGCCGAGAAAATAGATAGGCCTGTATCCCTCACGAACCCCGATTACCTGGTGTACGTGAGGAGCGTGAAGCTCTACCATAGGAGGAGGTATGCTGCTGTAACGGTTACAGCCCCCTCCAATATCCTCACATTGAAGTCTGAGAAGCCGTGAGCCTGCTCAATGGTTTTAAGCCCTGTGTCACATAGCCTTTAGATGAGGGAGAATACTTGCCGGTAAGCCTAGCCGATATACTCCCAGGCGACGTCATCGAGAAGCTCAGAGAGTATGTCTCAATATCCTCGGAGGTCGTGAGGAAGTTCAAGAAGGCCGTGGAACTCCTCAACAAGTACCAGGTAGGGGATGCCAGAGCGGTTTTCGCCGAGCTAGTGAAGCTCGAGGATAAGGGGGAGAAGCTGAGAGGCGAACTCGAGTACTCTATCTCCTCGCTGAGGCTTGAAGCATCATTCATGTCCGAGCTGCTTTCATTCGTCTCAAGCGTTGACAGGATAAGCGACCACGTGAAGGAGGTCTCAAAGGAGCTGAGGATACTCCCCTTCCTCGAGATACCGCAGGAGCTGCGGAACGGGCTCCTGGAGCTCTGTGAAACCGTGGCTGAAGCCGTTGAAACATATAATGAGGCGTTCGAAGCCGTTGTCAGCGGCGACTACAATAAGGCGTTGGAGCTGGTGGGGAAGACTCTGGAGCTCGAGGAGAAAGCCGATGACCTAGAGGTGAGGAACCGCGGCCTCATACTGGAGGCCGGTGACAGGTTTAAACCTTTAACCATGGCTATAATCGTGCACAACCTTAACAGGGCGCTTGAGGATACAGCGGACATATGTGCTGTCAGCGCTAACAACCTGAGGATACTCATAATGACACGGCTCCTCTAGCTAGGTATAAACGGTATATACATGTTTAAATACCGGGCCCAATATCACTCTGTGATCGGTGGCCTCCATGAGCCCGGTTTACGAGAAGTTCCTCAGCAGCAGGGTCAACTACATTGAGACCAGCCCTATAAGGGAGGCTGTTTCCAAGATCGCCGCCAGGTCAAGGGTTGCAAAGGTCATAAGCTTCGCTGCAGGCGAACCAGACCCCGATGTAATACCCCGAGAGCTCTACGGTGAGCTGGCTAGGGAGGTGTTTGCAAGGGAGAAGAAGAGCGTCGCATACTCCCCGGCCGACGGGCTCCCCGACCTCAAGGCCGAGATAGCGGGCTTCATGAAGGAGTACGAGGGCGTGGCAACCACGCCTGAGAACATAGTTGTAACCCTCGGGGGTAGTCAAGCCATAGACATAGTTGGGAGGCTGATGCTGGATCCAGGCGACATAGTGTTCGTTGAAAACCCATCCTACGTTAACACGATCCTCGTCTGGAGGCACTATGGTGTGAGAACCATAGGTATCCCGGTTGACGATGAAGGCATGGTTACAGAGAGGCTTGAGGAAGCGGTTAAAGCGATGCGCGGCGAGGGAAGGAAGCTCAAGCTAGTGTACACTATACCCACTGGGCAGAACCCTTCAGGCGTCACGATGAGCATGGAGAGAAGGAAGCACTTGCTCGAGATAGCCAGCAGGCACGACCTCCTCATCGTGGAGGACGCTGCTTACAACCACCTCGTCTACGAGCCCGCCGGCATCAAGCCCTTGAGGGCGATGGATGGTGAGGGCCGCGTACTCTACATCGGCTCCTTCAGCAAGATATTCGGGACAGGGCTACGGATAGGGTGGCTTGAGGCGCCGGGCGAAATAGTTGAGAAGGCGCGTGCAGCCAAGGGCCCCATGGACATGTGTGCCCCGGTTCCATCACAGTACATAGTCCTAAACATATTGAGGAACAAGCTCTACAGGACTATAAGGGAGAAGGCTGTCTCAGAGTACAGGGTTAAAAGAGACCTCATGATCTCAGCCATCGAGAAACACCTCCCAGGGCTACGCCACACGAGGCCTGTAGCAGGCATGTTCATACTCCTCTGGCTGCCCGGGATGCTGGATGGAAGGGTCTTCGCGGATCAACTCCTGGAGAAGCACAACGTGGCGGTCATACCGGCTGCAGCATTCTACACTGATGACTCTGGGAGGAACGTGGTGAGGTTGAACTTCTCGATGAGTGAGAAAGACCTCATAGAGGAAGGGGTTAAAAGAATGAGCATGCTGCTCAAGGAGATGACTGGCAGTAGTCAGGCTACTTAAGCTCGATCACCCTGAGCATGCTTTCCCTATCGAGTTTTTCAACACTCATGTATTTCTGTGATACACGTTTCAATCCATCGTTGTCGCCCATGACCATCACGGTTATGAGTCTTGCATCAGCCTTCTTCAGGTTGAGCCTCACCATGCTCTCCGCTATCCTGTCCACTCCATCAGTGATCAACACTATGTCGGACTCCCTGCCGGCGCTACCCGTCCTGATATCGGTGCACGCCGTTATAATGGCCCTCGATATATCAGTGCCTCCAGCCCCTTTCACTCTCACAACGTGGTCTATGAGCCTGAGGGCTTCACCGGGCCTCGGCCTCCTCCTAACCCTGAGCAACGGGTATGGCTGGCTATCGAAGAACCTGATGTAGAACTCCCTACCGGTTCTAACCGCTTTAAGGTAGAGGCTTACGGCAACAGCCTTACCCCACGTTATCTTCGTTCCATCCATGCTGCCGCTTTTGTCTAGGAGGACGTATACGGGTCCCATGGATTCCTCAACGGCTTTCTCGTAGAGGAGTAGTCTTCTCTGCAGGTACTTAATGTAGAAGACGTCCTCGGGTAGCGCGAGGTTGGAGGGTGCCACCCTCTCTATGTCCCTGCCGTACTCGTACCCTGTTATCTCGCCGTGTTTAAACCGCCTCCTCCTCTTCTCAATACCCAGCTCCCATGGCTTCAAACCCCTTAGAACTTCAAGTATCCTCCTTGCGTCGACATCCCTGGCCAGCCTGAGCACCTCTACAGCGTCCTCTTCGAAGGAGAGCTGGCTCAGTGAGCCGGGTTCAAGCCCCTCCGCTATGGATTTAAGCATCTTCACGTTCTCGACATCCATGCTCACAGTGGTGAGGGCTCTCTCCACTATCCTCCTGGCCTCAGAGTAGTCGACGCCCCTCCCTGCTCCCTGGGTGTGCCCGAGGGCTGCCTCAAGCATCTTGACCTCGGAGAGGAATACGGCTGCAGCTATGCTGCTGGTGAAGGAGTCCATGAGCGTCTTACCGCGGATCACCGGTAGATTGGGTGAGTCGAGCAGGGCCTCAATGATCTCGCGGCCCGGCTCCCCGGCGCCCTCCCTTGGAACCGGGGCCGGCAGGTAGAGTATGTAGAAGACGTCTACGGCTAGGGCTCCCTGCAGGTTAAGCCTCCTCCCGGCTAGCTTCTCGGCAAGCCTCCTAACCCTCCAGCCCCTGTACTTGACGACGGGGTCCCCGTAGTCGATCCCCTTTAGGAAGCCTGTGCCGCCCTCACCGCTCATAGCACGAGCTTCCTCTTCACAGTGTCTATGGCGTCGTTCAGCTCGCCGAGCACGTCTACGGCACGCCTCCTCACGACTTCATCGCTTGCCTCGCGTGCCAGCTTCTCCAGCTTATCCCTCAGGGTTTCAAAGCTCCTCAGGTAGTCGAGTAGCCTCGGGTCTAGCTCAGGGCTCCTCGCGATGTATGCTTTAGCCTCCCTTATATTAGCCTCTATCTCGCTGAGCTCCCTGAGGTGTTTCTCCCTTGCCTCAACCTCGTCGAGCAGTATGGAGAAGGCTTTCTCGGCTTCATCCCTGTCCCGTGGAGCCGTGTACTTTAACACGAATAAGTCGTCTTCAACAGCCTTCAGCCTCCCGTTGAGCAACGCGTTGGCTGCTACGGCTTTAAGGGTCTTCCCCTTCCTCCTATCCGTTAAATGTATCCCTTGATCCTCGAAGACAGCGTAGAGCTTCAACAGCTTCTCCTTCACACCGCTGACATCTACTTTGAAGACCAGTGAGCCAGCTGCCTTCACCTCATCGATCGACACCACGGGCTTAGCCTCCATGTAAGCACCGCTCTCAATGAGCCATGAGGCCTCGAGGAGCCTCCCCCACAGGTTCTCGCTGACCGGCTTGAGGAAGTGGCGTAGCAGGAACCTATCGTAGACGGCTTGGAGCTCGGGTTCATCCGGGACATTATTGCTCGCCGATATAAGTGTGAGCAAGGGTATCTTGATCTCGGAGTAGCCGTCGTAAACCACTCTTTCATTCATCAATGTGAGAAGCATGTTGAGCACGGCTGAGTTAGCGTTGAAGATCTCGTCGATGAACGCTATGTCGGCCTCAGGCAGCTTCCCCCTTGTAACCCTCACATACCTGCCCTCCCTTAGAGCCCCTATGTCAAGGGGTCCGAAGAGTTCGTCGGGCTCAGTGAACCTTGTGAGAAGGTACTTGAAGAACCTGGCTTTAACCAGGTCGGCCAGCCTCCTCGCCAGAGCCGACTTAGCTGTCCCCGGCTCCCCGATCAATATGGCGTGTTCACCCGAGATCAATGAGAGGACGAGGAGCCTGGCCTCCTCACTCCTCCCCACAAACGGCTTCTCCAGCTCCGAGACGAGGACGCCGAGCTTCGAGATCAACTGGCCGGCTTCAAGCGGCGCACTCATGGAGACCCCCTCTCTAAAATCAGCTGAGTAACTCTTCTTCACCGATCCGATGAAACCGGGTTTCATCACTTTGAAGAGTTATTACTTCACCGCCTAATATATTGAGGAGTGGTGTAGGCTGTGAAGGCGGTCCCGTTAAGGATAGGTGAAGGCGGGGTAGTACACGCCGAGATAGAGAGAGCCGTTGCATCCAACGGGTTGAAGGGAGGCTTCATCACGGGGATAGGCGGGTTAAGCGAAGCCGACATAGGCTTCTACAACCCTGCCACCAGGGAGTATGCTAGGGAGCACCTTGAAGCAGGCGGGGAGGTCATAGAGGTTGCATCACTCCAGGGGAACTACCTTATCACGGCGGATGGCTCTGTGAGCGTGCACCTCCACATAGTGGCTGGGTTGAAGGGGAGGGTTGTCGCAGGACACCTCTTACACGGCGTGGTGAAGCCGTTCCTAGAGGTCTTCCTCGTTGAGACCGGTGGAGAGGTCTCAGAGGTGTTCACTCATAGGGCTGGGAGAATACGTTAAGTCATGCTACGTGCTAGCCCTCGAGATCCCTGAGGGCATGGTGGTTGAAGCCGTTGCCGGAGGCAGGAGGCTGAGGCTCGGCCCCGCCGTCTACTTCTACATCGGGTCAGCTAGGGGTCCCTGCGGCGTCCCCTGCAGGGTGGCACGGCACCTCGCCGCAGTCAAGGCTGTGAGATGGCATGTGGACGCGTTGACCACGAACCCTGTTGTCGTGAAACACGGGTTCTTCATGGTGAGGGATACGGGCGGCGACTGCGAGGCAGCTGTCTCAAGGCTGCTTAGAGGAGTCCTGGAGCCTGTGAAGGGCTTCGGCTGCAGCGATAAGCCTGGCGATGTATCCCATCTATACGCCTGCAGTGGAGGGGTTTCAGAGTGCCTTCCACTAGTCTACAGCCTCCTTGAAGACGGCGGCTTCAACCCTATATGGGTTCAAGCATGGATGCCCTGGGATGCATAACATTTAAAAAGCCCTATGACCGTAGGGTTAGACATCGTAACGAAATATAGGAGTCGAAACCGTAATGAGCTCGAACCCGAGTCAGGAGGCGAGTCCTCCTACAAATATAATGGATCTAAAACCCGGAATGGAGAAGGTAAGCGTGAAGGCGCGAGTAATAAAGGCTGAGGCGCCGAGGGTTATAAGAACCAGGAACGGCCCTAGAACCATAAGCAACGCCGTCCTAGGGGATGAAACCGGGAGGGTTGAGGCAACCCTCTGGGGGGAGAAAGCCGGCACCCTGAAGGAGGGCGACGCCGTGGAGGTCCACGGCGCGTGGACAACCGAGTTCAGGGGCAAGGTGCAGTTGAACATAGGGAGATCCAGCGAGGTAGTGAGGATAGACAGCGGCTCCGTGCCCGAGGCAAGCGAGATCCCGGAGAACTCGCCTACAGCACCGCCTGGGTCAGGCGGCCCAAGTAGACCACCCCGAAGGCCATTCGGGGGTAGGAGAGGCTTCAGGAGAAGCGACACCGGTGAATCAGATGAGTGAGGAAGAGGGGCACGCTCAGGGAGAGGAGCACGGCCACGAGCATGAACACGAGCACCCGGGGCACGGGGAGCTCCTAGCCAGGTTCAACGAGCTGAAGGGTGTGAAGCCTGTTAGGCAGGGCGAGTTCCTCGGCGAGGAGAAGGAGAAGTTCTACGTAGCGTTAAGCGAGGAGGAGGTCTACGAGCTCTCAGCCCTCGCATACTACGTGTGGGTTATGTGCGACGGCGAGCACACTGTGGGAGAGCTTGCCGAAGCCATAAGCAAGGAGGCGCAGGTAGACTTCAACGACGTGGTCGAACCCCTCGTAGTGGCGCTCGACCAGCTTCATGAAGCCGGGCTAGTCAACTATTAGCCTGTAGCCGTATTCCTTTTTAAAGAGCTTTCAACCCATCCTCGGTGAAGGTGTTTTAAACCCTCTCTTATATTGGATCAGTAATGGATGACCGGAGACTCCAGTACTGAAGCACAGCGATGAGGAGACTCCACCCCCTCGGGACCCACTCGGGTAGCGTTTAAATAATTCACGGCTGATTATACTATCCCTAAGACGCGTCTTTACATGGAGAGCGTGGTATGTGATGGAGAAAGTCTTCATCGTGGGCGTGGGCATGACTAAGATCGGGAGGTTTTACGAGCAATCCGGTAGAGAACTCTTCTCCCAGGCACTGTGGAAGGCGATCGAGGACGCCGGCGGGGTGAAGCCGAGGGCGCTCGTCGTCGGGAACATGATGTCGAGCACCCTTATGAACCAGGATAGCCTGGGAGCCCTCTTAGCGGACTACGCTGGGCTCAGGGGTATACCGGCCTTCAAGGTTGAGGCTGCATGTGGCAGCGGCGGGGCAGCCCTCTACGCCGGGTACGCCCTGGTTAAATCAGGGGTGGCGGACGTCGTCGCGGTCGGCGGCCTCGAGAAGCAGACCGAGGCGACGACACCCTACGTGACCCGTGCACTCGCCCAGGCCGCTGACGCCGACTTCGAGGTCTTCTACGGTGTAACCTTCACGGGTTTAAACGCTATGATTGCGAGGCTGTACATGCAGCTATTCGGCTACAGTGATGAAGACCTCTCGTACTGGCCGCTTAAGATGCATGAGTACGCTAGCTACAACCCGTATGCGCAGCTACCCAGGAAGACGAGTATGAAGGAGATCCTTGATAGCCCGGTTATCGCAGACCCTATAAGGCTCTTCCACGCAGCCCCCATCGGGGACGGGGCGGCTGCAGTAATCCTTGTGAGAGGCGAGGAGAAGGCCAGGGAGATCGCGAAGGCGGCTGGGAGAGACACGCTTATAGAGGTAGCCGGCGTCGGCATGGCGACTGACAGCGTTGACATAGCTTCCAGGAACAACCTCGTGGTGATGGAGGCCACGGCTAAGGCAGCCCAGGAGGCTTTAAGAATGGCTGGAATAGGCGTCAAGGACGTTGACTACGCTGAGGTACACGACGCATTCCATGTAACAGGGTACGCGGCGCTCGAGGACATAGGGTTCGCCCCGAAGGGCGAGGCCCCGCGGCTCTTCAAGGAGGGCAGGTTCCAGAAAGGGGATAAGCCGGAGGTGAACTTCAGCGGTGGCTTGAAGGCAAGGGGCCACCCGGTTGGCGCTACAGGCGTCTACCAGGTTGCCGAGGCAGTGATGCAGCTGAGAGGGGATTTCCCAGGGTTCAAGGCCAGTAGCCCTGAGACCGCTCTAACACATAACATGGGCGGGGTCAGCACGATCACGGTTGTATCAGTGTTGAGAAGGTGGAAGTAGTGGGGCACGAGGACCTGCTTAGAAAGGTGAACGAGTACAGGGAGAAGTCGATTGAGGGCGGCGGCAGGGATAAGATAGAGCAGCAGAGGCAGAAGGGGAAGCTCTGGGTCAGGGACAGGATCAACAGGCTACTCGACCCAGACTCCTTCGTCGAGCTACAGTGGGTGAGGACGCATAGGTCAACCTACTTCGGGCTCGACAAGGTGAAGTACTACGGGGACGGCGTGGTAGCCGGCTACGGTACAATAGATAGACGCCTCGTCTACATTTACGCCCAGGACTTCACGGTTCTCGGCGGGAGCATCGGGGAGGCACACGGGGAGAAGATTGCCAGGCTCATAGAGCTGGCTGTTGAAACCGGTGCACCCGTCATAGGGCTATATGACTCAGGCGGTGCACGCATACAGGAGGGCGTTGCATCCCTCCACGGGTGCGGGAGGATATTCTACTCGAATGTGAAGGCCAGCGGGGTTGTGCCGCAGATAGCCGTGGTAATGGGTCCCTGCGCCGGGGCAGCTGCCTATAGCCCGGCCCTCATGGACTTCGTCATAATGGTTAAGTCATCCTACATGTTCATAACGGGTCCAGAAGTAGTTAAGGCGGCGCTAGGCGTCGACGTAACCTTCGAGCAGCTCGGCGGGGCCAACATACATGCGTCGACAAGCGGTGTCGCACACTTCATCACTGAGGACGAGGAGTCAGCCCTCTCTCTTGTAAGGAAGCTCCTCTCATACCTGCCAAGCAACAACATGGAGGAGCCTCCACGGGTTCCAAGCGAGGACCCGGTTGACAGGAGGATGGACGAGATATACGAGGTTGTTCCAACGGACCCTGTGAAACCATTCGACGTTAAGAAGGTTATATCGATGATCGTTGATGAAGGAGACTTCCTAGAGGTCCACGAGCACTACGGTAGGTCTGCGGTAGTAGGGTTCGGCAGGATAGGAGGCTACACGGTTGGCATAGTTGCAAACCAGCCGGCTGTAAACGCAGGCGTCATAGATATAGATGCAAGCAACAAGATAGCCAGGTTCGTCAGGTTCTGCGACTCCTTCAACATACCGATCGTAACCCTCGTGGATACAC
This sequence comes from Desulfurococcus mucosus DSM 2162, assembly GCF_000186365.1. Lineage (NCBI taxonomy): Archaea > Thermoproteati > Thermoproteota > Thermoprotei > Desulfurococcales > Desulfurococcaceae > Desulfurococcus > Desulfurococcus mucosus. Next base: position 372,964 of record NC_014961.1, read on the forward strand.
CGGGCTTCATGCCTGGAGTCGACCAGGAGCACGGCGGGATAATAAGGCATGGGGCTAAAGTCCTCTACGCATACGCTGAGGCAACAGTCCCAAAGATAACCCTGGTAATGAGGAAGGCCTACGGCGGAGCATACATAGCGATGGGCAGCCTCTCACTCGGCAGCGACGTGAACCTAGCGTGGCCTACAGCAGAGATAGCTGTAATGGGACCCGAGGGAGCCATAAGGATACTCTACAGGAAGGAGCTGGCGCAGGCACCCGACCCCGAGGAGCTCGCCAGAAGAAAGCTCGCAGAGTACAGGGAGGTCTTCGCCAACCCCTTCAGGGCAGCCGAACTAGGCTACATCGACGACGTAATAGACCCGGCGTTAACGAGGCTCAGGATATACCAGGTTCTAGAAGCCTTGAAATCCAAGAGGGAGGAGTTCCTGGGGACAGTGCCAAAGAAGCACGGTAACACACCGCTTTAGCCACGGAGACCCTCAAACAATCCCCACCCTGTTTTGAGCACGAACACAGTACTAGTGCAGGAACCCATGTGAAGGCAGCTTAGAGTGTTGAATATTTTCCAGATATTTCCGTGGTGGTTATGTTTGAATGAGCTCTGCGAGCCGAGCAAGAGGGACGCTGAATGAACCCTTTTCACCGAGGGGAGTCGCGATGACCCACCATGTAACTGGGAAGGATGCTACTAGGCCTTAAGAGGCAGGAAGCCTAGTTGGAAAACAGTCTAGACAAGAGCACTCGATGCATGAACAGTGTTTACGGTGGTTTTCTTCCTCGGCTCCGTTTCCGTCTTCTGTGTTCTCTCTCAGCCTCCTCCCCGTCCACTGAGTCTTCAACCTCTTCTCCGCCCGCCTCTTCGGACAGTACGACGTAGAGGGCTTTGACTTCGACGAGCTCCTCCCGCTTAATCCTAGGGGCTTGCCCTTCGTCCCCATCAGTTAGCGTTGTTGAAGGGTGAATGTATTTATACCTTCACCGGATCAGCCGCGATGCGTATCGCCCGCAAGCCCGTGGAAAGATAGAAAAAGCTGAGAGGCGTGGTAAAGGTGCGGGCCCGGAGACGCGGAGGCCCGGTTTTTCCCCGATCCCCCGTGCGACAGAGGATCGAACGCTGCTGGCGCCTATCAAAAAATATGTGCACCGCAAAAACGGTTTTCTCGGCTTCTAAAGTTTACTTACAAGCCCTTCTATCTCGTTTTCAAACTTTTTGTAGTCTTCGCCCTTCCCACATATTTCTCTGCCTATTTCGGCAAGCCTCTTATGATCGCTGTTTTTAGGGTCGTACTTTGGTATTCTGAAGAACTTTATGAACCTTGGTTCCACGTGTCCAACCCATGGGCTTATCTCATTTATTACAGCATTAATTTGTGGTGCAAGTAATATTGAAGACAGGTAATAAGCTTCTTCTAAGCTGTTTACAACAATGTAATGTGCGGTATGTTCAGGTACTGCACCATCTGTTACAACTGCTGGTATAAACCTTTTTGCAACATCTCTCCAAACAACTTTGTATCTGCTCATAGCATCTAGACTCATTCTCTCGAGCTCCCACAAATCCTTCTTTAGATGCTTAGATGATGCACCAAGCCTCTTAAGAACCCTTTCATTGCTTAGGTAATTCTTCCAAAGCAAAGTGTTTCCGAGCTGAGACTCTGTAAGAGGTTGACCAGTGGATCTATCATATGCCGCTATGAAGTATCTATAACGCTTAATCCTACCAATATCTATATCCTCTCCTTTGAACCCCTTAAACACAAACCTCTTTTCAATAATAAATGAGGGTAGACCAAGAGCTCTGCTAAGCTTGGTTTCCACACGGACACACTCTTCATTAACCCCCAGAGGAGGTGAAACAGGCTGTGGTTCGCCAATAATAAGCCACGCCCCCTTTGCTACTCCAAAGCCCACACCTTCATGCGCCTCATAGCTACACACACCAAAAACATTCTTAGCCTTCTTATATGTTTCCTCACTTAGCCATAACGTTTCCTCAGGGAAGGAAATACTAATATAATTCTGTGGCTTCACAGATAAAGAGCTAGTAGCAGAGTAGTTTACTATATCGGAAAGAGAAGGTTCTCTACCTAGTTTCTCAGGAGATAACTCAATACCTGTAAACCTTATGTATCTAAATCTGTTCTTCATACTACCTCACCTTAGCAGCAAAGACTATCCCAGGCTGGTTATTTGCTCCTTCAAAGGGCTTAACATCTTCAAGGTCAAACACCTCGAAAAGTTTTAGACCCATAGCCTCGAAGTTTCTCCATCTAGCCCCATGAACACCCCTGAATATGCTTGCTGGAACCATGAGTGATACTACACCCCCCTTCTCGAGGAGGTACTTTGTCGCGACTGCGAAGAGGACAATAGATATGTCCAGCTTTAGAGCGGCCGCGCGCGGCGGATTGACGCCAAGCCTTTTTGCAACGCTTCTTACTTTCTCCGCATAGCTCTCTTCATACTTTGACACATTCACCCACGGCAAGTTCCCCAAGACAAGGTGAAACCTCTTCTGAGTGGACAAATATGCGAGCGCGTAGTTTGTCAGCAGCGACAGCCACACATGATCTCCCCCTAGCTTTTCGAATGCCTTGATCGTCTTCTCGAGCGCTTCAATGTCTTTTGTCTCATCGGGCGATAGGGTGACATTCGCTTTCTCAAGCTCGTTGTTAAAGCCCTGCTTGCCGAAGAGGGCAAGCGCGACGAAGGCCCTGTGCAACTGCGTTAGCCCCGGGAGCCTTGCAACTAGGGACTTCGGTATCTTAAGAGTTGCCATGGGCACATCCTCGCCTTTGTTATCGCGAGGAATTCTGACATCTGCCCCCGCATCCTCGAGCTCCTCTGCAAGTTCCTCGAGCTTCTCCTTGTCCTGCGTGAACATGTCTAGGGGCACGTTCACATAGATATAGTCTTTATATACGCTCACCTTTAGAAATGTCATGAGGCTTGGTGCGGCCTTCTTGGCCTGCGCGTGCGCGTCGTGAAGCGCCAGCAAATCTACCCTGTAGATCGGTATCATGGGCTCTGCCACTAGGTACTCGCCTCTTACTGTCAAGAGCCCGGATATTTGGAGAAGGTAGTTGACCTTGGCTGTTAAAACAGCCACAGGATTAATGTCTATTCCAACGACGTTCTCAAGAATCATTTCAACGAATTTATTCGGGTGCACATCGGGCTTCTTGGTGATGTACCACCTCTGTAAGGCGCTTAGGTATTGGACGCCGAAGGTGAACGAGCCGCATGTCGGGTCAATGAATCTTGGAATGGACTTGTTCTTTTCCCAGAACATATGTATGAGCTCAACGATTTCGTTATCCACATCCTTCTCGTGCTTTAGAATATCTTGCGGCAGCGACCCGTTAACGAGTATGTGTAGGGATCTCCACAGGGCAAGCTTTGCTATCCAGTCGGGTGTGTAGAACTCCCCGAGTTGCCTCCTGATGTCCCTAGAGACGATGTTTTGGTAGACCCTCTTAAGAAGGTCTAGCTCGATGGGCTTCGACCAGTCGATCTCTATAATATGTTTGCCCAGATCCCTAAAGAAATCATCCAGTTTCTCGGCAACCTCGGGGTCGAAGACCCAGTCGTACTCGTCTCTCTCAAACAAGTAGTATATGTTGTGCTTCGCCAAGGCCTTCCCCTCCCAGAAGAGCTCGACGGCCGCTTTGTATCCCTCGTTGGCGAGCCTTAGCGGCGTCGTGTATCTGCCGCGTCCGAGAGAGGCTTCGAGAATGGTTGCACCTAGAACCTTCAGGAAAGTTGCATAGAGCGTTAGCGTAGCATACAGCTTATCGAGGTCGGCGAAGAATTCCACGACTTCCTTACCGTATATCAGCTCCAGGTTTCTCTCCCATATCCTTTTGTATAGAGCAACGCGTTGCGGAGAACCCCCAACGAGCTGCGTTAGCGAGTCCAAGTGATTTGAGTGAAGATCGCGCACCCTAGCCAAGACATTATCGGGCGTCGGGTCGTAAGCCGCTATCTTTAATCCCGTTACGACTTTCAACAGGACTTCAAGCTCTTTCCTAGCCGCATCGAGCTCCCCTCTTTCAAAAATCCTCACATATACTGGCTTATCGTCCATGTAGAGCTCGAAGCCCACCGGGTTTGTAAACGGGCTCGGGTATTCTGTGTAATACTTCTCGGTGGGGATATCGATTAGTAGCCCGAATCTGTACCCCGTCAGCTTCATGTAGTTTAAAAGCTGGCTTCTGCCGCGATCCCTACCGCCGGGTGGCTCACACTCTATCATTAGCTTGCCGTACTTGTAGTCGGCTTTGTAAATTTTTCCGTCCCCCTTAATAACAACCTCTTCCATTTTACAACCGGGGTCGATCGACCCAAGGACGCCCTCAACAAAATCCTTGGTATATTGCTCCGGGGCTTGGTGGCTCAATTCAAACACCCCTCGAGAAATGACCGATGAAAGCATTCGAAGGCCCGCCCCAGCTCTGGCTCGCTAGAGAACACATCATCATAGACATCGCCGAGACTAGCATACTTCAACGATCCCACCGCCCCAACATAGTTAATGCAATAGGCATGGAACTATTTATGCCTTAAGCCACCCCTACCACTACGCCTTCCTGTGCAGTGGGATCCCCACGGGATTCAACCAGTATGCTGCGAATACGATATTATACCGGGGTACATGGAGGAGGTCGAGGAGTTTAAGCAACTACTAATAGAATACCACCATGGATACAACGGCATACTCAGCCACCTCACCAGAGCCGGGTTCAAATGCGTAGACTACAAGCCACCACAACATAAGGGAGACACCAGCGTCCTAATATGCTCGAAGTGACTTTTCTAGAACCCTGTTTTAGAGTTGTTTAAAGAGATGTGTTGGCTGCCTGTGTGTTTCACACTCGGATGAGAGTGCCATGTAAAGGCTGCCAGGTTTCCCTCCGTGAAATTGGTGTGCTCGGGGTGAACCCTGCGGGCTGGGTGAGGCGGGTGCGTGATGGAGTGCTGTGTGACTGGTTTGATCCGGGAGCCAGCTAGCTTCTCGTCTTCACCTTGACTAGTTTATCGCCCTTGTTCACCGTGCTGCCGGGCTTCACGTAGACGGCTTCAACTACTCCTTTAAACGGGGTCTTCACCTCTATGAGCATCTTCATTGACTCCACTACTGCGACTACATCGTTTTCTCCAATGCTCTGGCCTTCTGCGACCTTCACCTCCACGACTCTACCGCTTATCGGGGTTGATACGACTCCTTCCTCCATGGCCGCCGGGGTCTGCTTCTCCTCTTTTCTCTCGACGGCCTTTGCAGCAGCCACGGTTTCCTTAACCTTCTTGACGAGCAGGGGTTCAAGGTTCACGTATACCTTGTCACCGATGACTCCGGCTGACACCATCCTGTCGTCAATGTAGAGCACGTATCTCCCGTCCCCTTCCTTCAGTACTCTAACCCTGTAGATTCTTCCACCAGGGTCCTTGAGGACGACGACATCCCTCTCCCTTGCTAAGACCTCTATCTCCACGGCTTCATCGTTGAAGAAGACGACGCTGTACTTCTTAGGCATCCCCCGGCACCTCGAGCGTGTTCAGCAACGCCAACCGTCTTCACCGATCCGACACGGGTTCGCTCATCACTGGTTGGGGATCTATCGGCGGCGGGAGTATTAAATACTATGCGTCGCGACAGTGCCGGGGTGGCTGCGAAGCGTTATAACCTTGTTAAACAATAAGTGTTAACGGTGGTGTTTTCTTGAGCATAGAGTGGAGTGAGGTCAAGAGGAGGAGGGAGGAGTTCTGGAACAGTAGCCCAGTGTACAGGGCTATATATGATAGGCTGGTTAAACAAGGCTACCACTTGATAGGCACCATAGGGGCTGTGAAGAGATGCCACTGGAGTAAGGAGGCGGTTTTAAGGAACAGGTACTGCTACAAGTGCCTCTGGTACGGTATCGAGAGCCATAGGTGTATACAGATGACGCCTGTGGCCGCATGGTGCTGGAACAGGTGTCTCCACTGCTGGAGACTGCAGCCCGAGGACATAGGCATGCACTGGGATGACACGCGTCCACCAGTGGTCGACGACCCGGAGGTCCTCGTCGAGGAGAGCATAAGGGTTCACAGGGAGATAATGGCTGGGTTCAAGGGTAACCCGAGGGCTGACCAGAGGCTCGTGGAGGAGGCCTTGAACCCTAAGCATGCAGCGATAAGCCTGACGGGTGAACCCCTCCTCTACCCGAGGCTAGGGGAGCTGATAGAGGAGTACCATAGGAGAGGGATCACCACGTTCCTCGTCACTCACGGGACGAGGCCGGATGTGCTTGGAAGCCTCGAAGTAGAGCCCAGCCAGCTCTACATTAGCATAGAGGCATGGGACAAGGACAGCTACGAGCACTTCAACCGCCCCCTTGTACCCAGGGCATGGGAGCTCTTCAACGAGACCCTTGGCCTCATCCCCAGCTTCAAGTCCCCCACGGTCTTCAGGTTCACGATAGTCAAGGGCTTCAACGACCACGACGTGGCTCTCAGGAGCTTCGCAGGGTTCGTTGAGAAGGCTCAGCCATCCTACATAGAGGTGAAGGCGTATATGCATATAGGTGGGAGCAGGGGCAGGTTGTTCAAGAACAATATGCCGAGCCACGGGGAGGTGAGGAATGTGGCTGCGAGACTAGCCGAGCTCACAGGCTACCAGGTGCTCAGTGAATCCATACCGAGCCGCATAGTGTTGTTGAGCAGGGTTGGTAAACCCTTGAGGCATGGGAAAGGGTGTCCAGACGGCGTCGAGCACCCGGAGAAGTATGCGCCCCCATTAACCGAGGAGTACGAGGAGCTCCAGGACTAGCCGGTTGCATCAGTGATTTAACCCCTTTCACTGGATCACCCTATGCAGTGGGATGGTGGCTTACACATGGCTCCGAGAATCCTTGTCGCCGGCGCTGGATTAATGGGTTCATCCCTTGCTAAATGCCTCTCGACGCGTGGGGTAGTAGTCTACGTGTACAATAGGACTGTTGAAAAAGCCCGTGCACTATGCTCTGAAGCCGGGTGCAGGGTGCTCGAGAACCTGGACTCCATGCCGGGCTTCGACGCCACAGTAGTATTCCTCTTCGACGACCAAGCCGTCTCAGGCTTCATAGAGGCACTGGTGGACAAGGGGCTTACCGCTGAAGCAGGGGTGTTAATGGTTTCGTCGACGATAAGCCCTGAGACAAGCATCCGGCTCCACGGCCTCGTCACCAGGGCAGGCGGGGTCTACGTGGAGGCACCTGTCTACGGGAGCACTGGTGAAGCCTCCTCATGCAGCCTGGTCTCAATGCTCGCCGGGGATCAGGTTGCGAGGAGTAGGGCTGAGGAGGCAGCCTCCCTGTACTCTAGGAGGATGTACTGGGTTGGCGGGGTCCCCCAGGCGATGGCTTTGAAGCTGGCGTTGAACAACATAGGGTTAGCGTTGCCGGGCCTCCTAGCCGAGTCCCTGGCCCTCCTCGAAGCATACGGTGTAGGCAGCGACGTGTTCAGGATGGTTGCCGGAGACCTATGGTTCGGCAGCATGGTGGAGAGGTATATGGAGAGGGCTATGGCTGCAGCTGGGAGACCCCGGTTCACGGTGAGCGGTGCAGCCAAGGACTACAGGGTTATAGCGTGCACGCTGGCGGGGAAAGGGTATCCTCCCCTGGTTTCACAGGGGCTCGCCGGCTTCTACACGCTTGCAGCCAGCGTTATGCCGGGCGAGGACTACCCTAGGGCTGTCAACGCGTACAGGGTTTTGAAGAACCCTAGGCCTCACTGAGCGGTGGGATGCAATGGGGGTGAGGCTCCTCCTCCCGGTGGACGTGGTCATCGATTCAAGGGAGGACAGTAAGCACCCTGAGTTCAGGGAGGCTTTCACAAGGGAGGGCTTGAAGACAGCTGTAAGGGAGCTGCCGGCCGGCGACTTCCTCCTCATGGCGCCCGAGGGCAGGAGGTCTATACTGGTTGAGAGGAAGAGCGTCGACGACCTCGCTAACAGTATAAGGGATAACAGGATATGGGAGCAGAGCAGCATGCTCCTCGAGGAGGCGCGTAGAGACGGGCACCAGCCCCTTATACTCGTGGAAGGGTGTCTCAGCATCCTTGAGAAGCAGAGGGGCTGGAGGATCCAGAGTGTTCTAAGGGTCTTAGACACGTTGATCCTCGACATGGGTATACCAGTCCTCAACACGCCGGGGAAGGATGCGACGATAGCGTGGATTATTGCGAAGGCGAGGAGCCTTGGGAGAACCGAGGAGAAACGGGTCTTCAGGATGAGGACTGAGAGGAAGCCCATGGATATAAATGAGAGGATACTCTACGTTGCGGAAGGCGTGATAGGCCCCGTCCTGGCGAGGAAGCTCCTCGAGAGGTTTAAGACGCTGAGGAACCTGGCTAACGCGTCTAAGCACGACTTATTAAGCGTCGAGGGGATCGGGGAGAAGAGGGCTGAGGAAATATACCTTTTATTCAACACGCCTTGGAGGGGCAGCGGGGATGAGTCAGGGAGCGATGGCTGATGCACTGGGATACCTGGTCCCTGTAGCAGTATCGGCTGCAACAGCCTGGCTCCTCCTGGACTGGTGGGTTGACGCCGGGTGGAGGCTGGGGCTCAAGGGCAGGGATATGAATAAGCCGGGCGAACACTACGCTGTGGAGGCGGGCGGCGTATGGGTCCTCCTAGGGGCTGCATTCGGCATCCTCTCATACGTCGCGCTCGACACATATCTCTCAAGTGATAAGGGGAGCGTGGAGTACTTCGCTGTCTCCCAGGTCCTCGTCCTCGCAGGCCTCCTAGGGTTAATGGATGACATACTCGGCTGGAAGAAGGGGTTGAGCCAGGTTAAAAGAGTATTGTTAACGCTGCCCATATCCTTCCCGCTCGTAGTGGTGAAAGCCGGCTACACTAGTGTCGAACTCCCCTTGATAGGGGTCCTCGACCTAGGCCCCTTATACCCGCTGCTGGTTGTCCCAGTCGGCGTGATGGGGGCTAGCAACGCGTTCAACATGATCGCCGGGTACAATGGGCTTGAAGCACTCCAGGCACTGGTTATCACGGGGTTCACCCTGCTGTTCGCCTTGAAGAAGGGTATAGTGGATGTAATCCCCCTGCTCCTCGTGATGGCTGCTGCAATCCTAGTCTTCCTAAGGTACAACTGGTGTCCTGCAAGGGTTTTCCCCGGTAACACCTTCACCTACGGGTTCGGCGCCTTCTATGCTTCAATAGTGATATACGGTAACTTCGAGAAGTTCGGGCTAGCCTTGTTCACACCCTACTTCATTGAGCTAGCGTTATTCATAAGGGGCCTGTTAAACGGCGTGTACAAGGAGAACTTCAGTAAGCCGACCCCCGAGGGGTGTTTGAAGCCGCCTTACAGTAAGCACTATAGTTTAACCCACCTAGCGATCACCGTGGTTGAGAAGCTGAAGGGATGCGCCGGGGAGAGGAGCGTGGTCGTATTCATAACGCTGATCGAGGCGGCTGCAGCCACCGTGGCATTAATACTACTGTAGGTTTCACCCTAGTATTCTCTCGCACTCCTCAGAGTCAACCACCATAACGCCGCCCTCCGGTCTAAGCATGTATAGTAGTCTAAGCGGTATCCTCTCCCTCTTAAATATTGAGAGCCACGCGGGGAGAGCTGCCTTAGCACTAGAGTACTCGGTGCACAGCCTCCTCGCAGCCCCATCAACATACTCGTCGAGTATCCGCCTCAACACCTGGAACAGCTCGCTACTGCTTGAAGCCTGAAACTCCTTCTTCAATGCTCTAAGCCACTCCGCATCCTCCCTGCTCACCGAGATAGATGTGTCGCTTCTCTGCTTCTCCAAGGGTGATCACCATGAGGCAATGGATTCCATGGGGTCCCGGGCCCGGGTCGGGGGCTTTCTGCACGTTTCTAAAATAATTGTTTGTATAATGATGTTCAACGACATGGTGAAACACATAGGGGACCCGTACCCGGGTGCAGGGAGCCGGCGCCGGGCCGGGATACAGTACACCCCTACCCCCATATATTCCACCCTGGATGGGCTTGGAGACCCATGGCCTCCATGGGTTTCATCCCCGGTGCACCGTGGTGTTCACGCTGCTTCTCCCTGAGCCGCAGGCGCTCGCTATTTCTTCGAGTTCCCCTAGGTGCTTTTTGACGAGGTGGAGGTAGAGGGCGTGCTTCCAGCACCTGGGTCCCGGCGTGTACCCGCAGAAGGGGCACTTCCTCTGCTCGTCTATGAGTCTCGCCAGCTCCTTGATTTCACCCATTATGTTGCCGCAGCTCATCTCGGCTAGGTGTATTGAGCCCTGGCTCGGCTTTTTCCCGGTGATCAACCTGGCTATGCTGTAGGCGAGCTTCTCGATCACCCTGAGGCTGGTGTGGCTTTCCGCCTGCATGGTGCCACCGGTTTCTATTTTGGAAACGGGTGTTATAAGCTTTTCTATTTTGGAAAAAGCTTGATGCGATGCAGGATCAACGGGGCCCCAGGGGTTAGCAGTGTAAACCTTGTTTGCATCACGGCACACTTTCAGTGATCGCCCGTTGAAAACCCGCACTTTCGGCGACCTCTCTACTTATAAACCCCGCCTCTAAACCCCTGATCGGGAGGATGAACCCATGAACCCGGAGGTAAAGCTCTACATTATAGCGGTCTTGAAGAAGCTGAGGGAAACCATAGAGGGCTGCAGGAGCATTGAGTGCGCTACATCCGTCATAGACACATATATCGAGGCAATAGATGAAAAGACCACGAGCGAAATACTGAAGATGCTTGGGCTCTAGGATGCACGCCCAGTATACGGGTGCATACACCAGGCATCCACACGTGGATACATAAGCGTTAAAGCACGGGCCAGCAGGATACAGCAATGGTGCACGGGTTGAAGACCCGTAGAAGCACACCCTTCCAGCACCTCAGATACATTGAAGCCAAGGATAAGCGGAGGCATAGATCCCTGAGACACCGGGTTTTTTAAAGCAGCGCACCCCAGGTAAATAAGCTGCATCCCAACTTATTTTTCACGGGGTGACAGGGTTCCAGCCCCGTTAAGGCTACGGGGAGGATGCATGAGTGCCCCCAGCAGGGAGCTGGGTGAATGGTACGTCGACGAGGTTGTAAGTGCTAGGCTATACAGGTTTCTCGCGGCTGCAACAGGCCGGAGGGTGTTTGAGGAACTAGCCTTGATGGAGGAGAAGCATGCCGGCATCATAGCTGGATTAATGATTGGGAGGGGTTTAAAGCCTCCCAGGAGGCTGCCGTTGAGGGCTAGGCTGAGGGAGCGGTTGCTGAGGCTTGCATCGAGGCTACTCGGCTACAGGGTCTTAATGCTCGTCATGGAGCACGGTGAGCTGGAGGCGGTGGTGGGCTACTGGAGGCTCCTCAACGACCCCTCTATGGTTGATGCCAGGGAGAGGGTTCTGGAGCTCCTGAGGGATGAAGTTGTTCACGAGGCAGGGTTGTACGGGGAGATCCACGGGTTCAGGGTTGAGGCCGAGGGCTTGAAGGATGCTGTATACGGTATGATAGATGCACTCGTAGAGATAGAGGCCGGGTTGATAGGTGTTGCAGCGGCCACGCAGCCGATCATCGCTGGTGTAGCCGGCTTGATATCATCGATAGCGGGCTCAATCAGCATGAGTGTGGGAGCGTACTTGTCAACCAAGTCTGAGAACGAGGCGGCGAGCAGTGAGGAGCTCGCGGACAGCGTGTTGTCAACCGTGGATAAGACGCGGTTCCTGGAGAAAGCATGGAGGAGACTGCGTGAAGCCGGGTTAACGAGTGAGGAGGCTTCAGCCATAGTTGAGCTTGCCTCAGGGAGCCAGGCTCTCCTGAAACTACTGTCGCTCCACGGTGAGAAAGCCTCTTCCCCTGTGAAGGCTGCTAGGAACGCCGGCTTATTCTACGTGCTGGGTGCCATAGGCCCTGTTGCACCCTTCCTAGCGAACCTACCGCTCTACCACTCCGTGATGCTCTCACTCCTCTTAACGCTCCTCGTCCTCCTCGCCCTATCAGTATTCATCTCCCTGGTGTCTGGTGCAAGGGTCCTCAGGGTTTTCGCCGAGTACGCTTTGCTAACCCTTGCAGCCACAGCAGCCACTTTCACGGTTGGCCTTGCCGCCAGGAGGCTCCTCGGCCTCGAGGTCTAGTGAACGGCGACGGCTCCCCGCCCCAGGGCCGGTGTGCCTCTGGTTGCATGGAGAGTAGGGTTCTGACCTCCTCCTCGCCCTTTAGGGCGGGGTCAGGGAGGCGAGTATGCGAGGAGGTAGATGAGCCATCCTGTGAGCACGTTCACCATGTTGAATGCTAGGGCCTTCTTCACGAACCCTGTGAATGAAACCCTGTGTCCAGCCATTTCCAGTATGCCTACTGCAACCATGTTGGATGAGGCGCCTATGGGTGTTATGCATCCGCCTAGGGTTGTCCCGAGGAGGAGGGCCCATGCCAGTGCAACGGGGTCTGCTCCAATGGCTGTAGCCAGCTTGGAGGTCAGGGGGAGGCTTGCAACAATATAGGGCGTGTTATCGATGAACGCTGAGGCAAGCACGCTCACCCCTATCAGTACTGATGAGACAGCTGTGAAGCCGCCGCCTGTGGCTGAGAGCACGGCTGCAACAAACCTGTCTATCCACCCGTACTTGAGGAGCCCTGCTGAGAGAGCGAAGACCGATGCTATGAACACTGGGAGCCTCCATTCAAGACTGCCGCGTGCAACCTCTAGGACACCCTTGTAATCCCTGTGGACGAGTAGCCTGGCAGCCAGGATCAACGCTAACCCTGCTGAAACACAGAGCGTGAGCGGTAGCCCGAGGACGTTCCTCACGCTCAGCAAGGCCACTGTCACAGTCAGCGAGGCCGATGCCTCCGCCAGGTATACTTTATCGAAGCCCTCGCCGCCGGCTGAAGGAGACCCCTGTACCCTGCTCCTCCCTGAATGGAAGAGCGTGTAGACCAGTGTGGAGGCCAGCATTGCTGCCACCGTGATGAAGAACATGCTGGGCCTCCCACGGTAGAAGAAGAAGTCTAGGAATGAGAGGTTGAAGTAGCCTGCAACGATCATCGCAGGGGGGTCCCCAACCATTGTAGCCGACCCCGACATGCCTGCAGCCAGTGCGACACCTATGAAGAGATCCACGGGGTTGAGGCCGGCTTCCTTGGCAACGTAGAAGACGACGAGCCCCATTAATGAAACAGTTGACACGTTGTCGAGGAAGAGGCTGATGAAGCCGCTGAGGAGGATCAGGGTGAAGAATAGGAGGCGGGGGCTCCTCACCCTTGACACAATCCGCTTGCTCACAGCCTCACCGAAACCGGAGTCCCTGAGAAAGCCGGTCAACAGGCTCATCCCGGCGACAACGCCGAGGACATCCCATTCAACAGCCTCATAGAGCTCGACGGGGCTTAAGGCACCCGTGAAGAGCAGGAGGGCTAGCACAGCAGCCCCTAAGACATGCTTCTCAACGAGATCCATGGAGACCAACGCTACTACTGCAGCGAAGACCAGTAGCACGAATACATCCATCAAGACACGGCACCGGGCTACAGCCAGGGACCCAGCCTGTTTAAAACAAGCGTGGAGACTTATAAGTCTTCACGCACCGCAGCCATGGGCGAACGGTTGGCTCTCAAATAGTTTAAAGCATTGAAAGCGACACGGCGTAAATCGTTGAACCCAGCCTCGGCGAGTACGAGACGGGTTTAAAACCCTCCCCAACCAGCACGGGAGCCAGGTTCGAGAGATGCGTCCATACAACCCTATAACCCTTGAGACACAGGTAGGATAGCGCCCTACCCACAGCGATACCCATGTGTTCAAGCCGCCCGGTTGCCTCAGCCAGGACAATGGAGCCCTCCAAGGGGAGCCCGGCTGAAGCAGTCACACTCCTCCATGGCTCGACACCGGGTTCAAGCAGTGTGAGCCCGGCGGCCACTCCTCCACCACCCAGTAGTTCAAGCATCAGGGAGCCCCGTGGCCTCCCCGGTGCATCAGCCTCCCTGAGGGAGAAGGATAACGCGTCACCCAGCAAGCCCTCCATCCTCCTAGCTATGTTTCTAACCGATACCTCGGAGACGCAGAGGATCGATGAAACAGTCTTCTGCGTGAGCCTCCCGCGTGCAGCCAGGTACAGGGATGCAGCGGCTACAGTGGAGTTACTCAACCCTCCCATAGCAACCCTAACCCTCCTAGCAGCCCACAGCGCGTCGGCCGCCGTGGAGTCGTCGAGGCCGAGAACCCTGGACGCGTAGGAGACGTAGCCGGCTAGGCTGCAGGGCTCCACGCCCATGCTCCTTAAAACCTCCGTGAAACGCGTCCTCGACACACCCGCATACTCCTCAACACACCTAGGGCTCACGCAGACACCCATACTCCTCAACGCAGCGTAGACGGCGGCAGCGGCCTTGAAACGCTTATCGAAATACTTGGTTAACTCTGTGAAAACAGGGTCGCTGAGAAGCCGTGAGGCAGTGGAAGCAAGCCTCTCTACGGGGACACCGGTCTTCACGGATACAGCTGTGGCGAGCTCCAAGAGGACCTCGTTGAACCCCTCCACCAAGCTCCCTCCACATGTATAATGTATCATGGACACCGGCTTATATCCATGAACATGAATAAAGTGGTAGAGAAAGCGGGGGAATTATTTAAGCAGGATGCCGGGTACAGGGTTTAAAAAACAAGGGTTGAATTAAGCCTAAGGCAGGGTAACCTGCTTCGGGTACTCCTTACCGCTCGCGGTGTGGAGCTTTACCTCCACCATCTGCCCAGATGAGAAGCCGCTCGATATGGTTATGGTGAGACCCTTGGTTTCACCCGTTTTTATCGAGTATGGTAGCGTAATATTGAGGGTTACACCTACACTACCGTACGGCTTACCGTTTATGAATATGTTGTCTATTGTGACATCCGTGGTTCCAACGTTCTTAACCTGGAGCGTTATTGTCCAGTATGTGGTGTTCGTAGTAGTATTGGTAAATTGCTCCGCGTAGGCGGTGATTATCTGGAGGTTCTCGGTTGCTGTGAAGGAGCCGACGAGCCCTGTCATCCATAGTGCTACTGCTATTGCTATGGCTATTGTTACTGCGACGATTATTACTGTGGCTATTACTGGTGAAATAGCCTTCTTCACTCTTGCACACCTCGGTTATTACTTATTAAGCTTTAACTTTATAAATGCTTACCACGAAAGAAAGCCTCGCCTTTCAAGGCGAGGATATTAAGTTTAAAATGTTGTAGTATAATAGAGGTGGGGTTTCCTCTATGGGCGGTGAGGGTTTCCTAACCCTGCACACAGTCTTCAGGGTTAGCCCTGAGCCCGTGGGGGAGCCCCTTCTCTTAAGCCTGCTTAGGAGGTACCGTGATGCGCTGAACTACTCGATCAAGAGGATTCACGGGTATATGGAGGAGAACGGTTTGAAGAAAGTGCCCGGCGACGGCGCGGTGCACAAGTTGCTCTATGGCGAATTGAAGACCGTATTCAGCCTCCCATCGAGGATTGCCATAGACTGTTACAGGGAGGCGAAGGCCATTCTTAAGAGCTGGCTGGGCAACGGTGGAAATGGCAGGTTGCCGAGGGCTAGGAGGCCGAGGATGTGGCTGACGGAGAAATATGGGTATAGGGTTAGAGACGGCTATGTCGAGATCATAGGAGGCTTAAAGCTTAGAGTAATCGGCTGGGACAGGCGCTACGACCAGTACCCGAGCCGCCAGGCCGTCTTGACGTATAGGAACGGAAAGTTCCTGCTTAGGGTTGCGAAGAGGGTTCCAAAGCCTCAGCCCATCAGCCCCGTCGATGTCTTGGCGGTGGATGTAAACGAGGGGTTCATCGTGGCCGGCAACCACCGGGTCGAATACAGGTTTGGGACCGCAGTCGAGAAGGCGGTGAGGTACAGGGAGCTCGCTGAAAGGTTGCAGAGGAAGTACTCTAATGGGAGCTATCGAGCGTGGCTTAGGCGGAGGGGCATACGGGACAGGGTGAGGCGTTTCCACGAGAAGGCTAGGAGCATTATCGAGGACTGGGCTAGGAAGACTTCGCACGAGATAGTGGTGGTAGCTAGGCAAAACAACTACGCCATTGCAAGAGAGGACTTGACGTACTTGGTAGAGTCTTTAAGAAAGCTACCGAGACAGCATAGAACGAGGCTGATTCTGCTAGGCTACAGGAGGTTTGAGTACTGGCTTGACTGGCAGTGTGAGAAACACGGGGTGCCGTGCATAGCCGTCAACCCCAAGGATACCTCTTCCACCTGCCCGAGATGCGGTTCAAGGCTCATTGAAAACGGGTACAGGAGGTTGAAGTGCCCTAGTTGCGGTTTTGAAGCCGATAGGGACACTGTGGCCGTATTAAATATACGTAGAAAAGCCCTAGCCCGGATGGGGGGATCTCTGACCACCCCGACTGCCCCGCAGATGACAGATGTAGCCCCGAACAAATGCGGGGAACCCGTGAACCGCCCTAAAGGAAACCCCCTTTTAGGGCGGGGAGGAGGTCAGGGTCTTGTTAAGCCAGTTGAAGCCTGCGTGGTATGCTGTGATTGATGTTGACCCGGCTTCGCCGGGTATTGCTTCCAGTATTGCTTCCTCCACGGTGCTGTGGGGGAGTAGTTTCAGCGAGGCGTTTAAGGCGCCGAGCATCACTATGTTGGCTGCCCTCGGGTTCCCTGCCTCGCTGGCTATCCTCCTGGCTGGCACGATTACCCCGCCTGCTTTAACCACTTGCTCCATGTATATGCTTCTATCCTGGGTTCTACGGGTTATTGAGGCGAGGCTGGGTGGCTTGTACTCGTCTGCCACTAATAGTACTCCACGGGGCTTCAAGTACGCTGTGTTCCTCACGGCCTCCACGAGTTCAAGCCCTACTAGTGCATCAGCCTCGCCGCGGCTGAAGACCGGTGAGTGCACTGAGACCCCTATCCTCACGTAGCTTACGACGCTCCCGTATCTCTGAGCCATTCCAAGGGTTTCACCGGTTCTCACCGAGAGCCCTGTCTTCACGGCTGCCCCGGCGAGTATTCTTGAAAGCGTTAGCCCGCCCTGCCCTCCCACGCTCGCGATAAGTATGTTCACGGTTTTCAAGCAGCGTCACCACCGGGTTTTATCGCGTTGAAGCCGCAGTACCTTGCGCAGAGCCCGCACCCTGTGCAGTCCTCCACGGCTATCACGGCCTTCCCCTCGGAGAGGAATATTGCTGGGCAGCCTGTTGCAGCTATGCATGCCCCGCACCCTGTGCACTTACCGGGGTCAACGGTGTAGGGTGCTGTCCTCCTCGCCCGCCTCCTCTCCTGGAGGGCGCAGGGGTGTTTCGCCACGAGTACTCTCACCCCTTCGCCCTCCAGGAGCCCTGCTATGGCTTCCACTGCTTCGTCGAGCCTGTAGGGGTCTACCACGGCCACCTTGTCCACGCCTATTGCTTTAACCACGTCGACTATGCTGATGCTTCTCGCAGCCCTACCGGTTTCAGTCCTGCTCCACGCCGGCGTCGACTGGTGCCCCGTCATGGCTACCACGTCGTTGTCCAGTATGAGGACCAGTAGGCTCACCTTTTTATGGACGGCCTCTATGAGCGAGGGTATCCCGGCGTGGAAGAACGTGGAGTCCCCTATCACGGCGACGATCGGCCCCTTGAACCCTGAGAGCCTCAGCCCCATTGCCATGGAGATGCTTGCACCCATACTGTGCTCCGTCCATATGGAGCCGAGCGGCGGGTTCACTGAGAGAGCGTAGCAGCCTATGTCGCCGAACACCGGTACGTCGCTTGGCTTGTATCCAAGCCTCATGAGTGCTGAGCGGAGGGCTATGAACGTGAACCTATGGGGGCATCCAGGGCAGAGGGGCGGCGGCCTCTCAGGTGCCTCCACGCCTCCAGCGGGCTGCTGGATGGGTGCTGGGGTGGGGAGCCCTAGTGCCCTGGCTATGAAGTTCTCCACGAGCAACGGGTTTAACTCTCCTTCAAGCGGGAGGCCGCCTGTCTTCTTCCCGTAGACCACTGTCCCTGAGCCAGCCTGGTGGAGGAGCACGGTGAGCTCCTCCTCGATGAAGGGGTCGAGTTCCTCGACGACGAGTATCCTCCTGCATCCCTCTATGCTTCCAGCTATGAAGCCTGAGGGGAGGGGGTGTATGAGCCCTAGTTTCACTATTCTCACATCCCCTGTTAAGCCGAGTGATTCAACGGCTTCAACCACGTAGTTGTATGCAGCCCCCTCCGTCACCACGCATGTGTCGCCTCCCCCCTCCACCCTGTTCAACCCGTGTCTCCCAGCGGCCTCCTCGGCTCTTGAAAGCTGCTGGTTGACCCATCTATGCCTCTCGAGATTCCACCTCATGCCAGCCCTCACATACCTGGCTGGATCCCTCTTGAACTCCTTGAACCCCTTTGGCTCCCTGACCCCGCCTAAGACGACTTCTCCAACAGCATGGTTCACCCTTGTAGTAGTCCTCAGGATCACGGGGAGCTTGAGCTCCTCGCTGATGTCGAAGGCTGCTACAGTGTAGTCCTTGGCCTCCTGCGGGCTGGACGGCGAGATAGCTGGGAGCTTGGCGAGCTTCGCCAGCCACCTGCTGTCCTGCTCCGTCTGCGTTGTATGGGGCCCCGGGTCGTCTGCAACCAGCACTACTAGCCCGCCTTCAACACCGCTGTAGGCGGCTGAGACAACGGGGTCTAAGGCCACGTTGAGCCCCGGCGCCTTCATTGTTGCAAGCGCTCTGGCACCAGCGATCGCCGCGCCCAGCGCTATTTCAAACGCAACCCTCTCGTTGACAGCCCACTCAGCGTAGAAGCCGAGGCCTCCCCCATACCTCTGCAGGGTTTCAACGACCTCACTGCTCGGTGTGCCAGGGTAGCCGGTTGCAACGTAGACGCCTGCCTCCACGGCCCCCCTTGCAATCGCCTCGTTCCCCATGAGGGCCAGCCTAGAGCCCGGGGGAGCCTTCAACGGGTTGAAGCCTGCCATGACCGTGACTCCCCGGGTTGGGATAACGCGTGGGCCGGGATATAAAGGAGTAGGAGGCGGGCTCAGGAGGTTATTGAAGGTTTATAAGCCCCGGCGAGTATAAGGCAGTCAGGGCTATATGCGTAGCGCTGTGCTCTCATATGTCTCAGGCATGGAGCCCGGGGGCCGTGGGAAGCTCCCGGACCACCTTGTTTTCCAGCTCCTTGAATCCTACGGTATCCCTCTCGCACCCTACGGTTTCGCCTCGACGCCGATGGAGGCCGCTGCCGTCGCGGAGAAACTAGGGTTCCCCGTCGTGGTCAAGATTGTTTCACCCGACATAGTGCATAAGAGCGATGTAGGCGGCGTCGCCCTCGGGTTATCCAGTGGGAGGGAGGTGGCTGAGGCGGCTTCAAGGATGCTTGAAGCAGTCTCGGAGAAGGCTAGGGGTGCAAGGATCCAGGGTTTCCTAGTGCAGAAGATGATGCCGAAGGGGGTTGAAGTCATTGTTGGAGGCTTAAACGACAGGGTGTTCGGCGGCGTCGTAATGCTGGGGCTCGGCGGCGTGTTCACCGAGGTGTTCAGGGATGTCTCATTCAGGGTTGCACCGGTGAGCCTTGAGGACGCATTGGAGATGATGGGGGAGCTCAAGGCATCCAGGGTTTTCGAAGGCTACAGGGGGATGCCGCCGGTTGACAAGGCGGCGCTAGCGGACATAGTGGTGAAGGCGTCGAGGCTCATAGCTGAGAACCCATGGGTTGACTCAATGGATTTAAACCCTGTGATAGCGTACACTGATAAAGCAGTGGTAGTCGACGCCAGGATTATCGCTGTGAAACGGTGACGGGCCCGTTGGCTAAGTGCAGGAGGTGTGGGAGGGAGGCGGGCTACAGGGTTTCATACGCTAAGCTATGGCTCTGCGGAGAGCACTTCAAGGAGTATGTTGAGGAAAGAGTTGTGGAGACGGTTGTAAGGCACGGGATGACCGGGGGAGGAGGCAGGGTCGTTGTCGCCGTCTCAGGCGGCGTCGACAGCATGAGCCTCCTGGCGATCACTGCTAAGCGTAGAGTGGAGATGGGTGTTGAAAAAATCGTAGGGGTCCACGTGAACCTGGGGATAGAGGGGTACAGCGACCTAGCTGAGGCAGCTGTGAGAGAGTACTGTGGGAGCCTCGGCGTGGAGTGCACTGTCCTAAGGCTCAGGGACATCCTGGGCGTAGGCCTCCCGGAGCTGGCTTCGAGGGCTGGGAGACCCCCGTGCAGTGTCTGCGGCCTGGTTAAACGCTACCTTATCACAGCCTACGCCGTGGCCACAGGGGCTTCAGCAGTGTTCACCGGGCACCACCTGGATGACGCCGCCAGGTACATGTTGAAGGATCTCTACGTAGGGGACTTCAAGTCTCTCGCAGGCTTGAAGCCGGCTGTAAGGGAGCCCGGGCTACCTGTGAAGGCGAAGCCCTTGATAACCCTTGGGAAGAAGGATATAGAGGCCTACGCTGAACTAGCCGGGGTCCCACACCTGGAGGCCCCGTGCCCCTTCAAGCATTCAACAGGGGTGGAGGAGGCTGCTGAAGGCTTCCTCAAGGCGTTGGAGCGCGAGCACCCTGGTGCGAGACTAATACTTCTAAGCAGCATGCTGAAGCTCATAGAGGGCTACATTGAACCCGTGGAGAAGGAGACGTATAGGAGGTGCAGTGTCTGCGGGATGCCTTCAAGAAGCAGTGTCTGCAGCTTCTGCAGGCTCACCGAGAGGACGCTGGGGGAGCCGATGGGCGGCAGAGTCCTCCGCTCGCTGAGCCAACCCGTGTTCTCGTAGAGTGCTTTCCAACCTACCTCCTGGACTCCTGGAGCACCCTGTGCTTCCTGTAGAGGGCTATGGTTGCGGTTGCCACTGTGAAAACCGTGATGGAGGCTAACACGGGCTCCAGCCTTATCCCCCAGGGCGTGTAGTTTAAGAAGAGGCCTATGAGGGGTATGACTGCTAGTGAGAGCCCTATGGAGAGGGCGAGTCTTTCAAGAGGGGCTAGGTCTCTTTCACCCGGGTACAGGGCTTCCACCAGTGTGTAGCCGGGTATGAACAGCGTGTAGAGTGCTCCTAGAATGTATCTCAACGGCATCAGCCATGCAGCATTAATCCAGCTCGTTAACACCACTGTGATGATTGTTAACGCGGCAGCAGTGCACGTGGCCCAGTACCAGAGCGAGTACTCTGGTCTCAAAGCGTATTCAACAGGGGTGGCGGGTGGGTCGGGGTCTTCGAGCCTTATGACGCCTCTTGAAGCCTCCTCGAAGGCTTTTTTAACCGCCCTCCAACCCCCTCCCTGTCTTGCAACATACTCCTCCAGCGTCAACTGCTTCTCCACCATGGTTTCACCACGAGGTCACGTTCACGTAGAGGTGGACCCATCTACCAGTGTACACCCATCCCTCCCCCTGCCTGTACACCCATAGCTCGAAGACCAGTGCCACCCTGCTTGAGCCGCTGGGTGCGGCGACGGGTACTTCGACCCGTGTCGTCTCATTCCACCCGTCTCCTAGGACACCCTTCCACTCAGCGATCACCGGGCGCGGTGATGGAGTGGTGTTCGTCGGCATGTCGCCTTGTGAAGCAGCTATCTTGTATGCTACACGGTAGTATATGGCTTCACCCATATGGTTGTAGATGAAGAGGCATAGGTGCAGCGTGGAGCCATTGTATGCTTTCACAGGGTACTCCCCTATCCTGCACTCACTGTTCAACAAGCCTATTGCTGTAAACGCCTCGGAGCCCCCGGGCCCGAGGACTAGTGCTATGCCTACGGCTGAAGCCACGACTGAGACCGCGAGCACTACTGCGAAGACCTCTTCGTCGAGCAGCATTCTCACCGCCTCACAACCCACTTCCTCCTCAACCTGTACCATGCGTAGACGTATAAACGGGGGAGAAGCGTGTAGACGGCCACCGGGATCACTGCTAGCACCGCGACCGTGAGGTATTTCACCGTGGAGCCCCAGATATAGGTGCTCCACGCCCCGGCTTCAAGCAGCCTCACCTCCTCCTCAACCCTTGAGAGATACCCGTTGGCTCCAGCAGTGTCGCCTGCCTGGGCTGCTTTAACCGCTTTATCCAGGAGGACTAGTGCGTCATCCACGTTGACGCCCTTCCCCCTCAGGGTGTTCAAGGCGGCTAGGGTTGATGCAACTCTTTCATCGAAACCCGCGTCCCCTGCGTGCGCGATGCATGATGCGGCAGCGATGATCAAGGCGGCTGCGGCGATGTGGATCCACTTAGGCAACCGTGACACCCTCCTAGAGTCTTAGCCCTCCCCCAGCTATTATTTCTTCCCTCCCAGCCACCCTGAAGCCTCTCTCAGCCAGGATGCCTGCCACCACCGAGTACTTTAAGCCAAGGGCCTTCGAGTACACGAGGCGGACGCTGCACCCCTCGCCGGCTCCAAGCTCCCTGATCACCGAGGCCAGGGCCCCGCCGTATGCAGCATAGTAGTCTTCGAGGAGCCTTGGGAAACCAGTCGACTCCCCCAGCCTCAGCCTCCTCGTCCTCCCCCATGCCTCATACCTGTAGAGGGCTTCAACACCCTCCCTGAGTATAAGCGTGTTGAGGCCGAGCACCACGTCGAGCACCCTGCCCTTGAAGACGTAGGCCCCTTTCCCCGGGGTTTTAACATAGAGGAAAACCCTGCCTCCCACCCCTGTATTGGAGAGCAGGATGCTGTAGACAGCGTGGAGGAGTAGGTCTAGTTCAACCGGGTTCACGGAGGTGAGGTCGGCTACGACGACCAGGTCTCCCCCGCCCCCCATCCCCGCTCCCTCTCCCTCCACAGCATACTGCTTCACGTAGATACCCTCTCCTCCTTCACGGCTCAAGGTTTTCTTCCAGTGGATGAGCCGCAGGGGGTCCCCGGGCTGGTATTCTCTTACACCAGTGTACTCGCCCCTGTATGCTTTCACAGCCTCCCCGATGCTCTCCACGAGCTCCAATGGCGTTGCAAGCCTCGCCCTGAGGGCTACTGTAGCACCGTACCCGGGGACCCCTGCACCCGGGGCAGCAGGGTTGGAGCCGCCTCCAGGGGACCCGGCTGCACCCCCTGTGCCGGCGGGCTCCACGAGTACCCTTAGCACTAATGGTGCCTCAAGGTATTCAGCGTACCTTGCGAGGACTGCCCGGGCCTTCTCCATGGCTTCCGCCAGCCTCGGCGTCACAGTGTACTCGAGCACGTAGGGTCCATGCGTGATCGACGCGAGCCCCCTGGGGTCCCTGAGCTCGACGACGAGCCTCAGCCTGCTGCGGCCGAGCCCGCTTGCAACCCGCCTGTACACTGCTTCACCAGCCCCGTTCACCACGCCTGAAGCCTCCTCCACGCCGTCGACTATCAGCCTGTATACTGCTTCACCCTTAACCATTAGTCTCGCCTTCACCACCACCTCGTCCCCTGGGTGGAGGCCTCCACGCGTTGCCGAGACCTCTACACGGGACCCGCTGAGCCTCAACTGCTCCCTCAGGGAGGATGCTGCGAGCACGCCTAGCGCTGTGAGGGCTGTTGAAAACGCGGCTGGGTACGCTATGTAGAGCGGTGTGAAGGCTGCCACTGAGGCCGTGACCCTGCCGGCGAAACCCGTCCCCCTGTATCTCTCATAGTAGTAGGCGTAGCCTAGGAGGAGGGCTAGGGTTGAAAGCGCCAGGGGGGCTGGGTGGAGTGTCGCGGAGGAGACCGCTATGCTCGACGCGTATGCTGAGAGGAACACGGTGTAGCCTCCTCTAGCGGCGAGGGGGAGTAGTGCTATGGCTGCAGCGGCTGCAACCCCGTAGTCTCCTCTGATGTGTGATGCAAGTATTACTGAGGATGCCTCGAGGAGGAGTATCAGCGGCTTATATGGTTTAATGCCTCCCGTATACATAGTAGAGCACCAGTGTCACCAGCCCTATGAGCAAGGCTACGTGGAGCGGGGAGTAAACCTGACCCCGTATAAGGTGCCTTAGGAGCTCAGCGGGGTCCCTGAAAACCTCTGATTGATCCACGAGCACTCTTCTCCCGGCTGCAATGCAGTCGAGGAGCCCCTTATTATAGTGGAGCACGCTGTTCGCGAAGACGCCTCTAGCGGGGAAGACTATGATGACGCCGCCGCCCGCATCCACCCTTACCGCGACCACGCTGGAGCCTATTGGCTCCCCTGGACTATAGGATCCATCCCCGTCTACATCGATGTATGAGAAGGGGCTGCTCCACGCTGCTGCAGCAGCCGCGCCGATGGGGCTCACACTATAGGGTTCCTCGAGGACCACACGGGTCCCGCAGAACACTGTGGACGCGTTGACCAACCCCTGGTCCCCGGCGTTGTAGACTGGGTCGTAGACGGCTCCCTTAACCCCTGCGCCAACCCCTAGTGCTTCAAGCAGGCTCTCCGTGAAGCCCCTGGAGCCGTATGCGATGACGACGCCTCCCTTCTCTGCAAACCCCTTCAAGTAGCCTGCTTCAGCAGGGGTTAGAGGGTTCTCCCTACCGGTGATCAACACGTGTGAAGCCGGGTTAAACCCTTGGAGCCCGGATAGGTCTGCAACCACCATGACCCCTGGCAGCCCGGCTAGGTTGGAGGCCCCGTCTCCACCAGTATTGTAGACGCTGTAAGGCCTCGTGGAGGATGTGAGGGAGGCGGCCACGAGGCCGGCTGCAGCGGCGAGCAGTATGAAGAACACTGCTACAACCCTAGTCTTCAACGGCATCTAGGACACCCCTGTAGACCTCTCCTGCCTCACCGGGCTCCACCTTCCTCGCCGAGTAAAGGTCGCGTTCAGCGAGATGCATGAGCCTCCTCAACAGCTCCTTAACCCTCTCCCTGAAGCCGGCTGGCTCAACGCTCGCCGAGTAATGCTCCCTCAGTGTTTCATGGGGCCTGGGCTCCCTGACCCCCAGCCTGCTGAGCGCGTCGTAGTAGAGGAGGGCTATCCTCGAGGCGAACCCGGGTCCCCTGGGCCTCCCCCTGGCCCCGGGCCTCCGGATCCTGAATTGCGGCTGGAGGACTGTTGCCAGGCTTCTCCGTGCCACGGCGACGGCTGCGGTGAGCGCGGCGGCGACGGCTGTGAGGGATGCAGTGTTCACCACTAGCAGGCTCCCCTTGTACACTGTGACGGCTCCGCTGCCTCCTTGCACGGCGACTTCGATGCTGAGCCATGTGGCGGGGAGGGGGCCTGCCCACGCCTCGATAACCATGGAGGCTTCAAGGGGGCCTGAGTAAACCATGGATCCACCGGCGTAAACCGTTATGTTGACGGGCCTCCCCTCATGGTTAACCACGTGGATCCCCAGTGTCCCCGTCCACGTGAACACGGGGGACGGGGCTTCCACGCTGACCCCTATGCCTGAGGGTGCTCCCTGGGTTGAAGCATATACTGCTCTACACGCTGGCAGCGTGTCCACCCCGGGCTCCACGCATACCTCGACCCTCACCGCCTGCCCCACGGCCTGCTTGCTGGAGGCGTTGACGAGCAGTATGTTCACGCCTGGCTTCAGGCTCAGGTTTAACGCGTGCTCCCCGTTCACGGAGAGGGATGCATTGTAGGCGGCGTCGGAGTATATGGAGACGTTGAGGAGCCCTGCGCCGAGTAGCGATGCCTCCACGGTGATGGCTGGATGCCTGTAGACTGCTTTAAACAGTTTAACTGCTTTAACCCTGGAGCCGTTTACCTCGGCGTCCACTGTGAAGGCGAACTCTAGGATTCCGCCGGCTCCAACGAGCCCGGCCACCCCTTTACTCGCCAGCCTCCCTGCATCAGGGATCTCGATCACGCTGTAACAGTAGCTCCCCCTACACGTGTACCCTGGTGCATCCATGAGCACTAGTGAGGGCCACGTGTACAGCTTGATGGATGAGACCGAGACTCCTTCACCAAGGGTTTTCACCCATGCATGCACCTCCATCCCCGGGGTGTACGCGTCGAGGGCTGGCTGTAGGCCTGCCTCAAGGATCCCGCTCCACGCGGTCAGGTTCTCGGCGAGGTCCTCGAGGATGCTCCTCATCGATGAAACCCCTGCTTCAACCCGCTTCAGGGTTAACCCTGCTGCACCGGGGTCCCTTGAGCATTTTGAAAGCCTCTCAGCGTACTCTAACACGCTTCCCAGGGCGTCGGCTGCCTCAGCGATCCTGTACTGGGCGGCCGGGTCGCCTGGAGCCGTCTCCGAGGCCTCCTCAACAACCCTGTAGTACCCTAGGATGGCGAGCCATGCATCCCTGTGGAGCCCTGTGAGACCCGTGGGGGCGGGTGCGCCTGCAACGGCCTCGGCCAGTGTCCTCCCAGCTGGATCCAGTGTTGCAGCGGATGAAACGGCTTTATCCAGGAGTACCAGGTAGTATAGGCAGCCTGCTCCCTCCCCCCTCGTGTAGACGGGTGTAGCAGTGATCACCGGGATCCCTATGAGGAGTAGGAGGAGCCATGTCTTCACGGGTTCAGCACCCTGTACACCCTGTAGGCCACTATAGTGGTGAAGACTGCGAGGAGGAGTAGTGTCAGAGCCCTAGCCCTCCTGGAGCCCGGCGGCATCGGCCTCATAGTGGAGTACAGTGTGAAGTAGATGAGCGTGTTGACGGCTAGGTATGCGTCAGCCCTCTTCTCACCCAGCAGCAGGAGCCACGTGTTGGATGCGGCGACAAGCCCCGTGTAGAGCACTATGAAGGAGTATAGGCGTCCAGGCACGTGTCTCACCCGGCTTCCACGGGTTTCTCAACCCTCAGGGAGACCTCGACTCCCCCGGGCACCTCCTTCCCGTCCACGAGGACCACTGCACCGGTCCCCGTGACGCCTGCCACGGCTGCGAGGAGTATGAGTACAGCAGGGTTCACAGGGTACCCGGCGTACTCTCTGAGCCCTCCTGCAACCCCCTGCATCCTCACCTTGACTACTCCCCCAGCCTCCTCAACCCTCACGCTCCTGCAGACCCCTAGCTCCTCGACGAGGATTACGCGGAGCGCGTCGGCGAGGCCTCCAGGGGATCCTGCAGGCACTGCTTCCCCAAGCGGTTCAACCGGTATCGCGTAGTAGGGGGATCCACCGTGGAAGCCGACGCCTGGGTCAACGCCCTGGGTGCATGCAGCCTTGGTGAAAGCGATGAGGATGCGGCCCCCCTTGTTGACCGCGCAGGGCTTTGCGTCGAGGAGGTCTAGGTCCTCGAGGACGGCTGTGGAGCCGGCTGCAAGCATCCCCGTGTAGTAGTGGAGGGCCTGCTGGGATGGCTCAGCCGGCGCGGTGGAGGCGACTGCTACGACGCCGCCGGCCATCACTGCTGACGCCGCGGCTCCAAGGAGCCCTGTGTCCCCTGTGAGCAATGCGTAGGCTGCGAGGAGGGATGCTGCTGCAGCCACCCCTAGGCCGAGGAGTGTGAGGTTGTTCAAAGCCTTCATCCCCGGCTACTTTGGCACGGGCACGTTGCTTAAGGCCTCCTTGACTATTGACTCGGCTGTAACGCCTTCAGCCTCGTACTCCTCCCTCAGCTTCACCCTGTGGGCTACCACGTGGGGGAATAATTGTTTAACGTCGTCCGGGATAACGTAGTCCCTTCCATCCATGACTGCGAGCGCCCTGCTAACCCTCATCAAGTGTATGGTTGCACGGTGGGAGGGCCCGTATGCGACGGCCGGGTGGCTTCTCACATAGTTCACTAGTTTAACAATGTAGTCTGCCACATGGTTCTCCACGTGCACCAGTCCCTGAAGCATACCTGAGACCTCTTCAACCTCCCGGGGTGTTGCAACCTGCTCCACTGGAAGCGTTAGCACGGTGTCCGATTTCAACACTATTTCAAGCTCCTCCTCGGGTGGATTATAGTGGCTTGGAATGCTTACAGCGAACCTGTCGGCAAGGGTCTCCATCACCTGGTAGGCGCCTACCGCATGCCTGTAGGGGACCTGGGTCGCGATCACTATGAGGGGGCGGGGCAACTGGTATGTCACACCATCTATCGTCACCTGCAACTCCTGCATCGCCTCCAGGAGGGCTGCCTGCGACCTTGTAGGCGCCCTGTTAACCTCGTCGAACAAGAGGACATTGGTGAAGACGGGTCCCTGCACGAGTATCCTTTCCCCTCCAAGCCTGTACATGTGGAAGCCCAGTATATCGCTCGGCAGTATATCCGGGTGGCCCTGCACCCTTTTATATGCTCCCCCAATAGCCTTCGCAAGGGCTTTCGCAAGAAGGGTTTTACCCGTACCCGGATACCCTTCGATGAGCACGTGGCCCCCTGTGAAGAGGGCTGCCACCGCGAGCTTAACCACATCCCTCTTACCAACGTAGACCCTTGAAACAGCCTCGAGGACCCCCTTGATCCTCCCTGCAGCGTAGTCTAACCCTGCCTCCAATGGAAACCACCCTTCCTCAACCCGCCTCCGGGGCGGGCCCGGTGTAGGGTATGCGTCCCCCGGGTATTAAAGGCCTTGCATGGCGGCTCGTGGAAGCCAGCGGTCTCCAGAATCCACTGCAGTAATGCTTTTAAACCGGGGCCGGCATACAGGGGTGTGGAGAACCCTTACTGGTGCATCACATCCATGTCCACGCCGATGACTCAGCAGCCTAGGAGCCTCCCCGAGGCGGTTGCGGAGGCCCTTGCAGCGGGCCCCGTTGACAGTGTCGTGGAGTACGCTAGGAGGGTTGTCGCCGAGAAGCTGGTTGGCGAGGTCTCCCCGGGGAAGGTCTCCAGGTATATTAGGAAGGCGCTGAGGCTCGGCGTGTGGGGTAGGCTGAGGAGGGTGAGCAGGGCCCTCCTCTACGCGGTCACCAGGCTTAAAGCCATAAGGTCCCCGGTTCTCGCGGGGATCGTCTCCGAGATACTTGTGGAGATAGAGTTGGCGTCGACGCGTGGCCTCGCGGTCTTCTACGGTGTCATCGTCTCTTTGAAGCGTGGCTTCACGTGTTTCCTAGGGGATTTAAGGAGGCTTGTGACGATCGGCGTAGCCTACATATCGCTTCCCCCGGCGTTCAGGTATTATGGGTAGCGTTGACTACAGTGATCTAACAGTGGTTATACCGGTGTTCAACGAGGCTGAGGCAATAGGCCTAGTGTTAGACGAGGTTCTCGCAGCCGGGGTCCCACGGGAGAGAATACTCGTAGTCGACGGGGGGAGCACCGATGGCACTGTTGAAGCAGCCTCATCCAGGGGCGTCAGGGTCGTCCAGCAGGAGGGGAGGGGGAAGGCGGATGCTGTTAAAACAGCTGCACGCCTCGTTGAAACCGGGTTCACGCTTATAATGGATGGCGACTACACGTATCCAGCAGGCTTCATCCAAGCCCTCTACGTGAAGGCGAGGGAGGGCTACGACCTCGTGGTCGGGTGGAGGAGGTGGGGGGAGGGCTCGCAGCCCCTTGTATACAGGCTGGGCAACAAGCTGCTTACATTCGTCTTCAACACGTTGTTCGCCACGAGGCTCCACGACGTGTTAAGCGGGATGTACATTGTGAAAACCAGTGTGCTCAGGGAGGTGCCCTTCGAGATGAAGGGGTTCAGCGTTGAATCCGAGATAGCCGCCTACGCTGCTGGGACAGGGGCGAGGGTTGCAGAGGTCCCCGTGGAGTACCGTAGGAGGCTTGGCAGGAAGAAGCTCGGCGTACGCCACGGTTTAAGAATACTCTTAGACGTAGTCAGGCTCACATGGAGGTATAGTCCAGCATTCTTCATATTCACACTCGGCTCACTACTACTCATACCCGGCCTAGCCCTAGGCTCATGGGTAGCATACCACTACTTCTTCACGGGCACAGTATACCATGTGAAAGGCCTCACAGCAGTAATCCTCACGGCGGCAGGCCTCCAATCACTCCTCCTAGCCGTGATAGCACTATACATGAAGAGAATGGAGCTGAGGATACTGAGCACGCTTAAACACATCGACCAGCATTAGGGTCATGGTTAAACACGCTGGGCTTCAAGGGGCATTGTAATGCTTGAGGAGGCTGCATTAACCCTTGCACTACTCCACTTCGGCTTCCCCCTCTACTATTATTCATGGGCTAAGGGGATGCTTGGGAAGAGTGTTAGGGCTGGAAGGGACCCGGGCTTCACGCCGCGTGTCGCAGTAGTTATCCCTACGTATAATGAGGCGGGGAACATTGAGAGGAAGCTTGAAGACATATACTCCCAGGACTACCCTAGGGATAGGATCACCGTGTACATTGTGGACTCGGCTTCGAGTGATGGAACCGTTGGGAAAGCCCTTGACTGGGCTTCAAGGCACAAGGATATTGAGGTAAGGATTGTTGAAGAGGGTGAGAGGAGGGGGAAGGGTAGGGCTTTGAACACTGCTTTAAACACTATTGACGGAGGCTTCGACTTCATCGTGGTCACGGATGCAGACGCCTTCTGGGCGAATAGAGACGCGTTGAGGAATGCTTTAAGCTACTTCAGCGATGAATCAGTAGGCGCCGTCTCATGCGTTAAGACTCCTGGCGGCGGAGGCTTCACGGGTGTTGAATCAGGGTACAGGGATTTCTACAATGTGGTCAGGCTCGGAGAGAGCTCCGCCTACTCGACCCCGGTCTTCCACGGGGAGCTCTCAGCATACAGGAGGAGGCTCCTCGAGGATTTAGGCGGGTTCCCGACGGACATAGGCTCAGACGATAGCCACACAGCCACGCTTATAGCTGTGAAAGGCTACAGGGCTATCGTGGCCCCAGACGTCTACTGCTATGAGCCTGTTCCAAGGAGGAAGTACTTCCATTGGAGGGTGAGGAGAGCACAACACCTCATCCAGCACTTCGCCAAGTCCATAAGGCTCCTCCCCAGGTCGCCCAAAGCATTCAGGAAAATCCTTGCAGCAGAGATATTCCTCCACTTAGCAAATCCCATTCTCCTATTAATATCCATAGCACTACTAGCATACTCAGCCTACAAGGGCTCCCCGCTATCCCTAAGCCTCCTAGCACTAGGCACAGCACTCCTAGCATACAAACCCTACAGGACATGGATAGTGATGCAACTCATACTACTAGTAGCAATGGTGAAGAACGCTTTCAGAAAAGAACTCGTATGGAGCAAGGAGGAGAAAGAGTAATATTGTCGAGGAGCCTAGACTACGTGTTGTTTGATCTAAAATGAAGGGCGTCGGATCCAACATGCTCAAAGGCTCCATTGAGACCATAAGGCTCGGTAAACTCCAT
The DNA here is from genome assembly GCF_000186365.1 of Desulfurococcus mucosus DSM 2162. Taxonomy (NCBI): domain Archaea; kingdom Thermoproteati; phylum Thermoproteota; class Thermoprotei; order Desulfurococcales; family Desulfurococcaceae; genus Desulfurococcus; species Desulfurococcus mucosus. Next base: position 403,991 of record NC_014961.1, read on the forward strand.
GTATTCCTTGACTTGAAATCCATAACAAGGATGAGGCTAGAGCCCTCGCAATGCTGAGAACCTAGGATACAAAATCACAGTGCACCAAGGCTACATGGCGATCGCTCGACTAGAGAGGGCTGGAATTTGAAAAATACCATGTGAGATGATAGTTGAAGCTAAGGTGGCTTTACATTCATGCATGGTGTAGCTGTACTGATACCTAGCTTTGACAGGGCGCGGATGCTGAAGATTATCCTTCCTAGGTGGCTTGCTTCTGCACATGTATGTTCAGTGATTGTTCTCGCTGAGGCTTCATCTGCGGAGGTTCTTGACGAATATAGGAGGGTTTTACAAGGCCTTGATGCATCTGGCAAACTCATCTACAGAATCATGCCAGGTAGGATGGGCTCTGTAGAGGCTAGAAACATGCTTTTAGAGATGGCACTTAAACATACTACCTGCGAGTATTTTCTTTTGACTGATGACGATTACCTGCCCATCGATGAAGATACACTAGGAGTCATGCTGAAACATATGAGGGATGATAAAGTAGGGGCTGTTGGAGGCCGCGTGGTTGTTTTGAGAAAACGTAGAGTAGATCCAGACTTCTTCCTCAACACCCCTTTCCTCATCGCAGACGCCTTGACAAGGCTGATAGGTTACGTGTTTCTCGACGTTGAACATGGGCCTAGATACGCTGAGTTCCTGCCATCATTTTTCATGGTTAGGAGAGAGGTAATTGAAAATGGAGTTAGATACAGCAAAGCCTTCAGCACACCCACAGGATTCAGAGAGGAAAGCGATCTCCAGCAACAGATAAAGAATTTGGGATATAGGCTTGTCCTCGAGCCTAGGGCCAGGGTAGTAAATCTAGTCCCGGAAGAAGGAGGTAATAGACCTAGGATGAGTATGAGAAAGAGAATTTATTGGAAAGCAAGAAACCACATAATATTCGTGTTCAAGTGGAACACATCGAGAGCGAGGAGACTCTGGTACACTATGTTATCAGCCATGCTATTACTGAGCTACAGGCCATGGCACCTCCCCAGCGTTATGAAGGGCCTGCAGGACGGTATCAGGGAGGCCTCTTGCGCATAGTTCACATCTTCCACAACTATTGTCCAGTAGTCGGAGGCCTTGAAAAAGCTGTTCAAAAAGTAGCTGAAGAACAGACTAAGATGGGTCACGAGGTTCACGTGATTACAAGCAACTATGGAGCCAACGGTAGACCTAAGGAAGAGGTCTTAAATGGTGTCTACGTCCACAGGGTTAGGTCCTGGAGGCTTGGCTTTGCTGACTTGACAATCCCATTGGAGTACCCGGTTGACTTATTTGAAAAGGTGGATGTGGTTCACAGTTGGAGCCAAAACAGCCTATTCACATATTTGATGTCTAAAAAGGCTAAGAGGCTGAGGAAGCCTGTTGTCGTTTACTTTCTCGGTGTCAGCTATCTCAGGCATCATTACAACTTGCTAATAAGGATATTCGGCTACTTCTATCAGAGGATGGTTGAAAGAGGAGTTGTAGAGCTGGCAGACATGGCTCTTGCGACAAATGAATATGAGGCGGAGCTCCTCAGAGAAAAGTATGGTGTGAAGGCTACTGTGGTACCTCACGGTATTGATGAGATTTATTTGAATACTTTAGACATGTCGGCAAGGTTCCGTGAGAAATACAGAATTAACAACAGGATTATCGCATATGTCGGGAGGATACACTATACTAAGGGCCTCGATCTCCTGCTCAAAGCCTTTGCGCAGATTGCTAAGCAAGTTGATGACACAGTGCTTGTAATAGCAGGTAAGGGGGACAAAAAGTATTTTGATAAGTGTATGCACTTAGCAGAGAAGCTAGGTGTGAGCAGTAGGGTTATATACGTGGGTTTCCTTACAGAAGAGGACAAAATTGGTCTCATAGATGCTTCTGATGTCGTTGTACTGCCTTCTAGACATGCTGGTGAGAGCTTCCCACTACTGGTATATGAAGTTATAAGTAGGTTGAGGCCTATTGTAGTTACGAACGCTGGGATGCTGGGATACCATGTGAGAAACGGTGAGGATGGATTCGTTGTCGCTGTAGATGATTTGCAAGGATTATCTAATGCTATATTAGCTATCCTGAAGGACAGAGACCTCAGAGAATATATAAAGCTCAATCTTATTGAGCGACGTAGAGTTCTTTGGCTTTGGCGTGATGTAGCTAGCAAATTTATCGATCTCTACAAGCCACTGGTGAACTAGCTCGTGTTAAGCTTCTCTAGTGCTCTAATCTTTTTTACCGTAGTGCTGGTGCCGCTTTACACAATCTTCTTATGGCTCTCTAACAATGAGAAAAATAAGGATATTTCTCCTAATAACGTTCATATTCATGCTTCGAATAAGCTCTTAGACATGACCACGTATCTTTCCTTCGCTCTCTCAGCTACAGGGCTCTTGCTTACATTATCAACACACTTTAGAGAGACCCTTCCTTATTTCCTTATAACAGTTTTAATACCTTTTCTAAATGTTGTAACAGCATTCTATAAGCCCAGAGGCATGATCATAGCTTCATACGTGCTTTGGCACTTAATGCTTCTGCTAGGCAATGTTCCAGCAACTGGTATTGCTATCGGTGAGGGCACGGGAATGCTGAGAGAGATGGCTCTAAATGACCATTGGAGGTTTGAGTGGGCGCACAATCCCAGCTACAACCCCCTCCCTACGATGGCTTTTATCCAAGCTACACTATCAAGGGTCGCCGGTACTGACTGGTACAGCTGGGCTCTGGGAACCACAGTCTTCCTTGGCTGGGCCGTAGCCTATGACATCTCAGTGTACCTGCTGACGCTTTACGTAACTGGCGAGACTAGGGCTGCACTCCTCTCAATACCGCTGATTGCTGTAACACCTGAGACAGCAATACACCAGCACCCTTATCAATGGAGTGGCAATATGCTTGTGCTACTAGCATCAATGGTTCTAGTCAAAGCAGTTCAGGGCATGGAAAAACCTACCAGATATATACTCCTGATGACGCTACTCTTTACGGGAGCCATCCTAGCTCACGCAACGGCACTAGCATACATATTCGTTTTACTCGGCCTCCTAGCGACAAGATACATGTACCCTCTGCTAGGGAAGCTCCATTTAAGAATGGAAAAGACTCCTATAGAGAGAATTGTTCTGCCGGCTACCTTAGTTCTTGTCGTGATATTTTTCATTAGAAGCTTATATGTCTCCGGCTTTGCACAGTATGTAATGCCCTCGTTCCTTAGTGTGTATAACGGCCTAGTAGGCATTATAAAAAGTTTTCTCATACCTACAGAAGAGCATGAAATAGGTGCAGCAATACACATACCTCTCTACGAGAGAGCAGAAGTTTCACCTATACAGGCATATGTATGGAGCTATACGGCCTCATTGGCTACAGCATACTTCATATATGCGCTATTCTTGAAGAGGCGCGTCAGTAGTTTGCAGTTTTCCCTATACGTGACTTCCGTACTAATCCTCTCAGTATCATTTATGGGCTACAGTATATTGAAAGAAAAAAATTTCTATTTATTAAATAGGACAACATATGTTTTTATACCATTTATAGCCCCTATGGCATCTCTAACGCTCTCAAGGATTTTTGGTCTTTTGAGAAGGAGGAAAATTTCCTTGAGAGCATTAGGACTAGCTTCAATGCTGATGTTTATAGCTACAGCCCCCATAGCTGCTCAAGACCCGAACATATCGCCAATACAATATGCAAGAATAAGAAACTCAGAGAGCGTTCCGTTGTCTATGGGCGACATCCTCATCGCTAAGAGTTTCCTAGGACAACTAGATGTTTCATCCGTATCTCAGCTATATTTAACCTCCTCTCGACTCTATATGACTGGGATGTATAGGTTGACACCTCAGGGTAGTGCGGTAGGGATATGGTTGCCCACTTACACATCTAGATTCAAAGAAGCGCTAGGCCTAACCTCGTTTATTGACAAATTACAGCTACCAGCAATACATTTGAGTACAGATAGCAGTAGTTATACAGGAATGTACTGTAAGCTTATCTATAGCATCGGTATAGACTCAACATCCATCTATATTTGTAATTAGGCTTAATAGATGAAAGTGCTTCTCTTAGCATACGACTTAGGGCTTCAGGGAGGAATCGGCACGTTCAATTATGAGCTAGCTCTTGAACTCAGCAAACATATTGACGTTACCGTCATTATAAGAGGTCGCTTGTCTGGTTGTAGAGATCGTGACAAACTCAGGCTATGCACTTTTTGGTCTCCCCAAACTCCCCCCAAGGACGTGTGGTTCTATACCCTCAATGCTCAGAGGATACTAAGCCTAGCGAATAGAGAAGGTAGTGATTTGATCCACGACTCTTCGTCGGCACTGGGGCTCTTGCCTTATCTAGATAGGCTGGCTCCTGTAGTGGCCACCGTACATGGGTCTCCTATGCTGGGCTATCTCAGGTCTCTCTATAGTTCTCTCAGGGACAGAGCCAGATTCAGGCTCTTCGAATTCTCTCACAAGGTACCTAGTGCTGTTCTTTCGTTTTTTCACAAGCCCAGGGTAGGCAGGCTTGTCTTCGTATCTAGAAGTTGCATAGCCGATGCCCTGGTTCACACACCGCCTCGTGAGAGGGAAGAGCTTAGGAGGAGGTCTGTGGTCATCTATAACGGCCTTTCTATAGAAAGGGTAAGGAGGTCCGTGGACAGAGTAGACAGTAACTCGGCTAGTGTCGTCTTCGTGAGTAGGCTCATGGAATACAAGGGTGGTTTCAGGCTTGTGAAGGCATTTGTACACGTGGTCGAGGAGGTCAAGGACACTGTGTTGCATGTTATTGGTGAGGGGCCTGAGGGGCCTCTGCTGAGAGAGCTTGTCAGGAAACTCGGGCTTGAGAAGCATGTGATATTTCACGGGTGGCTGGGTAGAAGAGAGACCCTAAGGGTCATAGCCTCTTCGAGGATTCTGACACACCCTAGTCTCTACGAGTCCTTTGGTTATGTTATTGCAGAAGCCTATGCACTGGGCAAACCAGTGGTAGCGCACAGGGCATCATACTCGTTAGAGCTTGTGGAGAATTTCGGCGCAGGTCTTGTAGTGAACACTTTCGACGAGAAGAGATATGCTGAGGCATTGATGACCTTGCTGACGGATGATAACCTTTACAGGAGGCTTAGCCAAAGGGCCCTAGCTACGGCAGAGGAATACTTCGACATAAGGAGGACTGCTGAGGAATATCTCAGAGTATATAGAGAGGTGGTAGGCGAGTGAGGTGTGCTGTGCTGACTTTTGACGACGGATATCTAAGCCACTACGAGATAGCCAAGATGCTCTACCGAATGGACGTCCCCGCGACCTTCTTCATAATAACGGGGCTCATGGAGTACAATGGCAGGAGGCTCTTGGCCACGAGGCCCGAGCTGATCAGAGAGATGAGGGACATGGGGCACGAGATAGCCTCACATACAGTGAGCCACAGAGATTTGACGAGAATACCTGTATGGGAGGTAGAGCGCGAGGCCGCTGAATCCAAGAAAATGCTCGAGGAAACAGTGAGAGATGAGGTCAAGGGCCTCGCCTACCCATACGGCTCGTTCAACGATAGGGTAGTCGAGGTCGTTAGGAGATATTACTCCTATGGCAGGACAATGGGTACAGTTAATAGATGGAACGAAAAGGCCGACTCTTATGTGATTGGAAGCATAGGTATTAGACACCTACCGGAGGTGCCCATGAGACTGCTCGTGAACAGGACCGGTCTTGTGGTGCTGACTATGCACGACGAGAGGCAGCTGATCGTAAGGGCTGTCGTGGAGCTCCTCAGGGCCCTGGGGTTCAGGCTGACTACGCTTAGCGAGGCACTGAGGGGGCACAATGTATAAAGTAATCAGTATCCTGCACCACTCACTACCCATGATCGATGGTAAGTTGGCAGAGGAGGATGGCCAGGGCTGGCACTTCAGGTCAGCCTTAGCTCTGAGGAGGCTCGGCGGCTTTGCCGTAGAGGCTGTGAGGCCTAGTGGAGAAAGCCAAGGGCTTGTCAAGGTCGTAGATGAGATCCCCCTCGTGCTCACACCCACATTGAGACTGTCGCCGAGCCATATGTTATGGAAATGGGACGAGGTCTCGCCAGAGCTGGCGAGATATGTGGAGCACAGAGTATCGAGAGACGGCTATATACCCTATATACACGAGTACAGAGCCCTTAACTCAGAGCTTGTTGTAAGAAGGCTCACAGACCACCCAGTGATTCTACAACACCACGGGTCCAGCCCCCCAAGCCTCTCTAGGCTCATGAATCCTAGTCCTTTCTCAGTAGCTAAGGAACTTTCTAAGATAAAGAGAGAGGGGCTCTTGAGAAAGATCCACGGTGTGTTCTTCGTGGTGAATATTAGGGAGAAGAAATACCTGGAGGAAGTGTTGGGTGTAGAAGCTCGTGTGCTGTTTAGAACTATGGCCGTGGACTTCGAGAAACTGAGGCCCCCTGCTTGGGAAGAGGTTCAGAGGTTCAGAGAAGCCCTCGGTATACCTCTAGATGCTGTGGTATTGGTCAGCTATGTAGGGATATTTAGAGAAGAGGCTAGTTTCCTCAAGGGCCTCCACTATATACCCGTGATATGGAAGATGCTCAGGAAAGAGTATGGGGGCAGGATAGTGATCGTCCTTACGGGTGTCAGTGGAAGGTGGAGAGATATGCTTAGGGAGATGGGTATCAGGGTTTACGGGTTTCTCCCTCACCAGGAGTTCCTGAGGTTCTTGAGTACCTCCGACATATACTTCTTTCCGGCCACCGGAGGCTACTATGGCGGTCCTGGCGTGGCTGTAATGGAGGCCATGGCCCTGGGCAAGCCTGTGGTGAGCCCCACATTCCTTGAGATGCCTAGAGAAGCTATACCGAGGACAGGCGCTGTAGTAACACCCTTTGTAGGCAATGCCAAAGACCTCAATGTCTTTATAAAGAGGCTCAAGTATGTGGTAGACAATGTAGAGGTCTTCAGGGCGAGGACAAGCATGATAAGAGAGGAGGCTCATAGGGTCTTCTCGTGGGAATCTTTTGTGAGAGACTTCACTGATGCTGCGAGGGGGCTGTAGGCCATGGTCAGGCTCAGAGTAGGTATTGTGGGTGGAGGTTTTGCGGCTGGGCATCATGTGAAGGGCTGGAGGGCGAATAAGGCTAAAGTTGTGGCTGTCTCAGATATTGCTGTCGAGAGAGCCAGGGTCTTTGCAGAGAGCCACGGGATCCCCCGCTACTTCAGTTCTCTAGAGGAGATGTTGAAAGATGTAGAGCTGGATGTGGTCTCTATATGTACTCCCCCACAGACCCATAGAGAAGTTGCTGTAAAAGTGGCTCAAGCCAACGCGAACATGTTTGTTGAGAAGCCTCTCGCGACCAGCTACTCCGATGCAGCAGAGATCCTTAATGTTGCGAGATCCAAGGGCGTGAAAGTAGGTGTTGTCTCAAACTACCTCTATACGCCAGTCTCTATTAAAGCGAGGAGACTTGTCAGAGAAGGTGTCATAGGGCCTGTATGCCGTGTCGATATAGCCGTCTACGCGCCTAGGGAGGTGGTCCTAGCCAGGAGCGGTGGCTGGCTCGAGAGCCTGCCAGGACACGTGTTTGGCGAGGTCCTGCCACATGCGATATACATCCTGCAAGATATTATCGGAAAGCTTGATGTCGTATCTGTAGACTTCTCGAGGCTCTCTGAGGGAGGCTGGACGCTCTATGATGAGCTCTATGCTGTCCTCAGGGGAGAGAGGGGTGTTGGTAGGCTGACTATATCGTATAATGCTAGGAGGTTCGATATCTATGTGTATGTGGAGGGGGAGAAGGGCTCACTGATCTATAACCCTGTCGGCAAGATTATTTCCAGGCTATCTACCAGCTGGAGGTGGGCCTCTAATCTACTGTCTCTCAAGCCCTATCTAGAGCTCGGGTTCGACCATATATTTAACAGGGCCCCGAGAGATCCCTTTGCAGAGAATATAGGAGATTTTATAAGGCTCCTGGAGAGAAGAGACGACGACCACCTAGACATGTTGCTCAACCAGGTCAGGGTATACGAGGAGATCCTGAGGGAGTACCGCTGACACAGAGACACTGTGTAAGTGTCATAGTGCTGACAACAGGAACCCATGAGAGACTGGGCTACCTGAGGCTCCTCCTGAGGTCTCTCTCTAGACAGACCATGAGGCCCTCAGAGATAATAGTCGCCTCTGAGGTCTCTGACAGAGAGCTCCTAGAGACTGTTAAGAGAGAATGCGGAGACACATGTATGGTCCTCGCCACAGGGCTCTGGAACAAGTGTAGGACTGCCAATAGGGCCATACTGGAGTCGAGGGGAGACATAGTGTTTCTCCTCGAGGACGACCTAGTGCTCAGGGAGGACTTTATTGAGGAAGTCGTCAAGACCTTCGATAGAGACGGCTCCATAGGTTGCGTCTACTCGAGGTGCGTTTGGGTCTTCAGGGAGGGTGCGAGGAGCAGGGGAGGCCCTCTGGGGCTCGCGACGAGGCTCCTGAGCAAGCTGTCCGTTCACGAGTCCCTCCTGCCCAGGCAGGTCAGGACCATAGATAGGCACCTAGCCGAGATCCCCGTCTTCACCATGAGCGTCGCGTGCAGGAGGGAGGCCCTGCTGAGGGCCGGGCTCTACGACGAGTCCGTGGAGGAGCCCATACAGGGCGAGGACTTCGACCTGGCCATGAGGGTGAGGGCGGCCGGCTACAGGATAGTCGCCAACGGCAAGGCTGTCTCCTACCACTTCACGAGGCAGGTGTCGAAGAGGGTGGAGAGGCTGAGGAGGGACCCGAGGCACATAGAGGGGGTGTACCGCAGCGAGGTGTACTTCCTGGCGAAGAACAGGGGGCTCGTGGGCCTCTACGTGGTGCCTCATGCCATCTACAGGGCGATCGAGGCCGTCGCATGGGCCGCCAGGAGCGGGAGGCCCTCCACGGCCCTGTACGGCGTCAGGGGCATCATGGTGGGGCTTGTCAAGGGCTGCGTCAGCCGGGGGGCGGGACCCTGGAGGAGCCGCTCGTATACGTCATAGTCCTGAACTACAACGGCAGGGAGCTCCTGAGGAGGGCCCTCGCGAGCCTAAGGAAGACGAGGTACGGCAACATGAAGATCCTCGTCGTGGACAACGGCTCGAGCGACGGATCCGTTGAGATAGTGAGGAGAGAGTTCCCGGAGGCGGAGATCCTGGCGCTCCCGAGGAACCTCGGCTATGCCAGGGCAAACAACCTGGGCATAGCAGTGGCCCTGAGGAGAGGAGCCAGGTACGTGGTACTGATGAACAATGATGTAGAGGTAGTAGACCCCTGGTGGCTAAGGTTAGCGGTGAAAGTGATGGAAAGCCATAAAGACATAGGGATAATGGGCCTTAGGTTTTATTGCCAGGTGCGAGATGCCAACATTGTTGTGGCCCAAGAATCATAGAGGTCAATGAAGTGTGGTTCGCAAGTGTCGTGATAAGAGCTGAGGTATTTAGTACTATCGGTTATTTAGATCCTTGCTATATTTTAGGAGGATTCGAGGACGTAGACTTTTGCTATAGAACACGAAGAGCAGGTTTTAAGGTAATATGCAATCCTCATATAAAAATAATTCATATGCATCAGGCAACTTTTAAAAGAATGCCGTCGACGATTCGTTTATGGACCGGCTCGGCTAATGATGTTAGGTTTTGTATACTTAACCGGTCCTTAAGAGAACTGCTAGGCATTATTTTATGGTCTTTGCTAAGGAGTCGTACGGAATTCTCTTGGTTAACGCGAGGATTCGTAACTTTAGTTAAATGGTACGGTATTTTAGGAGTTGTATGCTTAATCGTCAAGGGCATTAAGAGAAGACTTTTTAACGATGTATATATAAGCTTTAATTTGTCTAGTTTACACGTAGAGCAACTAAAGATGTTGTGTAAAGGTAAATTATGAAGAGCATTCTCGTTTCTATTGTGATCCCCGTGAAGAACGAGCGCGGGAACGTAGAGCAGTTGATAATGAGCATCTACGGGCAGACCTACAGGCCGATCGAGGTGGTCGTGGTGGACGGGGGCTCGACGGACGGGACGCTCGAGGCACTTCAGGAGCTGAAGGCGAAGCTCAAGGGTGCGGGCTTCGCGATAAAGGTCCTGAAGGAGGAGGACTTCGGGAGCCTGAGATCGCCGGCGAACGCGAGGAACATAGGCGTACTGAATAGCTCCGGCGAAGTGATCGTCTTCTTCGACGCCGACTTCGATCTAAGCGGCGACCCCGAGGCTATAGAGAAGATCGTCGCTGGGCTGGGCGAGGGAGAGCACGTCGCCATAACCTACGCCCCCAACGGCCACACCTGGGTCGAGAGGCACTTGGCCCTCGACGACATTGTCTACTACTTCCGCGGCGGCAGGCCTCTTCACGTCGTCTGCTGCTTTAGGAGGTCCGTGTTCTCCAGGGCCCTCTTCGACGCCAGCCTGGGCTTTGGGGAGGACCTCGAGTTCCTGGCGCGCGCCAAGACTATGTGGAGGGTCGTCGGGACCGGGGTCAGGAGGTGCTACCCCCACACCCTGGGCCAGCTGATGAAGCAGCAGCTGTGGTACGGCAGGACGGCGCTGAGGTACTTCAGGAAGGTGGGGGCGATGCGCTGGCCGATAGACGTCGCCAGATCCAACGCCGTGCTGGGTATCGTAGCCCTCGATGTCATAGTCTCGGCGGCCTCAATGAACGTGCTACTAACGCTGGCCGTGACGGCGCTACTGCTAGCCTTCGTGGCGCACAGGTGGCTGCGCAGAGACGTAGTGGTGCTGGGCGGGAAGCCAAGGCTGATCTTGGAGAGGCTGGCGTGGACTCTGTTGAGGGAGACCTACGGCAGGCTCTGGTTCGACATAGGGTTGCTGCTGGGGCTGGCGAGGTCCTCACACCGAGACCTAGGCAGGTGACCTGATACGCGTGCAAGAGAGGGTATCGTCATAGTAGTCCCAATGCACTTACTCATACTGAGGGGGACCGAGAGGTGGGCTCTCGAGGTCTCAAAGCACCTCTCAAGGATGTTAAAGTCGAGCATATCCATAGTGTCGTTCTGTACCGGCCTGGAGGACTACGGAGCGAGCCGCGTGAAGGTGCCTAGCCTGGTCAGATACCTGGCTGAGGCTAAGAGCGTAGAGGCACTCTTCGTACCGAGCATTTATTATAAGCATGTGAGCAAGAAGCTGGCGCTATTGAGCGGTTCACGAGCCCTTAGTCAAGCTGGAAGACGTTACAAATGTTCTTGAGCAAAACGGCTATGTCACAGACGGCGTGTTCCAACCTAGGAGAGACGGCTAAGAAGCTAGTCTATACGAAACACCACCGCTGACGACTATATGCAGCAGGCCGGGAGCCACGATGCGGGAAGACCAGTGACTCCATCTAAGGTTGCGATCGTTATTCTCGGCTACAACGCTAGGAAGAGCTTGGGCCCGCTCCTAGATAGAGCCATAGACTCCGCCCTCGGCCAGTCCTACGGGAACGTGAAGGTCATCTTCGCGGATAACGGCTCCGCGGACGACAGCGCGGAGTACGTCTCAAGCAAGTACGGCGACAAGGTTAGGGTCGTTAGGCTGGGCAGGAACTACGGCTTCTGCCTCGGGAACAACCTGGCCGTGAGGCACCTATCGCCCGACATCAAGTACATACTCTTCATGAACCCGGACGCGGTCCTCGAGGAGAGGTACGTCGAGAAGCTGGTCGGCATTATGGAGCGGGACGAGAGCGTAGGGATCGCGCAGGGCCTGCAGAGGTCTCTCGGCGGCTCCTTCTCGAGCCTCGGCGGCTACGTCGACTCGTACGGCAGGGCCGTGGAGGTGGACGTGAGCGGCCTCGAGGGGAGGCTCTCGGGCCTCGACGCGGTCTTCGAGGTGGCCTGGGCCTCCGGCTCCGCCATGATGGTCAGGAGGGAGCTCTTCGAGAGGCTGGGCGGCTTCTCCCCGGAGCTCTTCATGTACCACGACGAGATAGACCTCTGCGCCAGGGCCCTCTCCCTGGGGTACAGGACCGTGGTCTACCCCAGGGCTGTGTACTACCACAGGAGGGGCACCGAGGGGGCACCGAAGAGAATAAACTGGCTCTCCTGGTACCTTGCCAACCGCAACAAGTGGCTCACCACGGTGAGGTACTTCCCGCTCAAGCACGTGCTAAGGGCTCTGCTCCTGTACCTCCCGGTGGAGGTGCTCATCAACGTGCTGAAGTCCGTCAGGAAGGGGGAGAGGGCCAGGGCGAGGCTGCAGCTGAGGATCGTCTGGCATGTGGCGAGGAACCTGAGGAGGGAGGCCTCATTCAGGAGGAGGTGGAGACCAGGGCTTCGCGGCCTGGAGGGCTTCATAATGGACGTCCCCAGCCCCCTTATAGGGGTGGACCCGAGGAGGGCTCTGAGAAAACTTCTCTCTCACGCGCATGGGGCTCCGCGGCCGAAGAGCGGCCGGGCTAAGGCTTCTCCGGGTCGTGCCTAGCACAAGAGCGCGCAACTATAGTCCGCGGTGAGACCCTCGATGAGCAGGAGAAGCCTCGTAGACCTGGCCGCCGAGGCCTCCAGGGGCGGAGCCTACCTTTTCGCCGGCAACGCCCTCTCCCTGGCGCTGTCCGCTCTGGCCTCCATTCTCATCGCCAGGCTGCTGGGGCCTGAGGGCTATGGGATATACTCTCTCGTCCTTACCGTGCCGGCTATAGTGGGTCCTCTCATAGGCCTCGGCATAGGTCAAGCTGTGACCCGTTATGTGGCTATGCTGGGGTCTGAGGGCAAGGGTTGTGATGCCTCTATGTATATAAGGGTCGCATTGATCTTTGAGGCTTCCCTGGGGCTTGTGGCCATGGTCCTTGTATTTCTCTGCTCAGATCTCGTAGCTATGTACATGCTCGGTAGACCTGGTATAGGCTCTCTTGTTGGATTGGTCTCTCCGCTTGTCTTAACAGGATCCATCATTGGTATCTGTGACGGGGTCTTTTTGGCATTCCTGAAGACAAAGTACAGTGCTCTCGTCAAAAGTCTTCAGGCTCTCGTGAAATTAGCTCTATCGCCTCTTCTAGCACTAAGCCTAGGCGTGATGGGAGCCCTAGGGGGCAATGTGGCTAGCTATATAGTTGCTACCATTGCCTCTCTGGCTCTACTGGCATCAGCTTGCAGGACTCTAGGGAGTAATAATAAGGCTACTAGTGTGGGCTATGTTGAGGCTCTAAGATCCATGATCTCCTATGCCTATCCTCTCTACCTCCCCACTCTCCTGGGCTTCCTAATTGGTAGAGTAATCTTTGTCCTCACAGCGCACTTCGTCAGCGATTATGAGCTTGGCAACTATTCCGTTGCCCAGAACCTCTACTCGCCAATTTCTATGGCGACATCTGCAATAGGATCCTCTCTATTCGCAGTTTTCTCAGGGCTGGATCCTGGAAGAGAGAGCCGAGAAGTGGCAGAGGTATTTAGGGCCTCTGTCAAGTACAGTACTGTGCTCATGGTCCCGGCGATAGCAATGGCAATTCTATTCTCTAGGGACCTAGTGGTCCTCGTCTATGGCCTTGACTACGAAGCAGCTCCCCTTTACTTGGCCCTCACAGCCACAGGAGCTCTGGGAGTCGGTCTGGGGGCATATGTGCTCGGGGGCCTCTTCGCTGGCATTGGGAAGACGCAAGAGGTATTCAGGTCATGGATCGTCAATACCCTGGTCTCCCTGCCGCTCACACTAATACTGCTGCCGAGGCTAGGGATGGTGGGAGCTATAGTGGCAGGTCTCATAGGAGGGTATGCGTCGACCGTATACCTCTTAATGAGAGCTAAGATAGAGGCAGGTGTCTCGATAGGCGCGAAAGAAATAGCGAGAGTGTACGTCTCCGCGGCAATCTCGGCACTAGCTACATTACCGGTGCTTTATGTAGAGATTCATGAGGTTCTCAGAGTGATATTGGCCTCGATCATCTATGTGGCATCCTACGCGATCATATTGCCACTGCTGGGAGCTCTAAAAGAGGACGAAGTCAGCATCTTAGTAAATGTAGCAAGAAGATCAGGCCCAGTGCTGTTACCCCTTACTCTACTGCTAAGAATTGAGGAGAGGATTATCAGAAAGCTTAAACAGATCCTATAGTATGTGTTCTCGACCTGAGATTAACTATCATGCATCAGACCTTGCTTTCTGACCACAAGTGCCACCATGTTAAATGTGAAGGATTTGTTCATGTTTGTAGAGGAGTAAACAGCTCATGACTACAGGAAGGATCCTTGTCTTCTCTAAGCTCTGGTGGCCTGAGGGCGGTGGTGGTGAGCTGGCCACGCATTTGATAACCAAGCATATCTTGTCGAGGCACTTCGAAGTGATTGTTGTCTCTGGCACCCGCCACCCCACCGGAGAGGTAATGGGGTATTGTAGGTACCTGTACTGGCCTGTTCTCAGAGAGCCTTACAAGCCTCTCGAATGGCTCAAGCTATTCTCTAATACAGAGACCCTGAGGAAGCTCGTGGAAAAGGCTGACACTATCTACATACCCTCCCATACACTACTGCCCCTGGCCATCGCGGCCAAGAATATCAATCCCCGTGCAAGGGTCATTGTTCACCTCCACAACTATCAGCCACTAACATATACTTCTGTAATATTGCATGATGTGAACACGCGGTCTCTCGGTGATGTTATCGTGGAGCTTTACGAGCACGGAGACGTGGCCAGGGCTATTGCCACAGGCCTCCTTGACACACTAGGTGTGAATAGAGTCAGTGCTCTCGCTCTTGGCTATGCTGACAGGGTCGTGTGTGTTTCTAGGAGGCAATGCGGGATCATAGCATCAGGGCTTCCGGGTGTCTCTAGAAAGCTTGTACACGTCTACAACCTCCTGCCCGAGGTCCCTCCTGTAGAGAAAAGGCTAGGGAGGCCCCTACTCCTCTTCACAGGGGGCGACAGCTACCTGAAGGGCTTTCACCTAGTCCTCGGAGCGGCCCTAGAGCTGACGAGGCGTGGGCTCGACGCAGAAGTGCTGGTCACGCGTAGACTAGGGGAAATAGGCCTCAGCGCTGCCAGGAGACTGGGCAGAGTGCTGAAACCAATAGGCCACGTAGACTATGAGAGACTGCTAGAGCTCTACTCTACAAGCTACGCACTTCTACACCCCTCTATATGGGAGGAGCCTTTGCCCTATGCTGTCATAGAGTCCATGCTCTCTGGCACAATACCCATAGCCTCTAGGGTCGGAGGTGTGCCGGAGATTGTTGATGGGACGCCAGCAGAGCGATTCATGTTTATTCCAGGCGACCCGCTAATACTAGCTGAGAAAATTGAAGAAGTGATAGCCATGGGTCGCGAAGAGCTTTTAAGTATAGGAGGTCAATTGAGGGAAGCAACGCTGAGAAAGTTTGAAGCTACTAAGATAGAGGGAAAGTTACTCAAAGCCTTCGGGGTCGAGTAGTATGAGAGTGATAAGGTTCGGGGTTTCCTGGGTTCTAGACTGGAGGAATGATGTAATCGCTCTTCTAGGCGGGCTAAGCATATGAGGCTTACACAGACGGGTTAAAAGGCTTGGATTCGCTCTTAAAAACAAGTTTCAGCGGTGTTAGGCTTGGGTAGAGTTATAGTGTTCGCTGGTTTAGAGGGCGCCGGTAAGACGACGCATATCCGTTTGTTGGCTATAAGGCTTAAGAAAAGAGGGCTGAGGGTAAGAACCACTTATTTGAAAACAGTGTTTATCTTCGCCCGCCTTCTCCCCAGGTTGTTCTCAAGACTCGGACTCGGGAAGAGAGAAATATACGCTGCTCACAGGTGTGGAGTACTTTTAGACCTTGCCTTAAACTCCGTGCTTTTACCACTTTTAAAGCTCCTGAGAATAAGTGCTATTACTAGGCGAAACGACTTCATCCTAGTCGAAGAGCACTTGCCAGGCTCTCTAGTAGACTACTACCACGCAGCCCTAGTACTCGGGCTAGACTTAAAGCTGGTGAAGAAACTCGTAAGAATCCTCTCAAGGCTCATGTGGGGCAGGAGTCCTGAAGTCCTAGTACTATGGGCGCCTCCGTCCTCACTGCCAGAAAGATGGAGGAAAAGGGGCACACCACCAGAGCTTAAGACGTACGTATTTACTCAAATTCTAGTCCTAAAAACATGGGTCAAGAGAGAGGGCTGTCTCATAAACACGGAAGGGAGAAAAATAATCAATACATCTAAAGAACTTGAGTGCTTGCTTGGTATAACAAGAAGTAATTGTGACTTCAGCGAACATCGTTCTTGAATAGAGTAGAGTTATAGAACTAGAATCCCTTAAGAGCTGCATTTATTTCTACATGAATGTGAAAAGACCTCGGTTTGGTAACTTGTAAGCTGAGGCTTATCTACAGTTAATGAAGCAAAAGAGGCTATAGTAGAGAACAGGATGATGTGCGGAATAAAGTTCTCAAGACGGATGGCAAGAGTCTCTAGTTATACTTAGAGTAGATAAGTGGTAGAGTACATTGGTTTTGAGAACGCATAGAAACAGTGGGAAGCTGAGGATAATTATCGTTGGTCCTTCTGCTAAGGACATGTCAGGTTCCTTGCTTAGACCTATGAATTTCTACTATTCTTTAAAAGACCTGAAAACGTTATCAGTTCGTTATTTGCCTATTTCGCGTCTAGCCCAACTATTTATGCCAAAAACATTATCAAGCCTTCTTAAATCTGACATTGTTATCGTAAGCGGCACGAATCCGTGGATCTCTGCTTTCATGGTATTGGCTAGAAAGATTTTTAGAAGAACTACGGTAGTAGATGTACATGGGGTTGCATGGCTCGAGTCGATAAGCACTGGTCAACCAGGGATTATTGGGAGATTTATACTTTTTTTGAGCGAGTATTTAACGTATAAACATGCCCACTACATCATAGCAGCTTCAACCTATACTTCGGAAGCCATATACAGGTACTTTACTCCAAGAAAAGCTCGTGTTATTGAGAATGCGTTAACCCCTATTTTCGAAGACATTGTAGCGAAGCTAAAAGAGAAGACGGTCTTAGGCCTGCGCGAAAAGATCTCTATCCTCCTAGGGTTGCAGAACCATCTAGATAAGACCATAGTAGTTGCCCCGCTACCCGGAGTATTTTCATCAAATATTTTAGCGTATAGCGAATTGATGAATATTGCATGGCTCCTGCCTTCCAATGTGCTGATCATAGTGACTGGTCATAGGATAAAACGACCCAGTTTAAGGGCTAAAAATGAGGAGAACAGCCGATACAAGGTAATACAAGTAGGCTTTCTAACATACCCAGCATATGCGGCTCTCCTTCTCTCCTCTGAAGCTATCATACTCCCATATCCAAAGAATGCAATATGTGGAGGAGCCAGAAACAAGGTTTTAGAAGCAGGTTACATTGGAAAACCCATAGTTTCAACACCTGCTGGTATGCTGTTTATACCTGCTATTCCCAGAAAGCATTATATTCCCTTAGAAGAATTCTTACATATCTCAAAGAACTCATCGGCTTTTAGAGAATGGAACTCCATAGGTTTAGAGTTCCAAAAACTGATATTGTCGAGGTACACTTTCAAGGTTTTCAAGCGGTCATTGCTAAAGGAGTTAAGAGGAATCCTTACATCCGCATCTGAGTATTTCTGGTGAAAAATTGATGATAATCTTCTCCAGAGGAAGCTGTAATCTCATGCAAAGCTGTTGTAAACACTGCTCGAGTTTACTCTTGTTGTCTACATCTCTTGGGTAACTTGAAAATGAGGCAAAAAGTAGGCATAGTTGTCTTGACATATAACTCTCTCTCAAAAATCGGCGAAGACACATTCCGAAAAATTTTGTCGAGAATACTTGGCATAGACTATGAGAACTGTAAAATAATATTCGTTGATAATAACTCGAAAGACTCCACACCGGAATTCATATCACGGTTTATAAGTTCTATGAGATCGCAGGAGCATCTAAAATGCGATGCGGAGGTCTTGAAACTAGATAGAAACTATGGGTGGTCGGGCGGTAACAATAGAGCAGCAGTGCTTTTGAAAGATACCAAGTACCTGTTGTTTTTGAATGATGATGTCATCGTTGAGCCAGATATTGTGTCAAAACTAGTAGATATAATGGAGAAAAACCCGATATTGGTGCTGCTCAGCCAGTCATTATAAACCTCGATGGTTCATACAACTTGGGTTTCACTCTAAGCCTGGGATTGCTTCCATCCCCCATCACAGTAGAAACAATGCCAGCTCACAGGATCCAGGACAACTTATTGGAGGTCTCATATGCGATGGGTGCAGCACTACTCACGAGAACAAACCTGTTTTTCAGATTAGGTATGTTCGACGAAGAATACTTCTTCTGGTTTGATGATGTAGACTATGGTTTAAGGGTATGGTCAGCAGGATATAGGAATGTATGTGTGCTTGAGTGCTCAGTTTACCATATCGGTAGCGCTACATTTGGCAGGGCTAATCCTAAGCTACGCTACTATTTCTCGAGGAACCTTTTGCTCTTGCTGGTAAAACTACCGCTCTTATCCATACTAGCGATATTACCGGTAACAATTCTTGAGGTCATTTTCACACAAATATTGCATAGTTTAAAAAGCTCAGACACATTGGGGCTACTTTTTACACTGATAGGTCTAAAACACTTCACGAAGAGGCTCATAGGCCGGAAGCTTTATACACGTAAAATTATGCTCTCAATAAACATGCTGCATCATACTATTACACATCCGTATGTAACAGCACGAAATCTTCGCTTTTTATGATAGCAGAAGATAATACTTAATTTGGTGAGGTTTATCAAGGTAGCATTTGTAAATTGGAGGCCATCAGATGAATACTTTTCAGAGTTGAGTAAAGAGCTTTCAGAAAAAGGGATAAAAACAGACGCTATACCATTGATATCAGAGTTCCACCTTAGCAATCTAGATCCTCGGGCTCTCATAGAGTATGATGTAGTTTACTTTGTTAACTTATTCTATCCTAACGACGAGCTTTACTACCTCTTAAGACTTTCTCGTACCTTAGAGACTAAGCCCATTGTCTATGGTGTACATGCACCGGTGGTCATGCCTAGGTTTAGGGGATATAGGCCGCGTAATTACTTGTACAGTATGCTTTCCCTTCTTCGGCTAATCGTCGAAAGGACATTTATAAATAATCAAATCTGTTCTATTCATGTTCTGAATAGCTTTGATCTACAGGTGTTTAGAGCCTTAAGGTTTCGCCGGGTGGCATACATCCCGTGGGGTATTCCTAATACAATTCTAGAGAATTGTCAGCCGTCTCCTGATGAAAAGCAAAGTGACAGGTTTACCATTGTATTTGTCGGTGCTCGGTATGGTAAAGGTGCAGATATCGCGTATTCTGTTATAAGCTCTCTTCTTCCGCGTTTCCCAGATATACATGCTAAGATATTTCTTGGCCACGGCACACTCCCGGCCCTTGTGCAACATCTCCAAAATCTTGCTGACAAGTTCCCAAACAGAGTCGATATATTTCATTTGCTATCTAGGAGAGATTTTCTTAAAGAACTACTTCAAGCGCATCTCTTACTCTTTCCGAGCAAATATGAAACCTTCGGCTTGGTAGTACTCGAAGCTCTAGCCTGCGGTACACCTGTAGTCGCATTTGATATTCCCGGAGCTCCTAGAGATCTTCTGAAACCGGCTGTATCCAGAGGTGAGCTCTGCGGTCATATAGCTAAAAACTTTGATCTTAAAAGTCTAACTAGAGGTGTGTTGAAGTATTATTTGCTCTGGAAAAAAGACAGTTCTTACGTGGTTCCAAGCATCAGTTCTAGAAGACTCGCTGAGCGCTATCCTTTGACTAATATGGCAATGGATCTTGCTAAATTGTTTAATGAAGCGGCACTAAGTTGCAGGTCTGGGTGTTCTTGTTAAAACATGTAAAATGCTTTGGGATCCAGCACGTGGGGTTTAGCTTTATACCATTATATTGAATATCTTGACTCGAGATTTTCAATGCTAAACTGAAGTGATTCATATGAGGTGTGTTGTTGTCTGCTTCTTTGGGTGTGATGGTTCTGGGAAGTCTACGCTTGCGGGGTTGCTTTCCAGGTATTTGTCTGATTGCACTGGTAAGCAAAGCGTGGTTGTCTGGGTTCGGGGGACACATACTTTTTCCTCATTTTTAGCTAGGTTTATGGAGGGGTTTCAGCTGTTTAAAGGCAACTGTAATCCCTACTATAACATATGCGTTCCCGAGAAGATGAGCTATTTATGGGTATGGCTTGAATTCTTCTCGGCTCTCCCAGTGTTCTTTGCTCGCTTTGTTTTGCCAAGGATTACGGGGAGGGTTGTTGTGGCTGAGCGGTGTCCTGTTGACTTCCTTGTGTGGCTTGCTGTTACGTTGAGGAGGAATGTTTTCAAGAGCTTTATTGGGAGGGCCACGCTCTCGATCGCTTTTAGCCTCTGCGAGTGCATGGTCTATGTTAGGGCTGATGAAGGAGTCCTCTTATCTAGGAGGAGTGCCCTGTGGGATAGAAGGGTTATACCTGTTGAGCTAAGGATCTATGATTCCCTTGCAAGGTTCCTGGGTGTTAGAGTAGTTGACACCTCGGGTAAGAGTGTTGAAGAGAGCTTGAGGGAGGTGGTGGAGATTGCGGGGAATGAATGCGTATAGGGAGTGCTTCAAGCTAATCTACAATAGCATTGGAGGCGGCAAAGGGATCCATGTAAACAGGGATCTCTACGGCTACTGCCTCGAGCTCGCCTCCTTGAACAAGGTGAAGCTGCAGTTCCTCCGCTCCATTGATTCACGGGATGAGGAGAGGAGGCGTGAGGAAGCGAGGTACGCTGTATTCCTCAGGGAGCTTGAATCGGTTTCAAGGGCTTTAAAAGGGGTTGAGCACGCCTTCATAAAGCTGAGGAAGCCCGTAGCCTACGTGCCATCGGACATAGACCTATTGCTGAGCCCATCATCTCTTAGGAGCGCTGTCTCCAGGCTCAGAGATCTGGGCTACAGTATTATTGTCAAAGAACCCTACTGTGTCACGCTCGTGAGGAAAACCTCAATAGTAGACCTCTACGTTCACCCCACGATTGCAGGAGTAATCTACGCAGAGGGATCGAGGCTCCTAAGCTACACTGAGACAGCTGGCTTCAACGGGGTCGAGGTAAAAGTCCTGGAGAGGGATGCAGAAGCCGTACTAGCAGTTGCCCACGCGCTCTACAAGGAGCGAGTGTACACGTTGAACGACTACTTCACAGTAGAGAAATGGCTCTCCAATAGGAGCTTGAAGATTGCGAAGGAGTTGAAGGCCCTTGAAGCAGTCTCACTAGCAGCGACCTTAAACCAGCAGGTGAGAGAAGGCTCCATAGTGCTACCATACAGGCTACCCATGCCTCGGTGGATTACACTGCTCGCCAGGAAAACATGGAGAGACCCACTCTTCACCTCAACAATAACTAAAGCAGCAGGATACATCCCGAGCAAGAGGTTCGGAAGGCAAGTAGTATCAAAGCTCACCAGGCTAGGCTACTAGGCGTCCTGGACAATACTACTGTTTAAAGAGGCATCTGCAAGGATTACCCTTCACAGATGAAGGCAATAAATATCTCACCCTATTAATGAAGGCTTGGTTGATGCCATAATGCTCGGGAAGGCCATGAGAATTTATCGTGAGCGAGGGCTGAAGGCCCTTGTGAAGAGTGCTGCAAGCCTTGCACGTCGAAAGCTGGGAGGTACTGGGCTCGATAGCCTTATTCTAACTCCATATGCCTGCCTAGAATTCAAATCCACATCCTCTTGGCGCGACGCTCTCGATTACGTCCTCTCGGAAAAAACAGTGGCAAAAATGATTAGGCCTATGCAGGTCAGGGAGGAAATCACCGCATTGCTGAGCCTACTTGAATCAGTGAAGCCAAGGACAATATTAGAAATTGGAACGGCTCGGGGAGGCACGCTATTCCTCTTTTCCAGGATTGCCTCTGATGACGCATTAATAATCAGCGTAGATTTGCCCGGCGGCCTCTTCGGCGGCGGATACCCCTACTTAAAGACCTTCCTGTACAGGTGCTTTGCAAGGACAAAACAAAAGATAGTGCTACTTCGCGAAGACTCCCATAGCGAGGAGACTTTAAGCAAAGTGAGAAAACACCTCAATGGTAGAGGCGTGGATTCCCTCTTCATCGATGGAGACCACAGCTATGAAGGAGTCAAGAGGGATTTCGAGATGTACTCGCCTCTCGTTAAGAAAGGAGGTATTATAGCATTTCACGACATAGTTCCGGGGCCTCCAGAGAATGTGGGGGGGTGTTCCTCAATTTTGGCGGGAAGTAAAGCGGAAATACAAGCATGTTGAGATAGTTAAAGACTGGGGTCAAGGAGGCTACGGAATAGGCGTTATCTATGTTTAAGCTGGAGTAAGGGGCTTCATATGGGGATCCTGGTTACTGGTGGCGCCGGGTTTATTGGTAGTCACCTTGTAGCCGAGTTGTTGAGGCTTGGGTACGAGGTTGTTGTCCTCGACGACTTGTCCACGGGGTCCCTTGGCAATTTGAGGGGGTTGCTGGGTAGTGTGGAGTTCGTGAAGGGGGATGTAAGGGATTACGGTGTTGTCGAGGGGGTTGCTGAGAAGGCTGAGGCCGTGGTTCACTTAGCTGCCTTGATTGATGTGGCTGAGTCCGTGGAGAAGCCGGATCTCTACTTCGATGTCAACGTGCTTGGAACATATAATGTCGCTAAGGCTTCGAGGAATACATCCGTCCTCGTCTACGCTTCCAGCTCAGCCGTGTACGGGGAGCCTGTTGAAACACCTATCCGTGAAGACCACCCTCTGACCTCCTCCCCGCCCTAAAAGGGGGTTTCCTTTAGGGCGGTTCACGGGTTCCCCGCATTTGTTCGGGGGTACATCTGTCATCTGCGGGGCAGTCGGGGTGGTCAGAGATCCCCCCATCTGGTTATCTCTGCTCGGGAACAACCCCTCGTTCACGAAGGGTTGCAGCCCCCTCATCGCTAAATACCTTTCCTCATCACCATTACCCATACATAAAAAAAACAAGCCTATAAACCTTCATCCCCGCCTTGAAAGACGAGGCTTCCGGTTGTAAACGCCTTCTCCCACCTCCACGGGTACAGGGGCGTTGTACTCAGGTTCTTCAACGTCTACGGGCCGAAGCAGTCTAAGGCGTATGCTGGAGTAGTAGTGGAGTTCTTGAAGAGGGCTCTCCATGGACTACCCCCGGTGATATATGGGGATGGAGAGCAGACAAGGGACTTCATCCATGTAAGGGATGCTGTCTCAGCAATAGTGAAAGCTGTGGAGAGCGAGGGGGCGAGGGGAGTATACAATATTGGCTCAGGGGAAGCCATCTCAATAAACAGGCTTGCGGAAACCGTTTTAAAAGTCCTCAGCATCAACAGCCTCAAACCCATACACCAGCAGCCGAGGAAAGGAGACATAAAACACTCCCACGCAGACATAGCGAGGGCATCAAGAGACCTAGGCTTCAAGCCAACAGTTAAACTCGAGGAGGGGATAAGGGAACTAGCAGCAGTACTCAGGCAGGAAGCTAGGCGTCAGCCAAATACCTAGATAGGTGGAGGAAGCCCCCGTGAACATCACACCATACATTTTTAACCAATTGCTTGAAGGGGAGAAGCCTCCAATAAGGGTGCTTCAAGCACTCTTCTGGATTGGGGTTGGCATGGTGATCCACGGTGCCATGCATCCACCGCTGCTCGCTGAGCTCTCGGCAGCCATCGTCCTCCTGGCCCTAGCGGTGCTCCTAGCGGCCAGGCTGGAGGCCCTCCTCAACTCCGAGGTTCTCCCAGAGCTCGCATTAGAGCTCACAGGGGAGGGGCGCGGGGAGAGCGCCGGGATCGCATCGGCAGTGGAATTCACGCGCTCAGTCCTATCAGGCAGGAAAAGCCTCTACAGTGATCTAGCGGTAAGCCGGCTAAGGGTTGCCCTGCTCGCACTCCTACCGTTCTCAACATCAATGTTCATCAGCCTCACAACAGCAATGCTAATAGACATGTCCCCGATCCCCCGGCCTAGCCTCACTGACGGTTTAGCCCTGGTTTTCACTTCATGCACGCTCATCTTGCTTTTCGGGGAGGGGCCGGCGGTAAGGGAGCCCGCTCATGGAGAGGCGGGCTATGAAGGATCATTCACCGCTATGGTTGAGAAATACGTCTACGGGGGTTTGCCAACACTTCCCCCGGTTCTCCGGTATGCGATCCCACGCCTAGCAGCACTCTTCCTCTCTCCAAAGTTAAAGGTGAAGCCACCTAGGCTACTCCTAAACATCTACCTATGCAGCCCAGCAATGGTAGAGCTCGTTGAAAAATGGAAGAAAGAATACGGGGCTACTGTTGCTGGAGATATAGATAACCTTTTTAAGTGCAAAAACACGGGAGGCCTCAGCAAGTGGGTCGAGCTCCACAGCGACAATAGCCTTAAGGAAATACTGGACAAGCTCCTTGGGAAGAATGAAGACGCATTGAAGAAGGGCAGAGCACTAGTAGTGAAAATCCCTGTCAGGGAGAAGGGTAGCAACGGAGAGTCGGCAAAAGAGAGGGAGAAAAAGGGTAGTGGAGAGAGGCTGGCGGCGTACATCGCTATGACTGCTTGGGAAGGATGCATCGTGTATAAGAGGATCAGACAGGGCAAGCGAGGTCGGAACAGATCCCTGCAATGGAGCAATCTCGAAGAAATGGCCGAGCCTTGGAGAATGATCTCGGTGTTCATGGTAGGCCTCCAAGAGTATGTTGACGCATTGAGCCTAGAGATCGAGCTCGCTTCACGCAGGGCGGGACTAGAGAATATCATCTGCTACTCCGAGGACAACAAAGGCTCAGATGGTTGAAGGAAGAGCCCCTAGACCCCGATGGTCACCGCCAGAAGGATGTTTCCCTCCACACGAAAAACGATTTTTTAAACAATCTCCAAGATAATTCCTTCAGTCTTCAACATGGGTGACCCATGTGGAAAGCAACATAGCGTTACTCCCCGTAGGCTGGGGCTTTGCAGGCCTCCATACATGGGGCAAGTATGCTATTGTAACCGATGGCGGGTCTCAGGGAAATTGCTTCAGAAAGCTCCCATAGCAGATGGAGGAGATCAGGGAAAGGGTAAATGGACGTAAATGGGCATGGATAATAAGCCATTTAGACTACGACCATTTCTCAATAATCGAGGCCTTGTGGAGAGATGGCAGGATAAATCCTCCAGACGTGGTGATTCTCCCAGCATCCTACAATGTGAAACTATGTAGAGACGCTGTTTCTTATCTTTATGCGTATATGATGCTGCTTTCTCACATTGAAAAAATACAGCCGCCTGGATGGATTGAGATCTTTGATCGCCTATCGAACACGCGCAAGCTTTTCGTGGAGAAGGGCCATAGGATCAAGGCTGGCCCCCTAGAGTATCTAGTTCTCTGGCCCAGCAGAGACTATGCAGAACAAAATTGTGAGAAGGTGCTAAAAGAGCCAGTGCTAAAAGAGCTAAAGGATAAGATTGAGAGCTTCTGCGGGGCACATGAGAACAAGGAGTACAAAAACATAGCGGATAAAGCACGTGAAGAAGCATGTAAAGAAGCTGAAAAAGCACGTGAAAAAATCCTTGAGGGGCTCAGCAAGAACACTGTGCAGGTATATGGGAACATCATCGATCTAGAGGAGCTTCTCACAGAGGATCGCAACAGGGATAGCTATCCACAGAGGGAGGGCTCTCGAAAGCCGGAAAACGATGTGGCAAGTAAGGATAAAGCCTCGATCATACTATATAGCAAGGTGCGTAATTTGAATTCAATAGCCTACGTACTGAAAGCCGGTTTTCCTTGCGAACTCAGGGTGTTCGAACGTGTTAAGCGTCGCAAATATTCAGTCTTTTTCGATTATTACTACGGTTATGATGTATTACTATATCTTGGCGACCTCAGCGATGAAGAACTTGATAAAGCCCTGGAAAATTATTTCGGGTTGACGGAGAACAAACGGCTCCTTGTTGAGGTGGCACCACACCACGGGAACAGCTATTCTCGGTACCTCAAACAGCTTAACCCAGCTCCAGTCTATTTATCGAGGTGTAACAAGCACTATAGATACCCTAATAGGTATGAAAAGTATTACCATGGAAGTGTCGTGATCGTATCTGGTCACACACGCGGTGTAGACATTTCGTATTATAAAGTATAAAGGGGCTTCCAGGCCAAGCGGCTTCGGGCAGGGTTGCACCCTATATCGCGTGGAGCATGGCTCGATCATAATTTAAGGAGCCGTTGCAAAACATCTTAGGCGACTCCCGCGGGAAAGGACACCAAAAGCCACCGTGTTCAGCGATGTAGCGAAGAGATCCGGGGTGAGGAAAGAGCTGCTTATAGTGAACTGAGGGCTGTGAGGGGGCTCCAGTAGTCGGGGGCTACGGTGTTCTTCCCGCCTTTCAGAGGTCCACGATTGAGTATCTCCCATATACGATTAGCGCTGAGTGAACAACTTAATGGCAGCCCTCTCAAGGGATCTCACTTGCAAGAGTGTTCGGCAGATGAGGAGACAGGGCTATTGCTCGCTGCTAGACAACAAGTTTGACTGGGAAAACCTTACTCGGCCAGAATCTCGCAGGACTCTCGGAAACCGCTAAAAGGATGCATACTAGTCATTTCCGCGATGTCTGGCACAGTGCCCTCGCTGGAATACGGAATGATGGCGAATCTTTTGTTCACGATGCCAGAGTCCACGGGGCCTCCCGCCCACAGCACGAGGACGTTGCTGGCTTCAACCCCCCGTGTTCGCCACTATTTTAACCTTTAAATTTCACCATATTTTAATATTTTAATCATGTAAGTGGGGTGAACTGTTGCCTAATGTAATAACAGTGACGAACCAAAAGGGTGGAACCGGTAAGACCACGCTTTCCGCTTTGCTTGGGATCGGTTTAGCCAGCAAAGGATACAATGTGCTGTTAATAGACTTGGATCCGCAGGCTCATCTCTCCTCGCTTTTCGTAAAAATAACTAACCTCGAGAACGTCTCGGACGGCGCTATAGAGATGGCCCAAGACCTGCGTTTCAACATAAGGCCTATAAATATTGGAACGAGGGGAAGGTTGGGCCTGATAGCCTCGGGCCTCAATTACATTATTAAGGTCTACCGGGGAATGATCCCCTCCACCGACCCTTATGCCATTTACAAGCGGATAGAGAGGGAACCCGCGATAACCCGAAACTACGACTATGTGATCTGTGACACGCCACCCGAACTGTTTCCCCCGACAATATGGGGGCTTTTCGCAGCCGACTACATCATAATACCGTCTAACCTGGAGGAGTTGTCAATCCTAGGGACAAAGCTACTGATCAAGGAGGTACTTCCAGAGGTCATAATGTACAGTAAAAAGAATGTAAGGGTTCTGGGGATGGCTTTGATCAACATTAGCAAGAAATACGGTCAAGACACTTTCAATAAGCTGAACGACGCGCTGACCAGGTTTATACGAAACCTCCCTGTTCCAGTGCGTGAGCGCTTTTACGCCAGGCCGCTGTTCCAGGCCCGTATCCACAGGCATGAGGAGCTTAAAGACCTACCCTACAGGCCAAGAAGATGGGAGTTACCCTTGAAACGAGTTGTAGATAGAAGTGCTGAGCTAAGGATCGAGGTTCAAAGCTTTGTTGACGAACTAATCTCGAGGATGAGCAACTTTGCCGGCCTACAGTAGAGCGAATGATGAGACCGAAAAATTCAGGATCATACAATTGGAGTTGCCGAAGCACTTGGCAGACTGGCTAGAGAGCTTCAGCAGAGAGATAGCGATGAGGCCGAGCCAGTTCATCGCAACCATCTTGACATACTTTTACGAAGCATGGAAGGTGGGAAGAGAGTCAGCCTTTGCGGCAACCCGGGAGCCTTATAAAAAGAAGGAGCAGTCGCTGGACGAGATCGTTGAGAGATTCAGTCGAGAAGTAAAGCTTGGCCGCAACATTTTCATTCTCCGAAAGTTCGTTTCATGGATTCAGCAGAGGGGCCTCGGGGTGGGTAGCATAGATGAAGAAGCTGTTAACGCTTTTCTCAACGCATACCTAGAGGGACGTGCAGTAAAGAAGAATACAGTTGATCGATATAGGGGGATCCTGAGGCGCTTCGTGGAATACTTGGCCACGAAAAGAGATACAGACTAAAGCTTCGATGACCGCTAACCGTGCTGAGCTTCCTTCGGTGCTGGTATCCTGTGAGCCCGCACGGGTGGGAAGCGCCCACCTGTCCCATACCTTGCACAGCCCTGCACGCCTCCAGGTCTGTGGACTGGTCGCACTCCCTGTAGAAGAACCCCGGCTCAACAGACGGTAATTCACAACTACCGCGGCCGTGAAAGCCTCCAAGAGAAGCCTTGAGGAGGCGTGCCCTCGCGTAGAGGTATTGTCTACCAGCTCACCGCGATCTATGGTTCTCGTCGATTACCTAGGCCCACTCGCAGGGGTCTATTTTGCCCTCCAGCATGCCGGCGACGTCGTCGAGGATCCTCCTCAGCTCCTCCTCGCTGAGTCTCTCCGCTTCCTCGATCAGCAGCCTCCTAACGAGCTCTGAAACCCTCACACCATGCCTTTCGAGAACCTCCTTAACCCACCTAGGGACCCTCACGCAAACGACAATGCTCAAGTGCTGCCACCCGTAAACGTAGTATACACTTAATAGAAGTTACTAAGGGTTGATAGAAATCATTAGAGATTAACTGGAAATAATTAAAACACCCTCCCACCGGTGTGCTCCACCCTGCTACGGGGATATGGCTTTCACTCGTAGAAAGGTTCACCTAGGCTGGTCTCGGGGACACGGTGACCCGGTGGCATGGGGTTTCCCGGGTGATTGTTGGCTCGGTTGCCATGTTCCCTGTCTTCATGGGCGGTGTCTTCTACCTGTGTGTGCCTGTGTTAGACTGGTGGTGTGGTTGCATGGCTGACTTTTTAGAGCAGGGATTGGATTGCCCTGTACTGGGTTCGGGTTGGATCTATGTTTCCTTCTTCATCCTTGTGAACACGTAGAGCATTAGCAGGCTGGTTGAATAGCCGGCTAGTCTGGAGGGCAGTAGGAGGTATTCTATTATGCTGGGTTGTTCCTCGGCCACGGGTTTCTCCAAGCCTCCGGTTGTATTTACCTTGAAGAGTAGGGTGTAGGACAGCGCCTTGCTCACAGGGTCTTTCACCAGGAAGCCTTCTGCTTCAAGTAGTTTTATACTGTTTGGATCCCTGGTTTCATACCATTCTTTGTCTACTGCAATGTAGTCTACGTTGAGCTCAACGATCATTTCCCTTATGGCACTCGTGTGGAGTGTATCCTTCACGAGGTAGTCTAGTTCAAGGGGCTCGGGCTTCACGCAGCCCTCCATGAAGCCTGAGAGCACTTGCCACAGCCCCGGCTCGAAGACGTTGATCCACTGGTTTCCATGTAGGAGTGGGCCGTACATCGCGTATACTCTATGCCCGCTGGGCACTTTACCGGCGAGGTATTCTGCGATAAGGTATTCATCGCTCTCCACGTAGGTGTGGTCAAGGCTCAGGTTCGACCAGTAAACGGGTATGTAGTGGGAGAAGTAGATTAAGGAGGCGGCCACCACGGCTGTAAGTGCCAGGCTACTTGAGAGCTCTCTAAGCCTCCCATTATAGGTGGATGCGAGTGAAGCCACCATGAAGAGGCCTAGTGTTGGGATAAGCCTGGAGCCCTGGCCGTAGAGCAATACCAGTAGGGCTGTGGAGGACACGTAGAGTAAGGGCAGTCTCTCCCGTCCTTTAAACACCTGCAGGGCTATGCCGGTGAACCCTAGGAGCAGCAGAGGTGCCTGTATCCCGGGCTCGTAGAGGGGAGGAAAGAGGCTCACGCTATTCGTGAATACCCCGGCCACCAGCCCCGGCTGCGGCTGGACACGCATGTAGTGTGAGATGCCGAAGGGTATGAGAGCCGGGATAAGCCACCAGCCACTTATAGCTAGGGCGAGGGCTACCGCTACTGCCAGGAGGCGGGCGATGTATGTTAAAGCACTTACTCCAGCCCCCTTCTTCATGTGCCGCATCACCCAGTATGCGGCTGTGACAGCGGATAGTGTTGCCAGGAGGAGGCTTGCAATGAGGTGGGTGAGAACCGTGAGGCCTGTGAAAACACCGAAGAGAAGCGCGCTCTTTTTCTCCCCGTGCCTCATGAACTCGTTGAGTTCTGAGAGAGCGAGCATTGCCAACCCCTCCCCGAGGATCCTCGTGTACTCCCAGTAAACACTTATCGTTGACACATACCCTGTTATCGAGAGGGCTGTGAGGGCTGTTGCCAACCCGGCCAGCCGGGATCCTGTGAGCGAGCGGCCGAGAGCCCATGCACCCAGGGCGAAAACATAGATTGCGAGGAAGAATGATGTCTGGGCAGCGTAAGGGAAGTCGCCTGCAGCCCTCCCTATTAAATATATCAGGGTGAGCCCGAGCGGAGGGTAGAAGCGGAGGAGGTCGAAGCCACCGCACCACGCCGGGGTATACGGGCCATAGGCGTCAAGTTCGCGGGCCCACTCAATGTAGTATGCGATTGTTGCATCCCGGAATCGCCCAGCCGAGTAGCTGGGTAAACCAGTGGTTGAGAGGAGGGGGTGGGCCACTAGCACCGTCATTAACGCTACGAGGAGCTGGGAGAGGAGCTCGTAGATTACTTCACGAGTATTCATTGATAATCCACCCTGGGCCAGTCCTCCTTAACCAGGGTATTATTTCCCTGTACAACCAGTCAAGCCATAGTACGAGGGCTAAGGCCAGCATGATGGCTCCACCTATGGTGTCGTGGATTATTCTGAAGGCGATGGGGCCGAAGAAAACCCCGGCCACCGCTGAAGCCTCTATCCTAACCATGTTCACCACCAGCATTACGAGGAGATGCACGGGGAGAACCCTGGCCTTCACCCTTAGCCGTACACCGGGTGTGGACAGCACGAGGAGCCCGAGAACCACTGGGGCGAAGACACCTGTGCAGTCAGGCGTCATTATCACTGTTACAGCGTGGCTCATGCGGTGTAGGATTAAAGTATCGGGGGAAACCCTCACTGTGTGTATACCTATGTAGCCCGCTATGAACTCTAGGATGCTTAGTTCTCCGCCTATGAGGAGCAGTGAGATAGGGTCAAGTGTGAGGATGTAGGCTAGAACAGTGGCTACTACTACGCCGGTTAGGAAGGTGTAGAAGACCCTGCCTCCTGCTGTCTCCTCAGTACCTGTATAGGTCACGGTACTCACCTCTCTTACTTGTAACCACCCATTTAACCCCGCCTGGTAGAATACCCTTGACTGTGCCAGCCACGTGCATTAGGGCGAGGTAGTAGATCATTGGGATAGCGTAGAGGGCTGTGATCACGGTATCCTTGTACCTGTAGCCTTCAAGCATTGCGCCAGCTATGAGCAAGGTCTCTATTCCCAGGAGCCATAGGTAGACCCCTATAGGCCACGGCATCCTGAGATGGGAGCCTGTCACGAGATAGTGGGCTAAGGGAGCCAAGGTGTTCACATAGACCCAGACACCGTTAGTGAAGTATAAGCCTTGTAAAACATATCCAAGCTTAGCCGTTCTTGAAAGCCCCTTGCACGCTAGGATCTCTAGGAAGGTGCTGGCGAACTCTGACAGCGTGCCAGCAGCCCATCGAACCTGCTGCCTCCACAGGGCTCTATGCGTCTTCGGTACAGCACCGCTTGCAGCGGCTTCATGGGTGGCCAGGATCTTAAAGCCCGGTATCTC
Organism: Desulfurococcus mucosus DSM 2162; assembly: GCF_000186365.1. Lineage (NCBI taxonomy): Archaea > Thermoproteati > Thermoproteota > Thermoprotei > Desulfurococcales > Desulfurococcaceae > Desulfurococcus > Desulfurococcus mucosus. Next base: position 435,622 of record NC_014961.1, read on the forward strand.
CATACTGGAATCTATCGTCAGCCTCCAGTCTTCGGCGAGGCTTCCGGGGCGGAACCTCACTCTCTCGAAGACCCTTCTACTGATGAGGCCGCAGGAGCCGGTGAAGATAGGGTATAGTCCATCACGGTAGCGGCCCACGAGGTTAACTATGGAGCCAGCTGTCGAAGCCCTGTAGAGTGTGCCTATAACAGTATCAGAGCCTTTCCGGTGTCTCTGATACCCTTGCACCACGTGTGCATCGTGGTCGAAGGCGAGGGAGACAAGCTTCCACACCATGCCTGGCTCTATCTCGAAATCCGCGTCCAGGATCAACACGTAGTCAACGTGTTCAACACTCAGCAAGTACTCGATGGCATCGTTGAGGGCCCCGGCTTTAAGGCCCTTCCTCCCCTTTCTCCTGTAATGCACGAGCTTTACACGGCTTCTGAGACTAGCATTGGAGAGCTCGTGGAGCAGGTCTTCGTCATCGGAGTCGTCGACTACTACGACAACGGTGTTAGGGTAGTCGATGCCCTGTAGGCTTTTTATGGAGGCTAATACCTCGTAGTCGTTGTAAACAGGGATCAGTATTCCGACCTTCGGCCACATGCTTTGAGGCATCTTCTCCAGTAAGCGGGCTGGCTTCGGGGGGCCGAGGCGGATGAACGCGATGAAGCTGGAGATATACCACGCTGCGTAAACCCCTAGTACGGCGGATGAGACTATGTATAGCACTATGGAGGCGTTCACAGTGAAATCTAGTAGGAAACGCCTCCACGCCTCTAGTTCTGCATACCAGTATGAGTTCAACATCTTTCCTCAGCCACAGTGCTCTAGGACTGCTTCACGTTCCTTTTCAAGAAGCTTTGCGAGACGAGTTATGCTCTCAGTAGGCAGGTTGAGTGCCTCTGAAACCCTCACGGGATCCGGGTCTTCCAGCAAAGACTTCGCCGCGATGCAGAAGTATGGATCCTCCCTCGATAGTCTTGAGGCGAGGCTCTCCACCCCGGTCGGCCCTGAGGCGAAGTAGAATAATGATTTCCTCCACTTGAAAGAGGAGATGATCCCTCTGGACTCAAGCACGTATAGGTGCCAGGAGAGCGTGGCCTTCGGCATATTTAAAAGCCTCAACAGTTCGCTCATGGTTACCGCGCCTCTTGCTTCAAGAGCCCTCATTATTTCCCGCCTAGCCGGGTGAGCTAGGGCTTCATCAGCCTCAAGCTTCAGCCGGGCCGGGGGGAGGACTACAAGCCCCTGCGGCCTCCTGGTTCTTGGAAGGGATAGCTGGGAGACGGCTACGGCTGATGCTAAGACAGCTATCACCGGTAATGCTATTGAGTATTTCACCTGGCTTCCACCGGGTTCCCAGGGCGGTGCAGTCAGGGATTTCAACAGTAGCTCCAGGTAGTAGGGGTCATGGGTGTCGCAGTACGCCCAAGCTATGTTTAAAGGCACCACGATGATTAAACCCTTGCCCACGTGGAGATAGTATATGCCTCCATGCTCCTCCACCCCCTCCCCGAATAATAGGAGGGCCTTGTACTTCGACACATTGTAACTACTGGGAACCCCTGGTTTCAGCGGCGAGTCGTATACAATTATCCTTAAAGGCGTCTCCTGCTGTAAGACCGGGTAAAGCATCATGAAGCCGTTAAAGGTGGTGACAACCCTCCCCCCGGATACAGCGTAGTCTACTGTAGCCTTTGCCACGGCTCCAGCGAGCTCCGCCTTGCTTGAACCATAATTCGGGTCTACGAGGATTACATGGCTCCACTCCAGGGACCTCAAGGCCTCCGTAAAGTTCTCGAGTCCAGCTGTAGAGGGCTTGAAGCCGTAGGCATTCGACACGGCTGTGATGTACTCGTAGTCACATGTGTCTGTAGCAAGAATGAGGATGCTTGACTGGGTTGCCGACGCTTTAAAGCATGGGAGTAGGAGTATTGATAAAAAGAGGACGAGGAGCCAGTGCTTCAAGCCCTGCTCCTCCTTCCCGCCAACATAGATGTGCCTGCAGCGATCACGGGGAGGGCTGATAACGCGAGCACTGAGAGGGGAGTTACCTCCGGGACCTCGGAGCCGTTTACATATACTGCGCTGGCTACAGCGTCCAAGTACTCGGTGTTTAAGTCTAGGTTCAATGCTTTACTGCTGCTGGCTGAGACCCCTGCAACCACTATATCGCTTCCATCAACAACACCGTTTATAATGGTTGCCCCATTGAAAACTAGGTAGGTCCACCCACTGGGGGAAGGCTGTACATGAATGCTTAGGCTTGAGGAAATAGCGTTAACGTCAACCCGGAACCCCGCCTTTAACACCATGTCTCTGGTTGTTACCAGCATGCCGTTGACATATATGCTGTCCACCCAGAGCCTCTTAATATCGAGATACCCGTCGCTACCTATCCACATCTTGCCAGGTCCATTGGCGTCGTTGATGTTGAAAACAACGGTATCCCCTTCTTTCACATATATTACTCCGCTACTCGACAAGTCTATTGATCCACCCTGAATCACTTTGACCTGGAGTTGCCCGCTCACAGTCCAATTCCGCCACGATGTGTTAAGGAGAACACTACTTGAAGCCTGCGCCACAACCATGGCAGGTAGCAGGGTTAACGCTGTAAGCAACAGTGTTAACACTGTTATTCTGGGAGAGAGCATTAAGACCACCTTTCTTCCGGTTTTTTTAAGTCTTCATGAAGATGTATTTTTGCTTATAAACTTTATAGTCCGATCCCCCCGCTGAAACAGAGGATTAAAACCCGGGGTGTGATGGCATGTGTGCTGGCGTCTTTCGGGAGGCGTGGGGCTCCGCCTTCGTATGCCCTTCACCTCGTAGAATACATCGATGAGGCCGATGCAGACCAGCTTGAATACTTGCAGAAAGATATAGAGCTGACACGAACAGCAGTAGCACTATTGGCTTGCGTATTAGCTAGAAGAATGGGTAGTATAGGTGCAGACAGAGTATGTGGGCACGCGGAGACGTTGACGGAACCAGGTGGATAATAGGATAAAGCACTGCCGGGCTCTACCCGTAGTCATCTTATAGTCTGAGCAATATGATGGGAGCCGAGGCCCCTCTCCTACAGTAGTGCTCTATGCGGCATGCTCTTCACAGCCATGGGGTTTTATTTCTCGTCTCGGCTTTGCGGGCAGTAGCCAACGCGCTCTAGTTTTGTAGACGAGAGTGAGCGGGTTATGTGGATCCCGTGGTAATAAGCAGGGGTATAGTTGCAATGCAGGGTCTTGGGAAAGAGGACTAGCCTATGAAGCGGTGCTTGGGCTCTGAGGCCATGAGGTCACGGGCCTCCGTTGGAGGGTCGAGTTACTGAATGTGCTCTGCAGGAGAGATCCTTCGTCAGCACACTGCTGCATTGTCTACTATCTCGTGCACGAGCCCGCCTAGGCCGAGCTGTTACCGTTGACTTCAGGCGGCGGGATCAGGTCTCATGCCCTCGTATAATACGGCGTCATGTTCGCCGTCCAGGATTTCCGGGGGATCTGTCGGCGTGCTTTGGCTCGGGGGACTGCTGCCCGGGTTTCCGGGGTGCTTTTTAACCCTGTGATTCCCCGGGAGGGTTTATACGGGGGCTGTGGGGATGTGATGTATGCTGGTGGAGCTGTATGGGTGGGGATGGGAGGCTGGCTCTTTTATTCGACTATGATGGGACGTTGAGCCCTGTGGATGCACCTAGGGAGAAAGCGTATCCCTCCATGGAGCTGCTTAGGGTTCTTGAAGGGCTTGCTGAGAAGTATATTGTCGGCGTGGTGACGAGTAAGGACTACTGGTTCATGAAGGGTAGGGCTGGGTTCGCCAGTGTGCTCGGCCTGGTCTCCGGCTTGGAGGCGGTCATGGGTTCCTTCGTATTCACGGTGCGCGAGGCGTTTGAGGCTGGTGAAGTGGATCTCAGGGGGCTCTGGGAGAAGGCTTCTGGCACGGGGTCCCTATATGTCGAGGAGAAGAAGTCTATATCGGGGAGCCTGCTGTCCACGTGAATCGCTTCATGTACCCCCAGGGCTCTGGGCAAGGCTTGGATCCCGGGGTCCCGGTTCAACTGCCTGGCCCCGTAACACTTATATAGAGCGATAGTCGTGTAGATGATTGGTGGTGTGCCTTGTCTAAGGCATGGATCCCTGTGCTAGCAGTCCTCATAGTCCTCGCCTTCCTCGCAGCCCCCTCCGCGGCGCAGTCGACGCCGCCGGCTAAGAAAGTGGTGTTGCTGAGTATTGACGCGCTTAGAGCCGACATGGTGTGGCAGCTTCTATCTAATCAAACACCAGGGGCACCGCAGCTACCGGGCTTCAGGTATATTGCTGAACACGGCTACATCGCTAAAGGGATGATAGTCAGCTTCCCGTCGTCAACCGCCGTCAGCCACGCCGTTATATCCACGGGCGCTCCCCCAGCTGTGACGGGTATAACCGGGAACGCGATGCATCTCCCAGGCACCCCGTTGACCTCACTGGTCTCAGGCTTCAACGGCTCCCTCCTCCTGGCTGAACCACTCTGGATGACAGCGGACAGGCAGGGTTTAACAGCCGTGGTAGCGGCTTTCCCGCAGAGCAACCCGTCGGCGTGGGAGGGCAAGATGAGGAGATCCATGGTGTTCAACCCATACGACTCCTCCATGGGCCCGCCCACTTACTCCACGCTCTACACCAGTAACAGGAGCGTGCCAGCCGCCACCTATGTCGACGTATCCCCAGCCTTAAACTGGACGGGCTCCCTGCCCGGGGTCTCAGTGGTTAAAGCATGGGAGGCCTCCTTCAGCTACGGTGATGAAGCATGGTTCCTCTACATCGCCGACACCAACGGCGACGAGAGGCCTGACGTCGTCGCCGTAGTGCCCAGGGTTAAGGATCTCGGGGCAGCCCTCACGGTTCTAAGGGAGGGTGAGTGGAGTAAGCCCCTTAACACCACGCTGACCTATAAGGGTGTATCATACGTGGTGGCACCTCTCTTCAAAGCCGTCAACCTATCCCTCGACAACCTCAGGGTCTACAGGAGTCTAACAAGGCCCTTTGAGTCGGCGGCGAGGTGGTTCAGCGACAGGCAGGTGGCTTGGAGGGTGTGGAACGAGGTGGTGGCCAGGGTTGGCTTCATCACGGACGGCGACTACTATGGATTAGCCAACGGCTGGTTCGACGAGGACACCTACATGGAGACGGTTTACTACGCTAACACGTTCTTCATGGAGTTCACTAGGTGGTTGATCAGGAACACCAACTGGGATCTCCTAATGACGTACACGCCGATAGTCGACAACGTCTACCACGAGTTCCTCGGCATGACTGATCCAAGGATGCCCTACTATGATCCAGTCAAGGCGCCGAAGTACTGGGGCTACATCCTGAGGACTATACAGTGGGCGGACCAGTTCGTCCAGATGATCCTATCCGAGGTAGACCTCACTAACACAGCGGTCGTCGTGGTCTCCGATCACGGCCAGTGGCCTGTGGCCAAGCTGGTCTACGTGAACAACATTCTCGAGCAAGCCGGGCTCCTTAAGAGGAGTGGTAGCACAATACTCTTGAATGAAACCCTGGCGTACTACACGGGGTACAACCAGGTGTTCATCAACCTGAAGGGCAGGGAGGCTGGCGGAATAGTCGACCCAGCAGACTACGACAGGGTTGTAAACAACGTGATGTCGGTCCTCGCGTCGACAAGGGACCCGGATACGGGTGAACCAGTCTTTAGCGTCGTCATGAAGAAGAGTGAGGCAGCATCCCTCGGCCTATGGGGGGACAGGGTTGGAGACATAGTAATCAGCTGTAAGCCGGGCTACGCGCCATGGGGAGGCATCCTGCGAGCCGGCTCCCCGTTCGTCAACGTCACGCCGCTTAAAACCATAACAGCCAACCACCAGGACCTACCCTTATACCCCGAGCTCCACGCAGTGTTCGCAGCGGTTGGCGCCGGCGTCGGCCACGGCGTCCTAGGCCTCGTTTACTCCACGAGCGTCGCGCCAACGGTGGCAGCCTTACTGGGCATAGAGCCCCCGTTGAACTCCACGGGGACCCCGCTCCCAGTCCTGAAGCCGTGGACCACCACGGTGACTGAGACGCAGTCCTTCACGGCGACCACTACTTTCACGCAGACCCAGACGGTTACAGCCACCGTTACAGCAACAACAACGTTCACGAAGCCCGAGGTCGTGACGGCCACTGAGCGCTATGTGGACGCTGCGTCGACAACCATCATAGCGGCGGTAGCCCTAGTGGAGGCAGCAGCCATAGTCCTCCTTGCAAGGAGGGGTAAGTAGAATCTCTCCTCAACCCGTTTTTCCCGGTTCCTCCCGCCTAGAGGCCGCTGCTTAATAAGGGTGTTAGATGGCTCCAGCCCTCCCGGCACCCTGGTGCACGTTGAACACGATTGTTAAATACCTGCCCCGCGATATCTCTCCAACTGTGAAGGCGTGGTGGAGCAGCATGCCTCCGGGGGAGCTCGTGAGAGCCCGTATAAGGGTGAGGGGCCTCGTGCAAGGCGTGTTCTTCAGGGCCACCATGAAGGAGGTTGCAGACCAGCTAGGCGTGTCAGGCTGGGTGAGGAACCTCCCTGATGGAAGCGTTGAAGCCGTTGTAGAGGGGGAGAGGCAGAGGGTGGAGGAGTTGATTAAGTGGGCTCATAGAGGCCCCCCGGCAGCCAGGGTTGAAGCCGTTGAGGTTGAATGGGAGCCCTATAAAGGGGAGTTTAAAGGGTTTAAAATCAAGTACTATTAACGGCCCGGCAGCCTCCTCACGTAATACATGGTCCCCCTGTATTCGACCTCAACGAGTTCCCCGGCCGCAACCAGTTCACCCACCAGCCTCCAGTCGACCCCGTACTCCTCTAGAAGCCTCTCCATGGCGTCCCGCCTAATAGGGTGGACGGAGGCCACGGCAAGGATCGCCGTCCTCGGCTCTCCGAGGGCGGCGAAGCCAGGGGGTTCCAGCGAGGTCAACAACTCCACCCTCTCCTTGCCGAGGACGTGTGAGAACACATGGTAGGCTGCTGCAACCACGGCTTCACCAGGGGGCCCGGCCCACGGCTCTGCCGGAGGCCTAGTTGGGACGGCGATGTATGCTTTTGAAAGATGCTTCAAACCCTTCAGGAACCCGGCTACCTCCTCCAGCCCACCCCCGTATTCAACCTTATCCAGGAGCATGGTCTCCGAGACCAGTACGCCGTTGAATTCACTTGAGAACGCCTCCACTCCCTCCAGGACTCTCTTAAGGGAGAGGGAGCCATGCGGCCTGTTCACCCTTCTCCACAACTCCTCTCTTACCACGAAAGAAAGCCTCGCCTTTCAGGGCGGGGATGCTGAGTTTAAATACGTTGTAGCCGTTGTAGTAGAAGTGGGGGTTTCCCCTATGGGCGGTGAGGGTTTCCTAACCCTGTGCGCTGTCTTCAGGGTTAGCCCTGAGCCCGTGGGGGAGCCCCTTCTCTTAAGCCTACTTAGGAGGTACCGTGATGCACTGAACTACTCGATCAAGAGGATTCACGGATATATGGAGGAGAACGGTTTGAAGAAAACGCCCGGCGACGGCGCGGTACACGGGTTGCTCTACGAAGAGCTGAAGTCGAGGTTCGGCCTGCCCTCTAGAATCGCGGTGGATTGTTACAGGGAGGCGAAGGCCATTCTTAAGAGCTGGCTGGGCAACGGCGGAGACGGCAGGTTGCCGAGGGCTAGGAGGCCGAGGATGTGGTTGGCGGAGAAACAAGGATACAGGGTTAGAGACGGCTATGTTGAAGTCATAGGCGGGTTGAGGCTGAAGATCATCGGCTGGGACAGGCGCTACGACCAGTACCCGAACCGCCAAGCTGTCTTGACGTATAGGAGCGGAAAGTTCCTGCTGCGAGTCGCGAAGAAGGTTCCCAAGCCTCAGCCCATCAGCCCCGTCGACGTCTTGGCGGTGGATGTAAACGAGAAGTATATTGTGGCGGGCAACCACAGGGTCGAATACAGGTTCGAGACCGCAGTCGAGAGGGCGGTGAGGTATAGGGAGCTCGCTGAAAGGTTGCAGAGGAAGTACTCTAATGGGAGCTATCGAGCGTGGCTTAGGCGGAGGGGCATACGGGACAGGGTGAGGCGTTTCCACGAGAAGGCTAGGAGCATTATCGAGGACTGGGCTAGGAAGGTTTCCCGCGAAATAGCCTTGACGGCTAGGCGCGACGGCTACGCTGTTGCGAGAGAGGACTTGACGTACTTGGTAGAGTCTTTAAGAAGGCTGCCGAGACAGCATAGAACGAGGCTGGTTTTGCTGGGCTACCGTAGGTTTGAGTACTGGCTGGACTGGCAGTGCGAGAAACACGGAGTCCCCCACATAGCCGTCAACCCTAAGGATACCTCTTCCACCTGCCCGAGATGCGGTTCTAGGCTCGTCGAGAGCGGGTATAGGAGGATGAAGTGCCCCGACTGCGGTTTTGAAGCCGACAGAGACACGGTTGCAGTGTTAAATATACGTAGAAAAGCCCTAGCCCGGATGGGGGGATCTCTGGCCACCCCGACTGCCCCGCAGATGACAGATGTACCCCCCGAACAGATGCGGGGAACCAGTGAACCCCCTAAGGGGAACCCTCGCCCTTTAGGGCGGGGAGGAGGTCAGTGGGCCACGGTATCGTTAAACGAGGGAGACCATGTAGCAGTATTTCCATTTCCCCTGTACTGAGGCCTAGGTATGCTGTTTCAATAAGGGTGTGTTTTCCCGGCGGTTGCTTGCATGCTAGTTGAGTATGGTGTGTCGAGTGGTTTCCACCGGTGTCGAGGGGGTTTAGGTGTCTGCGTCTTCTAGCCGGCTTGTTTAATCTCCCACTTGGCTTTCGCCTGCTCGAGGACTGGGAGTGTTTTCCTCGCTTCGGCTACGAGTGATGCGTCTACTTCGTGCTCCATGTATGTTTCCCTCCAGCCTAGGTCTAGTTCCCTGAGGCCCCATGGGTTGAAGACGCCGCTTCTCCCTACGAAGGCTTCGCCCACGTGGTCTGCGAGGGCTATGTAGACTGTGTTTTCATGTGCTCTCACGCTTGCCAGCTTGTCGAGGGCTTCCTCCTTGTAGGGGCCTTTCACCCAGCCTGCCTGCACGAGTATTAGGTCGCTGCCTGAGAGAGCGTAGAGCCTGTATAGCTCGGGGAACCTTAGGTCGTAGCATATTGTGAACCCTATTTTAACGCCTTTAACCGAGACCACTCTCCCGGGTCCCTTGCCGGGTTTGAAGAAGCTTGACTCCCTGAAGCCGTAGGCGTCGAATAAGTGTGTTTTACTGTAGACTGGTATGGCTTCGCCTTTATCAGTGATCAACACGCTCGTACTATAGGTGAGGGGCGGTGTATCCGTTTTCTCAATGAAGTGGGCTAGTATGAAGGCGCCGAGCTCTTCTGCAAGCCTCGAGAGCTCTGAGAGATACTTGCTTGTAACAGGGGTTTCAGCATACCCGTAGACCTTCACCGGGTCCCCTATTTTAAACGGGTTCAGCATACTGTACTCTGGTAGGACTATTAGATCCGCCTCCCTGAACCCCTTCCTAACCATGTCAACGGCTTTCCCCGCGTTCTCCAATGGGAGGCCGTCGAAGCCTGCTTGAAGCAGCCCTATGGTGATAGAGGACAATGCTCACCCCTCGTGAAGCATGGATCCATGAAACCTATTTAACCGGTTAGACGGGATATTATCCGGAGGGTGGAGTGCTTGTACATCCTCCCAAGGCTAATCGACGTGAACGCTAAGGCCTCCATCCTCAGGGAGGCTAAGAGGATACTGGTCGCTGGGAGATGCGTGGAGTCAGAGCACAGGGAGATCCTGGAGGAGGTGGCGGGTAAGGGGGGCTACGTGGTTCTCACAGCGTGCCCTGAGGCCGAGCACGTGAACATGCTTGGCTTCAAGCTAGCCGGGATACTTGCGAGAGGCAGCTACGAGGAGGTCGCCGTCCTAACGGTTGACGGGAGCCTCCACTGCACGCAGCTCCACTGGATGCTCGAGGAGGTCTGCAAGATCTCGGGGAAGTGCCCTGCCAGGAGGCATATAGTCATATACAAGGGGAAGCCCCGTGAAATCAGTGTTGAAGCAGTGAAGGCGAGCAGGTTCCTCTACAGGGTTGACAAGCTACTGGGCTCCAGCGGCGGGGCACCAGTGGATTAGGGTGGCAGCGGCTCCCCTATGTCCCCTGGTATCCTGTAGTAGCCCTTATACCTCATCGCTTTCTCCACGAGCTCCCTCCTCTTAAGGGCCTCCAGGAAGGATGCGACAAGCGGCTTCGCCAGCTTCTCCCTTGGCACCAGGAAGTCGTATTCCTCCCATGTTAAAGGAATGAAGTCCAGGTCGAACATTTCGGCAACATACCCTGATGCGATCCCGGCGTCAGCCCTCCCCTGTTTAACGGCTAGGGCTACCGCTGTATGGGTTTTCACCTCGTAGGTGTACCCGTTTACAAGCCTACCCACCTGCTTAAACGGCTTCCCCTCTGCTTCAAGAATCTTCTTCAACAAGTGATCCATGTAGACCCTTACACCAGACCCCTTAACCCTGTTCACGATCCTGACGTCGCCCCTCAGGAAGTCCCCTACACTCCTTATGTTCTTAGGGTTGCCTTTCGCTACAACTATCCCTATGAGCCTGTCGAAGCCCCTCACCAACACCGCTTTATCCACGAGGTTGAAGCGCTTGAGGAAAGGCCTGTTATAGGTCATGGACTCCTCGTCCAGCAGGTGGGTTGGGGCTACATCGGCCTCCCCCCTGGCGGCTGCATGCCAGCCGGCGAGGCTCCCAGTGTTCAACACCCTGCTCGAGTAGGCTAGCCCGGCTTCAACCAGGATATCCATGAGCAATGGATCGTTGCTCCCTATGATGTTGAGCCTGCTCGACGGCTCCACGGGCCTGAACAAGCGGACCCTTACCCTTGACCCGGCTTCCACGGTGTCCGTGTCCTCGGGTAGCTCAACATACCCGTCGCTATATATGAGGGCCGCTATGCTCCCACTGCTCAGCGACACCGGGTAGGCTGAGACCCCTTGACGCCCCTCCACCAGTGAGACCGGCAGCAGCCAGGCCTTGCCCACCTGCTTCCTCAGCTTCACGGGGAGCACTGCTTCAACCTCGAGCTCCATGTCCCTTGCACCCGTCATAAGCGACACTATGGGCTTCACGAGGCCCCTGAGGATCATGTAGCATGAAAGCGGGAAGCCGGGGAGCCCTATGAGGAGCCTGCCCCTGGATACAGCGATAACCGTCGGCTTACCGGGCTTAGCCCTCAGCCCGTGGACCACTATCTCCCCTAGGTCCTCGAAAACCCTGTAGACCAGGTCGCCGACCCCGGCGCTCGTCCCCCCGCTTGTCACAACGAGATCGTACTGGGAGAGGGCATCCTCGAGAGCCTTCTTCAACTCACCGTAGTCGTCGGGGAGCAGCCCCTTGAAGACCGCGTCGACGCCGAGCTCCCTGAGGTATGACGCTGTGAGGCGGCCGTTTACATCGTAAACCCTGCCGAGGGGTAAGGGGGCCCCGGGCTCAACCACCTCGTTCCCCGTTGAGTACACTGCGGCCTTCGGCTTAACGTAGACCCTTACCCTTGAAACCCCGAGTCCTGATAGAACCGCTATGTGCTCATGGCTCAGCCTAGTACCCTTTAAAAGCACGAGGTCCCCTGCCGACACATCGCTCCCTGCTGTCGACACGTTTTCACCGGGGCTCACACTCCTATAGATCCTCACGGTGCCGCCGGAGGCCTCCGCATACTCCTCCATCACCACTGAGTCGCATCCCCCGGGGACCACGGCCCCGGTTGCTACTTCAACAGCTTCACCGGGGCGGCAGGGGGTCGCCGGCGCCTCCCCTACTCCGACTACCCCGGTGATCTTCAACTCCACTGGGGAGAGCTCGTCAGCCCACTCGACATCCATGCTTCTCACAGCGTAGCCGTCTACCTCGCTCCTGTCGAAGGGCGGGTGGTCTATGGGCGCGTAGACGTCTTCAGCGAGCACTCTCCCCAGTGCTTCACTCAACCCTACTTCTTCAACCCCCTTCGGTGAAACAGGGATCCTTGCTTTAACCGCTTCAAGCGCCTCGCTTATTGAGAGAAGCGTGTGGAAGAGCTTCCTCGACAAGCAGCTCATCCCCCGTCACGCTAAATACCTGGCTCCAGGTATTAAGTATTGGCGTGGCTGCACAGTGATACCCCATGGAGACGGCTGCTCTAAGGGGACTAGGACTCCCGGAGGCCTATGTGAGGCTCCTGGAGGAGAGAGGGATCAGGGAGCTGAACCCTGTTCAAAGCGAGGCAGTGGAGAAAGGGTTGCTGGGCGAGGGGAACATGGTGGTTTCAGCCCCCACGGCGTCGGGGAAAACCCTTATAGCTGAACTAGCCCTCGTCGACGCATGGCTTAAAGGGGGTATGGGCGTCTACCTGACCCCCCTCAGGGCTCTTGCAAGCGAGAAGTACTGGGAGTTCAAGACGCTTGAGTCAATCGGCGTCAAAGTGGGGGTTTCAACCGGGGACTATGATCAGCCCGCAGACCACCTCGGCGGCTACGACATCCTTGTCGCAACCTACGAGAGGTTTGACAGCATACTCAGGTTGAAGCCCTGGTGGCTTCCAAGGGTAAGCGTGGTCGTCGTAGACGAGGTCCACATGGTTGGGGACCCTGAGAGAGGCCCCATAATAGAGGTGATCGCCGCCAGGCTCCTTAAACGAGGCGTGAGAGTGATAGGGCTCTCGGCAACAGTGGGGAACCCGGGGGAGCTCGCCGACTGGCTTCACGCGACACTCGTCGCCACAGGGTGGAGGCCTGTTAAACTGGTTGAAGGATACCTGGAGAAGCATGAGTGGAGGATAGTCTTCCCATCCGAGGGGAGGGCTGAGGCAGTCGAGGAGGATACGGGAGACCCCTTCCTGGACATACCCCTCCACAACGCTGTTGAACTCGGCGTGCAAACCCTTGTCTTCACGCATAACAGGAGGAGGGTTGAAGAATACGCTGAGAAAGCTGCTCAACGCCTCCCCATGGCTCCCGTCGGCGACGCACTGGCCAAGCTCCTCAGGGAGCTCGAGGAAGCCCCTACATCGGTTGAAAGAGACGGGTTATCCGAGTTGATGAAGAGAGGGGTGGCATTCCACCATGCAGGGCTCTCGGGTGTCGCTAGAAGCATAGTGGAGAAGGCTTTCAGGGAGAGGCTCATCAGGATCCTGTACGCGACCCCCACGCTTGCAGCAGGCGTCAACCTGCCTGCTAGAAGAGTCCTGGTCTCCGTGAAGAGGTATGACCCCGCCAGGGGGAGGAAGGTGAGTATAAGTGTCTCAGAGTACAAGCAGATGGCTGGGAGGGCTGGGAGACCGAGGTTCGATGAGAAGGGTGAATCCATAATAGTCGACGCCTCAAGCAGCAGGGAGGCATTGAAGTACATAGAGGGCTCCCCGGAGCCCGTTGCAGGGAAGCTCCTCAGCGAGAGAAGCCTGAGGATACACGTGCTCTCACTAGTGGCGTCAGGCGAGGCCTCAAGCACCAGGGAGGCTGTGGAAGCCCTCTCAGCAACCCTCTCCATGAAGCAGTCCGGGGACCCCGGCTTCTATGCCGGCAAGGTTGAGGCAGCCGTCAAGCTCCTCACGGAGCTCGGGATGATCGAGGAGGCCGGGGGCTCCCTGAGGGCTTCAGCCCTTGGAAGGATTACATCCTACACCTACCTAGACCCCTTGACGATAAGCGTGTACAGGGGTTTAAAGCCCCCTAACCCTGGGCTCGACCTCTACCTGCTCCACGTGGTCTCCATGACCCCTGACTTCAAAAGGGGATCCCCCTACATACAGGGAAGGGTGGTAGCCGGCCTCGAGGACGTGGCCCTCGATATGAGCGGGGAGGGGCTTATACCGGGGCCCGGGAGGGCGGGCGTCGACTACGATGACTGGCTTGAAGCATTCGTCCACGCCATGATACTCTACGACTGGATTAATGAGGCATCGGAGGACGAGATAGTTGGGAAATACTCGGTGGGCCCCGGCGACCTTTACAGTATGAGGGATACAGCGGCCTGGATAACCCATGCGCTTGCACGCGTGGAGGGTGTGCTGGGGGACATAGCGTTCTACAGGGCGCTCGACAAGCTCTCCAAGAGGCTTGAGAAAGGGGTGAGGGAGGACGCGCTTGAACTAGCCTCACTGAGGTTGATTGGAAGGGTGAGGGCTAGGATACTCATAGAGCACGGTTTTAAAACACTGAGGGATCTCGCTGAAGCCCCTGTCTCCAGTATAGCATCCCTACCGAGGTTCGGGCAACGCGTAGCGGAGGAGGTTGAGAGGCAGCTGAGGGAGCTGGGGTTGAAGCAGGGTTAGCAGGGTTATTAACCCGTTGACTCCTCCTATCCACAGTGTGAGGGTCATGGGTAGGCTTATACTCGTAGACAACCCTTTAGCCAAGTACTATCTCTCAATACTCAGGAAGCCTGCAACCACGCCGGGCTTGTTCAGGGAGTACATGAGGAAGCTCGGCTTCATCATAGGGTACGAGGTTTCAAGGCACCTTGAGTGGCGCAGGGTCTTCATAGAGTCCGGGATGGGGAGGGCTGAGGGAGTGTACCCGTCGAGACCCCTCTACATAGTGGGGGTTCTAGGGGCGTCTATACCGCTTGTCCACGGGATATGGGATGCAATGCCATGGGCTGGCTTAGGCCTTGTTGCAGCCAGGAGGATTGTGGGCGAGGGCAGGGTGGAGGCCGAGTTATACTATGAGAGGATGCCTTCAGACCTCTCAGCGTACACTACCCTCGTCGTCGACCCCACGCTGGCGAGCGGGAGGACGATGACCAGGGTTGTAGAGGAGGTTGAGGCAAGGGGGTGTAGGAGCATAATAGCAGCTACAGTCGTAGCGTCAAGGTACGGGGTGGAGGTCTTCCACAGCAGGTTCAGCAGTATACCCCTTATAGCGGTTGAAGTAGACCCCGTTGTGGACAAGGGCTTCTTCATAGTGCCCGGGATAGGGGATGCAGGCGACAGGAGCCTCAGCGCCGACATGGTGTTTGAGCCGGCGCTGGGCTTAGGCTTCGAGAAGCCTGGAGACAACGGTGTCTAGTAGGGCTGGGTCAACGCACGCCTCCTTTCTTGACCGCAGGCAGTCCTCCAGCCCCGGTGTGAACGGTATGTAGCCTAGGTAGTCTGCGCCCTGGAGGAGTGGTTCACCCTGGAGCACCCCGCTACCCATGTTCTCCACGAGGCCTATCCACCCGTATCCAGCCTCCCTTAGGAGCTGGATGAGTCTTGCAACGCTTCTCACTGAGAGCACGCTGGGGGTTGCCACGACAAGGGGTCTAACAATGTTTTTCAACGAGTAGAGTAGGTCGAGGTGCTCGTCGCCCACGCCCGGCGGCGTGTCTATGAGGAGGATGTCTAGGGGACCCCATTTAACGATGGCGAGCAGCTCCCTTAGGGCTTCACCAGCCTCCCTCCCCCTTAACGGCAGCGGCTTCTCACCCGTGTAGGCGGCCATGGTGACGTATCTTAAGCCGTTGATCCTATAGGGCTCTATCCCTTTCTCCTCACGGTACTTGACGGCTGAGGGGTCTATGCCGAGGAGTATGTGTGTCGATGGATTAGTTAGATCAGCATCCATTAACCCTGCTTTAAGCCTCCTCGACGCGTGGAGGGCTAGGAGGACTGCTACAGTGGTCTTCCCCACACCCCCCTTAGTGCTCAGCACCACGTATACTCTCCCAGCCTGCGAGAGGTTCCTCAACGCGTTGTGGAGCCTTGGGTCCCCGGTCAACCAGGCACCGCCTCCACCAGGGATACTCCTCTACCCTTCACAACCGTGAAATCCCTGCTCCCACACCTAGGGCACCTGGTGAACGCGTGTATGGCTTCGGGGACGAAGTGGACTGCCTCACGCTCCTCATCGCTCAGGGCTGAGGCAGGCATGCTCCAGGTGTAGCCGCATGTATTGCATTTTAAGACTGGTTCTTCATCCTCCACGGCGACCTCCCCTATCTCCACGCCCTGCATCGACGCCACCTCCCTCAGGCTGAACAATAGGACCTCCTTGTCAACCCCTTGCAGGAGGCCGAGTCTCAGCCTGAGAACCCTGATCCTTCTAAGCCCCTGGTCGACCAGGTAGTTCACTATGGACTCCGCTAGAGCCCACTCGTGAACCATGCTTGCACCCAGCTATATTTATTTAGCGGCACCGTAATAAAGACGCTGAGGGTGCAGGGATATGAGTAGCAGTAGGATACCCGGCTTCTACAAGCTTCCTATTCATGAAAGAAGGAGGATTGTCGGGGAGTGGGCTGGGTTAACAGGCGAGGAGCTTGAGACGCTTGGAAACCTAGGCAACCTCCCTGAGAAGATAGCTGACAGCATGATAGAGAACGTTGTCGGCGGCATGACATACCCGTTCGCCGTGGCAACAAACTTCCTGATAAATGGTCGTGAACGCTTAATCCCCATGGTCATCGAGGAAACCAGCGTCGTGGCGGCTGCCAGCAATGCTGCGAGAATGCTGAGGCACGGGGAGGGGATAGGTGCTAACGCTGAGAGGCAGGAGATGATCAGCCAGATACACCTGGTTAAAGTCGACTCACCCTGGTTCAAGGCCATGAGGGTGATTGAGAGGAAGAAGGAGATACTCGAGCACGCTGCACAGCAGGATCCAACGCTCCTAAAGTACGGGGGAGGCCCCAGGGACCTGGAGGTAAGGGTCCTCGAGCACCCTGCCCTAGGCGGCGTCATAGTCGTCCACCTGGTTGTAGACGTGAGGGATGCAATGGGGGCTAACACCGTGAACACCATGGCTGAAGCAGTGGCACCGATCCTCGAGAAGATCACCGGGGGAGAGGCAAGGCTGAGAATAGTTTCAAACCACGCGGTCTACAGGGTTGCAAGGGCATGGGCTGCCACACCGGTTGACGAGGTAGGAGGTATGGATGTCGCAAGAAAGATAATGGAGGCATCGATCCTCGCTGAAATAGACCCCTACAGGGCTGTCACACACAACAAGGGGATAATGAACGGTGTGATAGCAGTGGCTCTTGCAACAGGCCAGGACCACAGGGCTATAGAGGCGGGTGCACACGCGTACGCGGCGCGGACAGGAGTATACAGGCCTCTGAGCCGATGGGAGGTGACGCAGGACGGGCTGCTAGCCGGGAGCCTGGAGATACCGCTCCAGGTAGGCGTCGTCGGGGGAGCGGTTAAAGTCCACCCTGTAGCCAGGATAGCCTTGAAGATACTGGGTGTCTCAACAGCCAGAGAGCTCGCTGAAGTAATGGCGGCCGTAGGGCTCGCCCAGAACCTAGCCGCGCTGAGAGCCCTTGTCACCGAGGGTATTCAGAAAGGCCACATGAGGCTGCACGCCAGGAACCTGGCCATAATGGCGGGCGCTACAGGCGACCTCATAGACAGGGTTGCGGAGAAAATGGTCAAGGATGGAAGGATCAGGTATGACTACGCCAAAGAACTCGTTGAAAAAGCCGCTAGAGGCGAGCCACTAGACTAGGATGAACCCCGCATTCCCCAAACGGCTACAACCGGAAGCCTCGCCTTTCAAGGCGGGGATATTAAGTTTAAAAATGTTGTAGTATAATAGAAGCGGGTGCTTCCCCTATGGGCGGTGAGGGTTTCCTAACCCTGTGCGCTGTCTTCAGGGTTAGCCCCGAGCCCGTGGAGACGCCACGACCCCTAGCCCAGATGGGGGTCTCTGACCACCCCGACTGCCCCGCAGATGACGGATGTAGCCCCGAACAGATGCGGGGAACCAGTGAACCCCCTAAAGGAAAACCCCCTTTAGGGCGGGGAGGAGGTCAGATGCTATCAGTACGGGGATCTACTCCTTATATCTGCGAGCCCGCCCGTTCCGCCCTGCAGAGCTACAGGTGGATAATCGGTGACGCCCGCTACCTCGCGTTCCTCGAGTGCATTGCCCACTGCTTCGCTCCGCCGTGGGTCTCTTCCTGCCCCGGAGGTAGTTAGTGCTCCAGCCCGTACTCCAAGTGCTCAAACACCTTTGCGGAGGCTATCACTATTAATGCCGAGGCGAAGAGCGCGGCCGTGCAGGCAGTAGGCAGCGAGACATCGACATGCCCTTCATACCGAACCATGGTCAGGGGTGACGTGAAGTAAAAGAACAGTGCTAGGGGTGCGTCGATTGTTCCTCGAGCACTCACCTCATTGGTGAGTACTATGGGTGCCGCTATGGGCACGAGCATGAAGACCGCCACGAAGTACAGCAGGGCGGCCCTCTGGTCTCTCAGTAGTAGTGCCGGGGCGAAAAGGGAGATGTATGTTAAAAGCCTGAGAAGCAAGTAGCCGACTAAGTAGTCGCCCCCTGAGGCGTAGGCGACCAGCAGCAACACAGCTGCTAAAGGCGCCAGGGATAGTGTAAAGGAAGCCAGCTTGGCAGCGAACAGGCTCCTCCAGTCTTTGAACATGTTGACCTCGAAGACCACCACCAAGGGGCTTCCGATCATGTGAAGCCCGGCAGCCAGAACGTACACTGGGAGCAAGAGGTACTCCAGAAGGGGCACCATGGATCTTTCCATGTCACCCTCATAAGTGCTCAGGATTGAGTGGAGACTGAGGGCTATCACAGCGATCAATGCTAGGGAGAGCGGGTGGAAGAGCCCGCTTTTCAGGTACCACTTAACTATGTATTTAACCTTCTTCACGTTTCCTCCCAGCATATACATACCTCACACCTGCCCTCCTGAACCCGGAGATCACGCCTCTTTTCACGAGCCCCGCCAGATCCTCCTCCTTGCATCCCGTCACAATGACCGTCAAGCCCAGGTCGGCTACAACCCTGCATTCCTCTTCTTCGAGGAGACCCAGCGATCGCTGCTTGTCTCCGAGAGGGTACGCTTCGAAGACGTCGCGAGCCACCAGCTGATCCCTGGTGCCGGCCCACACCACCCTGCCATTGTTCAATATCACTATGTAGTCGGCGAGCGCTTCCGCCTCCTCGGGAGTGTGAGTGGTGAAGATTATGTCCGACCTCCTGCTGATGAGATTCGCCAGCACTCCCGCCCTGCGGATATCTAGGTGTGCGAAGGGCTCGTCGATTATGACTACTCCATCCCAGCAGGCCAGAGAGGCCCATATACCCACCAGCTGCGCCTGCCCCGAGGACAGGCCAGCTAATTTCACATCGTAAAACTCCGTGAGCCCCAGTAAGCGAGCCAGGCTCTCGGCCTCGTCGCCGCAGCCCCTATCCTCGCTCAGTATCTTGACGATGTCTCTAATCCTTATGCCCAGGTTGAAACGCGGCTTCTCGAACATGAAGGATATAGCTCTCACGGCTCTTTCGCGCTCGACATAGGGCTCGATACCGTTTACGAGCGCCCTGCCCGTGGTCGGGTACCTAAGCCCCGCCAGTATTGTGAGCAAAGTGGTCTTGCCGCTGCCGTTGGGCCCGAGGACAGCGATCCTAGCCCCCTCGTAAGCAAAGGAGACCTCGGAAAGGGCCCATGTCTTGCCGAACCGCTTGCTCAGCTTCTCGACTCTAAGCATCATGCTTTCCTCAACCTCAGTATAAGCAGTGCAAGGCCGGCGGCCACGAATACATACGACACGGGGAACAGTGCGACATTGAAATTGTCCCAGAAGGCCTCAGCCCACGCCTGATCGCTGGGGATGTGGCTCACGTAGTCTAAGAAGAGTTCCTCCCGAGGAGGGATTGGGATCCCGCCTTTCTTCTCCTCGACGTCTTTAAAATACTGCTCTAGGGTGCTCTTCAGTGCGGGGCACGCTGAGCCGAAGTCGTTTAAGAAGGTCTGCGGGATAGCCGGGTGAACCAGTATCATGTCGGTGGCGAGGTAGCGGTCGCCCATGCGAACGAATATGGGGAGACCTATCCGGTCGGCGAGGCTCTCGTTCGTCGAGAGGTCAACGACCTCGGCCTCATAAGTCCTGGCAAAGCCCAGGTAAGCCTCCGGGGTGGCTAGGCTGAAGAAGCCCCGCCCCTTGAAGCCTGCTCTCTTAAAGTCCCTGTAGGCAACGCCTCCATAAATGGCGACGGTGGCCTCTCCTGCCTTGGGTGTGGCCAGCCTCGCAAAGGAGCTGTTCTGGTAGCTCAGGGGCACGCGAGCGTTGCACAGAACCGTTACATTCTCCGCGGTAAACGAAAACCCGCCTTCTCTGAGGGGTCTGATGCCCACGTGCATCCAACCCTCGAGCTCGTACAGCGTGAGGTTGACCTCGTACGCGTCCGAGCCCAGGTAAGCGACGTCGGCCTCGACTATGTGAAGCGAGGAATGGTTCACGAACCCCGGATCCGTCACGATCCCGTAATATGTGAACCTCGTGCCCGGCTCTAAGTCGTGAGGGCTTGCAACATAGGTGGGGAAGAACCCGAGCAACGGGTAAGAAGACAGGATAAGCGGTATCGCCATGAAGAGGGCTGAGAAAAGGACATATACTCCTGAGCCCGCCCTCATGATTCTACACCACTCACTTCAATATGAAGCTAAGAGCTGTTGGAATCAACTGTAGCACTATATTGCCGAACATGCCTTCCCCGTCTACGTATACCCAGCAGAGTTTAAAAACTTATCCAGAGACGGCTTGTGAGCCGGATCTCTCCCCCGCTAGGCCCTGGATTGGGCTCACTCCCCCTGGGACCCCGGCCTCCACGTGCTCGGGATCCATGTCCTTAGGGGATCCCGGCCGGGTGGCGGAGAGGCGTGGACGGGGCCGTGGCAGCGTGGGTTGCCGTGGCGGGCGGGTCCCGGTTGCGGCGGGGCCCCCGGGGAGTCGGCCGTGGCGGAGGGGTGTAGCGGGTTGGGGCGAATGATTGCACATGATCCCGTGGATCATTGCACATGATCCCTCCAGATCATGTGCAATGAATAAACGGCCCGCACACAGTGATCCCCTCCCCTCTTCAATTGGAACGATCCCGCCCCGCGGCACGCCGCCGGCCGCCCGCCGCGGGGGCTCCGGCGGAGACCCCCCGCTAGCGGTGGAAGAGCGAGGCTGTCTCCGTGAGCCTGACCATTCCGTACGCGGCGACTGCGACGAGCACTATGACGGCTACGACGGTGCCCGCCGCGACGCCCCTGAAGCCGCGCCCGGTGCGCCTCAAGGCGATCACCCACGGTCGATCACTATGCTCGGCCTCCTCTTAAAGGCTTCCCGCCGCGGCGGGGCGACTATGGTGCAACGCGCAGAAGAGTGGGCCGATCGCCCGGGGTCGCGCGCCGGCCCCGCGGCCCGCGGGATCCCGGTGCTGGCTAGGGATCGGCTTCCACTTCTGCACGTTGCACCATGCCGGCCTCCAGCGTGCCTGCCGCAGGTAGAACGCCGCGGGCGTTGCGTCGGTGACGCGCGCCGGCAGGAGCGGCACCTAGGCTGGGCACGTCGCCGGCGGGCTATTATCGATCGGCTTCCTCCTCCGCGCGTTGCACCATAATCGGTGCACGGCGCGGGCACCCGGTTCGGGAAAAAGGGATCCGCTACCAGTTGACGAACACGTAGTAGATGGTGCCGCCGTGGTGGACGTAGTAGTAGAACTCCCTGCCCCTCACTTGGTCGTCGGGACGCCACCTGTGCTCGAAGACTAGCTCGCCGTTCACGTAGACGGCGAACGCCCACTCGCTCGGGTTCTTCCAGTTGCCGATGTGCAGCGTGATGTTGAGCCCGCCGGCGTCGGCCTCGTACCTCGCGTAGCCGACCGGCCTGCCGTGCTCGTCGACCCCGGTCTGGACGTCCTCCTTCTTCTCGGCCTCGACCACGAGTATCCTCGGGGCGGGCGGGGCCTCGTAGACCACCGGGGCGGCGGCGAGCGCGGCGGGCAGGGCTCCCCTTACCAGCGACGGGGGCTCGAAGCGGCGGGATATGGAGTCGAGGAAGGCGAGGTAGTCGGGGTCGCCGACGACCCACCTGTACTGCTCCATCGCGACGCGGGCGGTCTCCGTGTTGCCGGCGGTCATCGCGAGGTTGGCGGGCGCGGCATCCACGATGTTGCCCATCCAGCTGCCGGGCACTATCGCGGGCCTGAGCGCCAGCGCCCTGGTGAGCATCGCGTCGAGCCACGGCGCCTTCAGCCACGCGGGGAGCGCGAGCGTCGCGTTCGCTATCCCCGTGTACAGCATGGTGGGGGTGCCGATGCCCGGGTAGAACTTGGTGACGCTCTCCAGCTTCTCGAGGACGGTTTCCTTGGGGAGGCTCGCGGTGTCCACGAGGGTTATCGCGTCCTCGGCGCCGTCGCCGTCGACGTCGTAGGCCTGGGCGTAGATGCTCAGCCGGTACCTCGCGTAGTGGAGCACGGAGATCGCGTGGGGCACCGGGAGGCCGGTGGAGGGGTCGGGCATGGGGCTTAAGAGGAACACGGACGCGAACGCGCCGAGCGCCGAGGACGCGAAGAGCGCGGTGGATGTGGACGCGCCGCCGCACACGTAGCCGTCGAGGTAGCGCGGAACCATCGGCGACATCAGCCCCACGACGCGACCCGAGGCGTTGCCGAGGATCACGTCGAGCGTCACGCGCGGCACCCAGTATGAGTAGAGGTCGTCTAGGTCGTGGCCCGGCGGGTGCGTCAGCCTGACGGCGAGAGCGAACGCGGGGTGGCCGACGACGACCCAGAAGCCGAGGTCGGGCGTCCACGAGAACGGCGCGTTGTCGAAGGTTATCCTCGACACCGTGCCGTTGCCCTCCTCTAAGTAGTCGGAAAGCCTCATCCGCGACTCCAGCTTCGCCACCGGCTCCTCGAGCAGGAGGAGGACGCGGTTGATGCGGTAGGACGCACTGCCCGCCTCCAGCACCGCGCCGTCGCTGGCGGGGAGTTCGACGCGCCACAGCGCCCAGCCCGAGACAGCCTTCCTCACCTCGCCGGCGGCGTGCTCTATGGTGTAGAACGGGTCGTTGCGGAGCCAGCCTGGCGGCACGTACCGGTCGTCCGCTATCGCCAGCGATCTCTCGAAGAGGTCGAGGTAGGCGGACGCGTTGGCGAACGCCCCGTGTATCACGACGTCTATCCCGCCGCCGTTGTAGAACGCGGTGACCACGAGCACGGCGCCGAACGCCAGCCTGACCACGCCCATCCTAACCAGCTTAACGTCGCGGGGCGGCTCGTAGCCCCAGCCGGCGGGCTGCCCCCAGCCGACGCGCGTGTCGAAGACGCGCACCTCCGGAGCGAGCGTCTCGTTGCCCTCGCGCCACTCGACCCTCATCGCGCCCGCCGGGTTCGGGCCCAGCGCGGCGAGCAGCCAGTCCATGTACGGCTTGACCTCCGATACATTAACATCCCGCATCCTCGACCACAGGTTCGCGGTCAGCGCCTCACCGTCGAGCACGCGGAGCGTCCCGTTCAGGCTGGACGGCGGAGGCGACGGGGGCGTCGCCGTAACCGTTGGCGTCGCGTGGGTGCCCGTCCCGCTGGTAGCGGTCGACCCCGCGGGGCCCCTCGGCGCGAGCCCCGCGAGCAGCCTGAGCCCGCCTCCCCACGCGAGCCACGCCAAGAACACGAGGAGGATCAAGGTAGCCACGAGCGCCTTCCTCATGTTGTCGCCACCAATATTATTAATGTATGCGTGAAACTATTTATGCCTTGCAGGAGCCCGGTGTGGCACGGGTAGTCGGCTTACCCCCGGCTGTGCAATATTATATATCACGTTCCATCAACGCGTGCATGCACTATTTCCATAGACTACTAAACATACAGGCTGAGAATAGTCAGGGTAGAATCAATTGATGGCTGTCTCCCGTGCAGCAGTAGTCCTTGTAGGTTGCTGTGTTGCCCATCATAACGCTCCAAGCCGGCTTAGGGCACGGCTATGGGTGTGCCCACGGCCGCTATTACGGTGGCTTCCTTCATGCTTAGACGCCTCCGAGCTTGCTTAAGATGTCTTCGGCTGCTACCTGAGAGGTGTAGTGTAGTATCCTGTCTAGCTTCCTGTGCCCGGTTATCTTGGCGATTATCGTGGGGTTTACGCCTTCCTTCGCCAGGAGCCAGGGTATCAGCTGCTTCTCCAAGACGGCTCTAACCCTCTCCCCAACGCTCACATTAGACCTGTCCACGCTGACCTCGTAGCCCGCGTCATCCACGTGGATTAATTGCCTTGCACACGTAGCCTCCCATAGCCTTCCACTCCTCTACCCGTGTGTAGCCTCACCCTGCCCTCCCCGGTATCCTGTGGCCTCGGCTGCACCATGCCTCCCTGGCTCCTCGTCTTCGAGGCTCCTGTAATCTTTAACGCAGTAGTGTAGAAGAATAGCCCGATCCTCTCGGCTGCGCCTCCTACTCCCCCGCCTAGGAGACCCATGATGTTTGGGAGCATGGCGTATACTAGGAGCCCTGTTACAGCCTGCCCTAGGCCGCCGACCTGCAGGCTCCAGGTCTTCATGAAGACCGCTGAGAGAGGGCCGGCGAGCACGAGGCCGCTCCACAACCCTATCACCCTGTTCACGGCTCCCCTGAGACCCGGGTGCAGGTATGCTACGGCTAAGAGGGGTGTCGACGCAGCTATTGAGAGCGTGAGCCAGTGTCTTACAGCCACTAGTGCGGCTGTTGCAGCGAGTATGAGTGTGAGGAGTGCTGCTAGGTGGGCTGCGGCCGGGATGAAGAAGCCTAGGATGACCCCTGTGGAGATAAGGGTTAGGGCTGAAGCTATTGAGGGCATTGGGTCAACGCCCTGCACTATCCTCATGGATAACGCGTTGAGGATGTCTACGGAGGCATTATATATGTAGGGGGCTGTAAGGGAGAGCAACACGGCCACCAGTGCCTCCTTAACGGAGTCTATGAAGCCCCGGGCATCCCCGTTCACAGCGGCCTGGATGAGCCTTAAAGCCAGGAAGAAGCCCAGCCCGGTGAGAGACGCATCCAACACCGCTGTGTAGAGGCCCCATTCAGGGGAGCCCTCCTCAAGCCTCGGCGACGTGGTGAGGAGCTGTAGGTTGAAAGGGGTTGTCAAAGCCTGCCAGAGGGAGTTGAAGAAGCCTGCAACCGGTGAGACAACTATGTCGAAGGGCCATGGAGGCGTCCACGGCTTATCACTGATGCTCAACGCGAGGCTGTTGAACCCTGTTAAGCCGCCGCCTGAAGCATTGATCACCACGGTGTAGGCGCCGCTGGAGGCGTAGACATGGCTCAGGTTGACGGCGGCTCCCCCCGTGTAGTGCTCCACCACGCCGTCGCCCCATGAGACAACGTACTCCACGGTGTCCACCGGGGGAGACACTGCAACCGAGATGTTCACGGCCTCCCCGGTGAAGTAGCCCTGCCTACTACTCCACACGTAGACGTAGAGCACCCTGTCCAAGCCGCCGACCCTTCCCCCGGCGAGGTAGAGGGCCATTAACCCGAGTCCGACGACGAGGAGGCCTCCTAGAACCTGCCACACGCCTTCCTCAAGCCTCCCTGACACTATGTAGAGGCCTCCTGTAAGCGTTAACCCTAGTGAGGCAGCTGGGAAAACCCATCCATACGGCAGGGACCCAAGGATACCCGTGTCCCCGCCGTACAGCGCGTTCACAACCGCGTCGGCGAACCCGGCTATCAGGAGCCCTGTTAACCCGGCTAGAAACCACCTGCCCGCATCCCTGGAGCCTGAGGCATGTCTAACCACGGATAAAACTATCACAGCCGTGCTAGAGGCCCAGAGAACCCAGTCCACGTAGCCTAGGAGTAGTGAGGCATCCATCCAGGGCACCCGGCCCCTGGATCCCCCTGGGGTCTAATAGCGAGGGACACGTGTCCCAAGCAGTGATCAAGGTTAAATACTGTGATGCAGCAATAATATGTAGAGGTGTAGTAATTGGAGTACGAGACAAGTAAAATAGTGGCTGGGGTTGGAGCAATCCTCCTGGCGATAGGCGGTTTCACACCGATCCTAGCGTTGATAGGCCTGATACTGCTACTAATAGGGTTGAAAGGACTGTCTGAAGCATACCGGGATGACACCATATTCACCAATGCACTGTACGCTGTGATAATAGAGTTCATAGGCCTCGTAGTATTCATAGTGTTGATCGGTGCATCAATGTTCAGCATGGGACTCGGACTGGGCTTAGGCGGCGGGCTCCATGAAATGGGAGCCGGCCTCGGCTTCCTCGCCGGCTTATTCATAGGGTTAGTAGTGTTATTCATATTCCTAGTGGTGGCGGCAGTATTCTTCAGGAAATCCTTCGACACGCTGGCAGCTAAATCCGGTGAGAAACTCTTCGGCACCGCCGGCCTCCTCATACTGATCGGCGCTGTCTTAACGATAATACTGGTTGGCGCCATAATACTATTGGTCGCCTGGATAATAGCGGCGATAGCCTTCTTCTCAGCGAAGCCTCCTGCACAGGAGCAGCCTCAGGCAGCCCAGGCTCCCCCGCCTCTACCATAGTTTTTCCCCACCCCTCCTCCCCTGGTGTACCGGAGGGTTAGCTGGGTTTATCCAGCCTCACCATGATTGGCGGGGGCGGCTGCTCTCCTGGACCCGCGGAGAGCTTGAGTACAGCTGTGCCTGCCGCCAGGGATGTCAACGCCTTGGAGAGCTGCTTCGAGAAGTCGGCGTCCACCATGCTGAGCTTCTCAACGTCTCCACCGGCTACCTGGAAGACGAGCTTCACGCCTGTGTTGGTGAGTATTGACTGGAGGAGGCTGCCTGGGAGCTGCCCTGTATGCTGGTGTGCTATTACGAGGTGTAGCCCGTACTTCCTTGCCTCGGATAGCATTGTGTCGACTACTGGGAGGTCGGCTACGAACTGGAACTCGTCGATCACGAGGAACACGTGTGTCCTGGGTTCGCCGAGCCTTGCTCTTGCAAGCACCTCGCTCCAGATCTTTAAAACAACGGTGGAGGCTACGAGCCTGGCGAGATCCTCGCCTAACACTGCTTTAGGCGTTGAGAACAATGTGAGGGAGCCGGGTGAAAGCATTCCACCGACATCTATTGTTGTCCTACTCGTGAGCCTCCTGAGGAAGCCGTCCCTGGCGTATGGCTCCAGCCTTGAGAGCGCTGAGATAAGTGTCTGCCTCTGCATGCTCCGTAAGACCTCGAGCTGCCTCCTCCACTCCGGGTCCCCTGGGTCGCCGAGCACTAGTCTACCACTGTAGAGCCCTAGGATGGCCTCGTAGACGTCCGCCATGGTGGGGGAGTCGCTTTCAGCGTACAGGGCTCTCAGGATGACGCGTAGCAGGTATCTCACATTCACAGCTGTGCTCATCAGCTTCAACACCTCTTGGAACACGGTTAGCAATACATCTATTGCCACTGAGACAGCGTACTCCCTGTCCCTGTGCCTCGGGAGATCCAGCGGGTTGACGCCGTATGGCGCGTCAACAGGGTCGAGGAACACTGCTCCAGGTATTTCCCCGGCGAGCTCCCTTGACATGTCGCCGTGGGGGTCGACCAATATGATGGCTGCCCCGCCGAGCCCGTGCAGCCTGTGGACGAGTAGCTTGAGGAGGCTTGTCTTACCGCTCCCCGTCTGCCCGACAACGTATACGTGTCTCTCTAGATCCCGGATCCCTAGTCTAACCTCCCTCCCGGACTCCGTTACACCTATCCTGAAGGAGTCTCCTTCACTCCTCACGGGGACAGCGTCGGGGAGGGGGCTCCCCCTCGTGAAGCCAACTGGGTGCACGCCTGGATCAGGCAGCTCAACCATGCTGTACACTGTGCTGCCGCAGGCAACCGGTATACCCCAGGGTGCGAGGCGGGCTAGGATGCCTGGTTCCAGCGGCTTCAACCTCTCCGCGAGGCCCCCTGGATCCTCCACGACGCCTCTAACCCATTTCAGGGCTGTCGGCGAAGCATTCGATAATCTCTCCTCGCACTCCTCGAGAACCCGCCTGCTCCCGGCCGCGCAGAGCACTCTAATACTCCACACGCCTCTCCCAGCCCTCTCCACTATGGCTCCGGCTTCAGCCCTGAGGGCGGGGTCCCTGCGCCCCGCATGCTTGAGGAGGCTGCGTGCCCTCGAGTAGTATATTGATTCAAGCACACGGCTCCTCGAGAACCCCAGGCACATGAGGCCGGGGGCCTTCAGCGAGGAGGCGAGGTCGGGTAGGCCCCGTATAACGGTGTCGTGGAGCCAGAAGTCTCTTTTAGACCTGAGCCTTGCCTCGGAGACATATAGCCTTGAACCCAGCTCCCTGTGGAGCAGTGATGCATCGTACTCCTCCACGTGCAGGAACCTTGACAACGCCTCCCTAGGGGTCTCGGTCTCCAGGTAGACTCGCAGCCGGCTACCAGTGTTCTCGAGGCAGTATGTGAACCTGTAGCCTAGGACACGGGGGTCTAGTTCAACCCCTATCCTTGGGAGCACGTGGTAGAGCAAGCTTGCCCACCGGTGGCTATGAGACGAGGGCTGAGATTATCACCCAGAGGAATGCGAGGAGCACTGCGCCTGCGACAGCACCCAGGATGAGCCTTCTACCCTCCTCCGTGTCACCCATCACAGTCTTCAAGACACCGTAGACGCCTGCCCCGGCGACAGCCATCCATGCAAGCCAGTAGAGCCAGCTAAGTATCCTTGAAACGGCTTCACCTATGCCTGGCGGGGGTTCAGGTGTAACTGTGACGGGTATGGAGTATAGGGCTACGTGCTTCAACCCCATGGATCCACACCGCTGTGGAGCCATTGCCCGGGGCGTCAAATAAGGAGGGCTGGATCCATCCCTATTTAACCCCCGGCAACCCATCTGAAGGGGTGTGGTTGATGCAGTACTCGTGGTGGAGGCTTAAAGGGGTTTCATTCTTCACGTTGAGCGACGGGGAGAGGGATGCCGTTCTCTCCGAGTGGGCTTCACTCCTATCCGTCATCGGGAGCGGCGTCGTCTTATCCAGGAGGCTCCGGGAGGAGTACAGGTACAGGGACTACGTGTTCGATGCCTCACGCTACGAGTACTATGCGCTAGCCCCCTTCAACCTGGATCTCTCAGGGTTCAACGCTGTGAGGGCTGAGCCCTTGAGGCCCCGTGTAGCAGGGTTGAAGGGTGCTTCAACAATGATGCTGGATGACGGGAGGCTTGCGAGGATCTACGTTGTCTACAAGTATCCTTTAAGCCTCCCAGAGGGTTTCACATACGCTCTCCTCACAGCATGCGACGAGGTCGCCCTGGTGTTTAAGCGTGTCTCAAGGAGTAGGGCTCTCTCCATGGCTGACTCCGTGAGGAGGCGGAGGCTCGGGGTCCTCGGTGCCAGGGAGGAGGCCAGCGTCGAGTTAGCCGGCGAGCTGGCATCCAGGGTTATCGAGGGAGCTGACCTCTACGAGTTCCACCTGATGCTAACGGTGACCGCTCCCAGCCTAAGGGGGCTTGAGGAGTCGGCCGGCGTGTTGAAAAACCTTTTGAAGAGCTACGGCCTCGAGGCTGATGCACCGCCCATCCAGCTGGATCTCTACGGGTTTAAGACCCGTGGCTGGGTCGCCGGGCTTGAGAAAAAGTATGCTGACACCTACTCGCTTAAATCCTTCTTCCCCCTGGTCGACGAGGAGCTGCGCGACGAGCAGGGCGTCTTCCTAGGGGTGTCGGCCTCCGGGTCCCCCGTGGTGCTCGACCTCTGGAGCAAGCCCAACTTGAACTTCGTGATCCTCGGGGTCTCCGGTGCCGGTAAATCCATGGCGGTCAAGGTGTTCTTGAAGAGGCTGAGGGAGATGGATAAACGCATCACGTATGTCGGCGTCGACCCGGAGTCCGAGTACACGAGGATAGCGGGGCTCCTCGGGGCTTCACCGGTTGAAATAGTGGAGGGGCAGGAGCTCGGCTTAGACCCTGTTAGATTACTCTCCGAGGGCGTCCTCGAGCTCGGGCAGGTGGCGGATCTCCTCGCAGACCTCTACGCTGTGCCACCCCGCCTCCACGGGGCTTTGAGGAGGGAGCTCTTCGTGAAGGCGGAGGTAGCCGGGGACATAGGTGGCTTCGTGGAGTCGCTGGAGGGCTCCTTGAGGAGGCTGCTGGAGGGGGCTACTGCCCCGCCCGACGTATACGTGTATACTGGGAGGCTGCCGAGGCTCGAGGGTTCAACGGTCTTCGGGCTGGGGAAGGTGAGGTCTAAGCGGTTGAAGGCCTTGATAAGCTCCTTGATCAGCGTCTACGCATATAATAAGCTGCTCTCCAGGACCCGGAGATCAGTGTTCTTCATTGATGAGGCATGGCTCTTCCTTGAAACCCCATCCATCATGGGGCTCCTTGAAAACATAGCTAGAAGGGGGAGGAAGCATGGGTCGGCATTCATATATGTAACCCAGCGTGCAGAGGACCTTGCGAGAACCCCGCAGGGGCGCAGCATACTCGAGCAGTCTGCTACAGCGTTGATCCTGAGGCAGGAGCCCGAGGGGAGGGACACGGTTAAAGCAGTGTACAGGCTGAGCGACCCCGAGGCAGACTCACTGGTTAACGCGCCGCCGGGCCGGGGACTCCTCAAGGCCGGGGGTAAACGCCTCTTCATCCAGGTGGCTGCGACAAGGGAGGAGCTTGAAGAGTTCTCAACGGGGGGAGGGTAGCTTGGAGGCCCGGCTCCACCGCTTCATATACCTGGAGGAGGCGTCACTCATGGATGAAAGGCTCATCGGCCCCCTGAGGCTCAGGAACACCGCCACGCTTATCCCAGGGATACTCTCAGCGTACGCGTGGCTTGCAACGCATTCAGCCGGCTTCCTCGCTCTCTCAGCACTCCTCCTGCTCATCACGGCAGCCAGCATAACGCACCCTAGGAGATCCATGAGGCTTGAAGGCCTCATAGCCGCCTACATCTACACGCTCACCGTGATCCTGCTTCAACAAGGCGACAATATAAGCCGGGCTGGGCATAGTAGCAGGGTGGATGAATCCATTGAGGCGGAGGACCCCGGGCTTGAGAAGCATACTGGCGTCGGCGGCGATCCTAACGGTTTCAGCCGTGAGGAAAGGGGTTGCAGCATGGCTGATACTCGCAGTGTCCACACCGATAGCGCTTGCAGTCGCATTGGAAACCGTGGTGGACGCAGTCCACCTCTACGTGGAGGAGTTCATCGTCAAGCCTTCGACACGTGAAGCCCTTGAACCCGGTTTAACGGGGCTGGCATGCAGGGCAACCGTGTCGACAGGTAGCGCCGTGTACAGCGTGATGGTTGTAGCCGTTGGAGGCGGGGAGGCCTGCATAGGGGTTGACGCGGCCCGGGTCTACGGAGGAAGCCTCAACGTCTCCATTAACGGTGTAACCGTGAGGATTAATGAAACCTGTAGTGGAAGCGTGTACTCCCCTTACATAGTTGTGCCTTCAAGCATCCTTAGCGGGGAGGAGGCCTCACACTGCATGGTTTTCAACGCGTCGCAGCCGGCTCCAACGCTCGCCGACGCCGAGGCGTCACTGGTGGCTGAGGCCTCCCGCGTACTCTCGGCTATCGTGGAGGCCCTTGTCCTCGCCTATGCTCCAGTAGCCTCAGTGGCCTCATACAACGTGTTGTCAAGGCTTGAAGAAGAATACAGGGCTCTCAGAGCCACTGGCGTGTCCTCAGCCTCCCTAACACTCGCCTGCCTCACCTCACTGTTCTCGCTCTCCCTTCCCGCAGCGGTCACAGGGGTCTCGATGGGTGTGCTGGCGGCGCATGCCTCCTTAACAGCCATGGGGTCTCTTTCAATCTACATCCCGTACAGGCCTCTTGGGACCCAGGCAGCGGTTACACCATACCTGGTCACCGTGGCCTCCCTCCTCCTAGGGGCCACGGTGTACTGTGCCCGGAGGGCTGGCCAGCCGTGACACCAGGGATATATGTGAGAGTGTACGCTGCAACCCTAGTGCTCGCACTCCCCGTCGCAGCAGCAATCGCCTTAATGCTCTCCGTAACCCAGGGCGTCCTAGGCTTCTACGGGGGGCTCACGCGTCTTGGAAGCGGTGAGGTAGCTGTGACAGGGTACTCGCTGAGCCCGTTCACAGCACTCGTCAACGTAACCATGGCTGAGGAGGCGTTAGGTGTGAAGGCGTCGCGCTACGAGCTGTTCACGCTGGCAGAGTACAACGGGGTGTTCCTTATAGTGAGAGGAACACCGGGTTCAGGTGGAGGTGGTAGTGGACCCGGCTTGCCTGGAGGCTGCGAGAACTGCTGCATAGTGGGGTCGGAGGCCTCGGGGATCCTGGGGGTCAGGGCAGGGGACGTGGTCTTGTTGACCTCCCCGTTCAACGGGCGCCGGGTACCCGTGTACATTGAGGGCGTCGCCGACTCCGAGCCCTACAGGTATGAGCTCGCCTGCTCCATGGGCACGGTGCTATTGTTGAGGGGTGCTCCACCAGGCTACGCCTCCGTGGTCTACTTCAACGCCTCCAGCGTCAACGCCTCGAGGCTTCCCGGGCTCAGTGTGCCAGGCAACCTGGCCGGTGCGTTAATCGTGGTGTTGAGTCATGCAGGCCCGGCTGCGAGGGCCGCCGCCTATAGATCCGTCTCAGACGCGTATCTTTCAACACTGGGCTTCAGCAGCGTGGTTGTTTCAGCAGTCGACATAGCTGTGTCAACCATAGTTGCATCATCCCTCTACGCTGTAGGCGTCTACGCACCCCGCTTGATAGCAGGGGAGGTAAGGGTGCTCAGGTTGATCGGTGTGTCAGCCAGGAGGATTAAGCTCTCGGTTCTAGCGGTTGAGGCGCTTGCAGCATCCTCCTCATGGCTTCTCGCCTACCTGCTCGCCGGGAGAGTTGACCCGGGTGTGAGGCTCCTGCTTCACCCTGTGCACGGGGGAGTTGACCCAGCTGCCTACGCAGCGTCCCTGGCAGCCGGCATCGTGATCCTCACGGTTGCAGTAGCGGGGTGGAGGGTTGAGTGAGCGGGAGGAGCTTCCTCGTCTTCCTCGTGTTCACGGCTACACTGCTAATCCATGTAGCCCCCTTCCTCTACACACTCCACCCCTTCTCCACTGATGTATGGCCGTTGATCAGGGTGAGCGAGAGGCTTGTCTCAGAGCCATGGGTGAAGATATATGATGACTCAGCGTTCGACGGCTACAATAACAGGTGGCCCGGCATAGCATTGGCTTCAGCAGTAGCCTCGCTTCTCACAGGGCTCAATGTACCCTTCGTCTACGGGATCCTCATGGCTGCAGCCTTATCGATCGCCATGTGCACAGGGTTCTACGCTGTCGCAAGGAGGCTCGGGGGCAGCGTGCTCTCCACGGCCGCCATGATGGCTCTGCCATCGTTCACCGTCTTCACGTCTGCCGCCCTCAAGGAGGTGTACTCCTACCCGTTGATGGCTTCAGCCGCACTCGTGATCCTGGCGGGCAGCCGGCTGGGGTTTCTAACCGCTCTCCCCTTGCTTGCAGCAGCCCAGGTGGTTACACACCACTTGTCCACATTGATGACTATTGTAATCTTCGCCGAGGCAGGGGTCCTCGAGCTGGTTGACGCGTTCACCAGGGGTCTCAGGGCATCCGGCTTCTACAGGAGGGCTATCCCCTACTCACTCCTCACGGCTGCCATGGCTTACACGTATATGGAGGCAGCGGGCTCCAGGATTATTGCGGAAGCCGTGGACCCCTGGGACATGGTTACAGCCGCCCTGTACCTCGCCCTCTACACCGCTATCTACGCTGCGAGCCGGGGCAGGCCTGAGTCGCCTGCCTGGAGGGGTGTTGTATCAGGCCTCCTCCTCACGGCTGCAGTGGCCCCGGCTGTCTGGCTGAGCTGGGGCTTCTACAGTTATGATGCATCCTCCATAATCCCATACGCCGCCGGCTTCATACTCGTGCTTTCAACCCCGAGGAGGGAGACAGTGCTCAGCAATGCTGCAGCGGTTTCAGCCGCCGGGGTCCTCTCGTTCACGGCTTTCTCGAAGCCGGGTATGGGGAGTATTGCACACAGGGTTTTAAACTATGCAGCCATATACCTTGGCTTCACAGTGGTCAAGGAGACGAGGACTGCATGCGTCATCGCCCTAGCAGGCTTCATAATCGCCTCCGGCGTCATGGCCCAGCTCCTCCTAGGGATGGATCAAGCCAGCTTCTACTGGGTTTACAGGGACGGGGACTCGGCTGCCGCCGGGTTCCTCGAGTCCTTCACGGGGGATACGGGGGTCATCGGGGACGCTAAGCTCTACTATATGGAGGAGATGAGGCTACGTGTCGACACAGCGCTCCTCCTCAGACTACTCTACACTGGCCGCTGCCCCTCGAACTCCATTATCGCTGTAAGCAGTGAAAACGTGTTGAAGGGGTTTGCAGAGGCATCCAGCGTCTACAGGCTGACTGATACAGCCCGGAGGCTGCTCGGGGAAACCCCCGTCGTCTACTCGTCTCACGCATACAGCCTCTACTGGTGTCCACCATGAGAGTACTCGAGTTGAGGAATGTGTGGAAGACCTATACTGGTGTCACAGTCTTATCAGGAGTGAACCTCGAGGTAGAGGAGGGTGAAGCAGTCACTGTGAAGGGTAGGAATGGCTCCGGTAAGACGACTCTCTGCAGGATAGCGTCCCTCATGGAGAAGCCTGATGCGGGATCAGTGAGGCTCCACGGGAGAGACGCCGGGTTCAGTAGCGAGGCCTCGATGGCTAGGCTCAGGCTCCTCTACATAGGCTACGTGGATCAGCAGTACACGCTGATACCGTGGCTCACCGTGTGGAGGAACATCGAGCTCCCCCTTGTGATCCTGGGATGGGGTAGGGAGGAGAGGAGGAGAAGGGTGGCCGAGCTGCTTGACGCACTGGAGCTGAAGGGTAGGGGCGGCGACTACCCTTACAGGCTTTCAGCAGGGCAGAGGCAGAGGGTCGCCATAGCGAGGGCTCTTGCGAAGAAGCCGAGGCTGCTCGTGATGGATGAGCCGTTTTCAAGCCTCGACGACCATTCATCCGGCCTCGTTGTAGACCTATTGAAGAACTATGTGGCAGCCGAGAAAGCCTCGATACTTGCAACCACCACCGGCACGGGACCTCAACTAGGCTCCAGGCTCCTCGTGCTCGGCGACGGCAGGATCCAGGGTTCCACGTAGCCGAGTGGCTCCTCCTTATTTGAGTCCCGGCTCTTGGTCAACACGGTGGCCTCTATGACTAGGGGTGTTAGAGGTATAAGCGAGGTGACAGCCATAATAGTGATGATAATGATAGCGGTGGTCGCAGCCTTCGGCGTTAAATCATACATAGACTACCAGAGCTCTAAGCTGCCGTCAACCGATATAGCTGTGGCAAGGTACACTGTCTCCTATAGTGCACCCGGCACCGGTGTAGTGGCACTCGTGGTGAGCAACCTCCTGCCCGGAGGCCTCAACGTGACGAGTGTAACAATAGTTCTCTCAAACGGAACCCAGGTGACGCCGCAGATGACGCCGCTGACAGCTGGTGGGAGAAGCGACGTCTACCTCGTGCTCCCAGTGTCCCTGCAGCCCGGTGTTTCAGTGTCCAAGGTACTTGTAGGCGTAACCGATCTCTCCTCAGGCCGTTCCCAAGTGGTTTTCGCTGCAGGGGGCTAGTTCCCCCTGCAAGCCTCCTTCACCCTTCACTCCCCTGGTGGTCGGCATGCCGGCTGAAGGAATCCTCGCAGAGTACACTGTTGGAGCCTACAGGGTGAGGCTCTACGTGGATGCAGGGGTCTACAGGTATGAGGCCACGCCCCTCCTGGATCAAAGGATTGTAGGGCTCGTCGAGTCAAGGCTGAGGGATATAGTGATGCTTGCCCGTAGAGGCATGGATTTAAGCGACGTCATTGCAGGGGTCCTCGGGGTTGAGAGAACCCTGGTTCCGGAAGCAGTGTACGCTGCGAGAACGCTGCTCGGCTACAGGGTGCTCCAGGTCCTCCTCGACGACCCCTTCGTCGAGGATATCTCTGTAACCGGGCCCGGCCCAATATGGGTTAGACACAGGCTTGCCGCCAGTGATCCACGCGTTGACTTCATTGAAACAAATCTCAAGGTAGGCTCCCTGGAGGAGGTTGCAGAGCTCCAGCAGTTGATAGCCTTGAAGTGCGGTACATATGTGTCCGCGTCCAGACCCATAGTGGATGCACAGCTACCCCTGGAGGACGGCGGGCACAGGGTCCACATAGTCTCCGCGCTCACCGCACCCCACCGCCCCGAGATAGCTGTGAGGAAGAAGCCTCGTTCACCCCCCTCCATGACCCGCCTCATCGAGGAAGGCGTGCTCCCGGCTTCCGTTGCAGAGTACTTCAGGATGCTCGTGGAGAAAGGGATGAGCCTGATAATAGCCGGCCCCCCTGGCTCAGGTAAGACAACCCTCCTCAGGTCGATCCTCTACTCCTACATACCTTTGAACTGGAAGATAGTCATCATAGAGGACACGGGTGAGGTGGATCCACCCATGGGGAGCGCGTGGGCCAGGTATACTAGCGCCGAGCTAGGGGCTGTGAAAGTGGATCTCTTCGACCTCGCTAAGGCAGCCCTTAGATCCTCGGCTACAAGGCTCATAGTGGTCGGGGAGACACGGGGGGCTGAGGCAAGGGTCCTCGTGCAGGCAATGCTGTCGGGGATGGGTGGTTTAACCACGTTCCACGGGGGCAGCCCGGAGGAGGTTGTAGCCAGGTTGACCTCGCCGCCCATCAGCCTCTCCCCTCAGCAGGTCGCAATGTTCACAGCGGTTGCATTCATGGGGTTCGCTGAGAAGCCTAGGAGGGTGGTTAAAAGGGTCTCGGAGCTCATCCCGGGTGAAGGAGGAGTCGGCTACGTGGATGTATGGGTTAGGGAGAGGGATGGGCTTGAAGCCGGTTTAACCGATATCCTCAAGCGTAGCAGGAGGCTGGGTGGAGGGGTTGCAGAGCATTAGACGCGTGGCTGAGGCAGCCCTGGCAGCGTACAGGGAGATGGCTCTCCTAGTGGATCCACGGGTTGAGAGATATAGGCGTGCCCGAGTAGAGTTGGCTACAGCTGTAGCCGCCCTGCTCGCATCGCCTTTAATAATCTTCCTTGCCGCTGTGAACGGGTTGACGGGATGGGTGATCCTTGTAGCCGGGCTCGCACCCGTGGCAGCCGCCTGGCTACCAGTTGTGGATACTGTTGCATCGGCGAGAAGCCTCCGTGGCTTGATGGATGCCGAGCTCCCCTTCTACATTGTTGCAGCTGCATCAGCGTGTAGAACCGGGCTCGAACCCCTCCAGCTCCTCGAGCACGCCTCGTCTTCAAGGGTCTTCAAGGGGTTGAGGGAGCTGGGTGAAAGGTTCTCAGCCCTATCAAGCCTTCTCGGTGCAGGGGACGCGCTCCGCAACGCCTCCACCGTGGCAGGTGGGAGAACCAGGCTCTTCCTCGCAGGGTATTCTTCGGCTCTTTCAACGGGCACGGTCCTGGAATACATGCTTAGGAGTGCTGGTGAAGCAGTTAGAGACGAGTGGTCTAATGTCTCCAGGATGCTTGAGAGGAGGGGTGAGATGGGTGTTATCGCAGCGTTGACGGCTGCGGTCGCCCCAGCCCTGACCGTGGGCTTCACGCTCCTCATGGGTGGAGCCGTGGCCAGCTATATTCTCGCATCCCTCCTAGCAGCCGTGTTCGCGGCCGCCGTGCTGATACCTGACTACCCTCTACCATTCAGGCTCGTTGTCGATGCACGTGTAGCACGCTTACTCCTAGCGCTGGAGGCAGCCGGCCTCCTCGCGCTGGCAACGCCGCTGGCCTACGGCTTCTACACGGGTGGATGGGTCCCCCGGTGGCTGGCGGCCTCCACCAGTGTAGTAGCAGTCTTACTCGGCGTGCCCGGCTTCCTCCTAGCGTACACGGCTGCCGCCGGGGTCAGGGGGCTTGGGAGGGTTGCCGAGGACTCGATGAGGCATGTGAGGGTGCATAGATCCCTCCACCTCTATGACACCGGCCTCCTCGAATCCATGGCGTCGAAGCCCGCCCGCTTATGGATCGTTGACTACGTGGCTGAGGTAATAGGGTTCCACAGGGGGCTTGGGGAAGCCGACCCAGACGTCTACGCTGTGTTCACGGTTTTCCTCAATGACTCCCTGAGGGCTCTCTGGGCTTACCTCGCCGCCTCAACCATTACGGCTGCAGCCGTGCTCGCCTCACCCATACTGGTTAAAGCGCTCACCGTGCTCGCCCCGTCCACGGGCGTCGCGTGGCTCACCGGGTATGTTGACCTCCTTGCGACAGGTGTGGCTGCATCGAAGCTGGTTTTCGGGAGGAACATCAGCACGCTGATACCAGGGTTGCTCACCCTGCTCTACGTGGCCCTCTAACTCAATATTAGACTCCTCCAGGGTGTCCACAGCGGGGTGGTGGATGTGGAAGCCGCTACCAGTGCAGCCGCCTCAATAATCCTGCTCGTAGCGGTGGCCCCTGCCCTAGCATACCTGGCCAGCGTAGCGCTACGGGAGGCCGGTGGAGTAGAGGGTTATGCAGCACCCGGCAACACCGGGGTACTCTACCTCCTCCGCGATGGCTCAGGCTTCAGGCTCTACGTTTACGTTGAGAAGCCGCCTAGGAGCCTCATGCTCCACGACTCCAGCGGGCTCGCGATCAACCTCCTCGAGTACTGTGGGTCAGCGTGGTTTAAGACATGTGTGGCCACGGTTAACGCCTCGCTTAAGCCCCCGGTGGTGATGTATGTTGACGGCGTGGCTGTCGAGGGGAGGGTGGTGACGCGGTGAGGGGGCAGGCAGAGGTCTACGGTGCACTAGTCATGGCGATGCTGCTGGTTGCAGGGGTAGGGGTTTACAGGGCCATGGTTAACCAGGCGTACAGCGTCGTCAACACTGTTGGCTCAGCAGTGTCCTCGGATGCCTTAAGGAGGAGTGAGAACATTTACTTCTCCCTTGAAGGCGCAGCGTTAACGCTTAGGTCTACGACGAGTACGGTTGTAAGGAGCCTCATCGTCTATGATTCAAGCAGCGTGCTCTACTCGAATGATACCCCTGTGGAGCTTGCTCCAGGCATGGAGGCGACATATGTTCTTCCAGCCGATGCAGCAGCCAGGCTCGCCCAGGGGTCGGCTACGGTAGGGGTCTTCACGGTGAACGGTGGTTTCACAACATGGGATCCAGTGGAGCAAGCTCTCCAGGCACAGGGCTACAGGGATGTAAGGATCCACGTGGTCGACGTCCCGGTTTACCCCTCTGAGAAACCGTTATTCAACTACTCTGGGAGCGGTGTCCTCGAGTCCATCACGCTCTACACTTACTCCGCATCGATCACTGTGACAAGGATAATAGTGGACGGCATCCAGGTTAACACCGTGCCCCTGGTTGCAGGGGCATCGGGCAGCCTGATACCAGCCCAGTTCTCCACGGTGACCCTACCGCTCAACGCTGTTTTCAAATCATCGATCCAGGTGTACGGGTACGCCAGTGGCTCCGGCGCGTTGAAAACAATTATCTTAACGATCGCGCTTCAACCCTAGCCCCGGCGCCTCCCCTGCTCTTCATCAAGGCTTATTTTCTCAAGCCGCTTGAAACCCATCCACGACAACTTCACAATAATGTACTCGGGTAGCCTGCCGCCAGGCGGCTTAACCACGTAGCCGTCTCCATGCTTCACGGGTTTCACCGGTGTGCAACCGTTCCGGTTGCATGCTAGAGCCCTCTCGACCACGGCATCCGTCTCGATGAGTACAAGCGGCCCCTCACCCTCCTCTATAACCCTGTAGCCGAGCCTCGGTGTACGTGCCTCAACGGTTTCAACCGGTATCCTAGCCACCTCCACACTCCCCCCTGAATCATCGACTGCCTCGACAACCACCTCGTGAACCGGGCGCTGTATGCATGCCTCGAGGACGCGGTCAACCCTCAGCCTCCTCCCATCCACCGTTGCATAGAGGGATACTCCTGGAGGTAGCTCGCCGTGTTCAACCCTGACCTCGAGGACGCCTATTCCACCACAGGAGTGCCCTGTCTCCGAGACCCATGCAACAGCCTCCCCTGTGACACTGGGCTTCACGCCTGGCGCCACGGCTTCGAGCACTATGTCGCCGAGGAGGTGTCTTGCTTCAACCCTGATTACAGCGGGCTTTAAGACTCCTCCATCAACCCGGATTATCCTTGACTCCCCTACGGGTTCCCCGTTGACCCATACAGGTACAGTGGATTCAAGCCTCACTGCACGCACCCCGTTTACAACGGGTTCAAGCCTCACCGCCTCCACACCCGGCTCCACGAGACCGCAGAAAGCCCTCCTGCAGCAGAGGACCCCCGCCGGGGTAGCCCAGCACCTCGCCTCAGGCGTCTTAGGGATGGAGGCCTTTAACACGCCTGTGGACTCATGGATCTCCAGGGCTACACCCTTATCCACCACGATCACGTCGCCGTGGCCTGATGCAGACCCATCCACGGCATCCATGAGGGGTGTCAGGGAGGCTCCATCGAGGACGCTGAGCCGTCCACCAGTGTTCAAGAGGAGGCTGCACCCGGTTAACCCTGCGAAAACCCCTCTAGCCTTCACCAGGGGTTTAAACCCGTTGCCATCCACCTCGAGCAGCCAGCCCCCGGATTCAACTATGGCTTTCCCCTCGTGTAAGGCCACAGCCTCCACGGGGACCCCTACCTCGAGCAGCCTCCCCTCGGCAACCAGTAGGCTCCTCCCGTCTCTGAAGACGCATGTAGCCAGCCTGTAGCCGATGGAGCAGGCCGCTGGCTCACCCCTATAGGCTTCTTCGATAACGCCTGAGGCGAGAGGGGTTGAATAAGCTATCGAGGAATACCTGTTAACGTAGAAGGCTACCACGGCTGCACCCGGAGCAGAGGCCACGGCCACCTTCGACGCATAGTGCTTCACACCGCCTGCTTCAACCCTGAACCCTCTCCCGGCGCGTGCCACGAGGAGCCCTCCCGCGGCCGCCACAGCGCTACCCGTGTTAAGCCTCCCCCACTCGCCCCCGCCTACACCCCACACTGTCACACGGGGGTGTTTAACGCCCTCGTAGACTATGGACTCATAGTCGTAGGGGGATAGCAGTGCCCTGATACTCCAGGGGTCTACTCCAACCCCTTTGAGACTGCTTGACGCATCTATGAGTGCCCTAACCCTGTAGTCCAACCGTGCCTCCAAGGGCTCCACCGGGCCCTCCTCTACACCCCGGGTCTTAAAGCGAGATCCATGCTGCTGTGGAAACGGCTTCAACCAGGTGTTTCAGGCAGTATTATCCCCTTATTACTGTAGAGCCCTCTTTAAAACGCTTCAATACACGATAATACCAGCGGGGTTTCAATGGGGATAGATGCACACGTGAATTTAAGGGCTAGGGAGCTCGAGGAACTACTATTATTCAAGTACCTTAGACTACTGGAGGAGTTGAAGGTGGTTGAGTCCCGTGTGGATTCAAGCGACCTCAGCGAGGAGGATAAGGCCAGGTTGAAGGCCATCCTCGAGATCCTCGAGGAAAAGGTCTTCAACGAGCTGAGGGAGGCGAGGGAGGAGAAGGAGGGGCTCTACGAGTCCACGGCGTACACGTATGTCTCAGCTGGCGAGGCCCAATAGGATAAGCTTAAAAATCCATTACTATAAATGTTGAACACGATTACCCTGGTCTGGGTGTATGATAGGGAAATGAGTAGTAGTGAATGGAGTCTCGACGTTGCAAGGGAGCTGTGGGGGCTGAACCACAGTATAAGGGGCGACACGATAACAGTTGACGACGAAGGCTACCTCGCTATCTCTATTGGAGGCAGCAGCGTGAGGATCAAGGATGTAATGGAGAAGTATGGTTTCGACGTGGCCTACATAAGGGTGCTCCCGTTAATAGGTAAAGCGATGCGACTGGTCTACGAGACCTTCACAGAGCTAGCCAGGATCCATGGTTTCAAAGGAGGTCTCCAACCCGTTTTCCCCATGAAGGTTAACCCTATAGACATAGTGATCGACGCTATCTGGAGGTATGGTGAGAAATACGGGTGGGGCTTCAACACAGGCTCCATCGGGGAGCTGGAGCTCCTCTCCAAGTACGCTGGGAAAGGCCCAAGGATACTGGTGTACGATGGGGTCTTATCGGATAACGTGGCGAGAATACTGGAGGGCTTCAGGGAGAAAGGCTGGAGGGTCGTGGTGGATGTTGAAAGCGAGCACGACCTCGACATTCTCTCCAAGCACCCGGAGCTCGAGGTCGGGTTAAGGATAAAGCCTCTTTTCAAGCCTGGGGGTAAGTGGGCTCACTCAGCGGGGCTTGAAGGCAAGTTCGGTCTAACAGTGAACACGCTTGTGAAGCTGAGGGAGGAGTATAAGTGGATAGAGGAGAGGGCTAGGCTGCTCCACGTGCACGCCGGCTCCCAGATCTACAAGTGGAGTGATGTGGAGGCATTCATCAACGAGGTCTACAACATATATGTCCAGCTAACCGCCAACGGCTTCAGCAGGCTGGAGCTCGTTGACCCCGGTGGTGGACTAGCCTACCCCTACCTGGATACGAGGAGTGGTTCAATAGAGTCACCTGACTACACCGTGGTCGACTACTTCAACCACATGCTGAGGGTTTTCAGCAGGCTGGACAAGCACCCGGTGCTCGTCTACGAGGGCGGCAGGTATATTGTGGCAGCCCACAGGATAGTGGTTGCTAAAGTAGTGGATGTACGCCCCTACTCGGCGGAGCAGCTTTCCTCAACGGGTACGAGTGTGGTGGAGGATGTTCTTCGAGGAGTAAGGACGATCCGGGATTTAAAAGCTGTTTTAAAGGAGTATAGGCGGCTCATACACAGGGGGAGCCAGGGGCAGCAGTACACGCTGGAGGAGAGGGAGCTTGCAGAGGACCTGGTCTCAAAGATCCGGGAGGAAGTAGTGTTGAAGCTCAGTGAGCTCTTGAGGGCCGAGCCCTCCAGTGTCGACGAGGTTATAAACGACCCATTCCTCTACAAGCTGGCTACATCTCCCTCGAAGAGATACATACTCAACCTCTCCATATTCGCCGACATACCTGACTCCGTGCTCGTCAACCAGTACTTCCAGGTTGCACCGGTTCAAAGGCTTAACGAGAAGCCGGATGTCGTCGCCGTGCTCGGGGATCTAACATGTGACAGCATGGGTGAGATAGGCGAGTATGTGAGCCATGTGAGGATGCATGTTAAAGCCGATGACTGGTTCACCCGTATGGATCTAAGACTGGTGATGGCTCCATATAAGAGGCTTAAGCTGGGCGGTGTCCCGCTACACCTCCCGGTGAAAGGGGAGAACTATTATGTCGCGATACTTGACACGGGTGCATACCAGGATCCCTTGACGATGAAGCATAACTTAATCTACGGTGCCCCCGAGATAATCATGGATGAGGTTGACGGGGAGCCAAAGATAGAGGTTGTTGAGAGAAACGGGAAGTACCTTTAGCCGCCCATGCTGCTTGGACATGGCTGGACGGCTACCGCTTCACCTACAACGCTTTTAGCCGAGTACCCTTTGACACGCGCCGTGATAGTGCTCCAGACGGGTATAAGCCCCTTGACCTTGACGGCGACAGGGTAGCTTCCCGGGAACCTGGCCATAGTGTACCCCGCTACGTGTTTCTCAGCGATGAGGCCGTAGAGAAGGGTGCCGGGGGGTAGGATCCGCTTCAACATGGCTTTATCGAACAGCCTCATGACTTTAACACGGTGCAACCTGTAGAGGCCTTCATGCTTCCTCAGCAGGTATTCTACCTCGCTTCTCTTAAGCCAGAGCGGTGTGTTCTCGAGGACGGCCACCCTGCGGATGTTGAGCCTCCTAACCATCAACCCCTCCTTCATAATCCTCGTCAAGTACTCGAGGTTCACACGGTATGTCTCCCTGCTCTCGCCTGGGAGCCCGTATATCAGGTTTACACCTGGAAGCAGATGGGGCATCCCGTTCCACCCTCTCAGCCCGCCAACCCTGTTAACTATGCGTATGGCCTCCAGGGCTTCCTCCGGCCCCACCTTCAGGTTGTTTGCTTTAACCACTTTCTCATCGAAGCTCTCTATTCCCAGGGCTGCTACATCGCCTGGAGTGTGATACTTTACAATGGTTTTCAAAGCCTTCACGGATTCATCGACATGGCTTACAATAGTGCCCGGGTTCACGTTATCGATGTGCAGCGTTACAAGGCCTGGGGCAACGCTCCTTATCCCGTGGAAGAGTTTTTCAAGGGCCTCCGGGTTCGGGCGCGGGAACTCCTCTCTACCAGTATCCTCCGACATGTAGGCCAATATATCCGGCTGCCTCCCCAGCCTGATGTGCCTCACCCCAAGGGAGTACAGGGCTTCAGCCTCCTCCACTATCCCTTTCAACCCCCTCATGATGGGCCTACCGTACCTGGGCTCGATGCAGAAGGAGCAGCCTCCTGTAAGCCACCTGCTGCAACCCCTGTACGTCTCCACTTCCACGATGAGGTTTCTCCCGTAGTTGGGGTGCTGGAGGACTATCCTTGCCCCTAGTTTGAACGCTTTATCAGCCAACTCGTAGCTTTCCCTGAGGAGCCATGGACGCGCCTTCTCGAAGCCGTGTTGAACCAGTTCATCCATGTAGACCTCTGGGTCGCCTGTCACAATCTCTGTGAAAAGGTTTTTCAGCCTCTTCGACTCGACAGCGATGCTTCCTCCACCGCTAGCAAACCCGTATCTTGCAGCAGGCCCAACCAGGATCTTGTCGACTCCCCTGGTTAGGAGGAGGATTGTTTCAAGCTCCCGGAGGCTCAGGGGCCTGCCGCCCAGGTACCTGCCGGGTACTTCCACACCGCTTACAACGACGAGGAGGCTGCTTTTCCTCGCCTCCTCAATGAAGGCTCCGAGGCTCCGCCTCGCCTCATCTATGGTCCAGTACCTTATCTCTGCGTCTCTAACCCTGTTCCATACAGCACCCGCTATGAGCCTTGGATAAGTGTTTATGTATGGAGGCACCCCTAGGCCGGCTGGTTCATCAGTGTACCCGTCTAGGATCACTATTTTCTCCAGCATTCCATGCCACCGCTCCATGGAGGAGAGGAGTGTTCTCAGCCCATATCCTGCAGGTTCCCTCAGAGCTAACCATGCATGGGCCATAGGGGTTGCCGGGGGTGCAGGCCTTCATGAAGAGCGGGCATTGAGTTGGCTTCGCCAGCCCTAGGACAACCTTGTCGCATATGCATCCAGGATGCTTATCGTCAGTCACGGTCTCCCTGAGCCCCGTCGACTCGAAGAAGTCGTGTCCACTATACCGGGGCCTGTGTACCGCACCGCT
This sequence comes from Desulfurococcus mucosus DSM 2162, assembly GCF_000186365.1. Lineage (NCBI taxonomy): Archaea > Thermoproteati > Thermoproteota > Thermoprotei > Desulfurococcales > Desulfurococcaceae > Desulfurococcus > Desulfurococcus mucosus. Next base: position 480,539 of record NC_014961.1, read on the forward strand.
TAAGGGTACAACCCCTATGCCACGCCAGTAGCTGTCCCTCGCCTCGTAAACCTCCCACATGGCGTTCAACGCGTACTTGTTTCCCTCCGGGGCAACCACCCTGCTGTACTCGTTCATGAGCCTAGGCTTCCCCTCCGCAAGGTTCCTTATAATCATGTATATTGAGAGCAGGACGTCGAGGGGCTCGAAGCCGGAGACCACTACTGGGATACCGTATTCATCAGCAATAAACCTCCACGCCTCCGCCCCGATCACAGTGGACACGTGGCCCGGTGCTATAACCCCGTCGAGCCTCACCTCTGGATGCGCCTCGGCGAGAAACCTCATTATAGGCGGCGTCAACCTGTAGGCTGAGAGAACATAGAGGTTCCCGGGGACCTCGCCGGCTGCAAGAGGTATTGCTGTGGAAGGCATCGTGGTCTCGAAGCCTACGGCGAGGAACACGTGTCTCCTCCCCGGCTCCCTTGCCGCCTCCGTTATCGCGTCCCGGAAACTATAAACCACCTTCACATTGCCCCCCATGGCCTTCGCGTGGAAAAGGCTCCTCGGCTGCTTCCCCCTGGAGCCAGGTAGCTTGAAGGCATCCCCGTATGTTAAGACGACAGTGTCCTTCTCGAAGCTGACGTCGACGAGTACATCTATATAGTAGCCGGGGGTTATGCAGACCGGGCATCCGGGTCCAGCGATCAGGTTTATCCATGGAGGCATCAGGGATCTAAGCCCGTAGTGCGTTATAGTCCACTCGTGTGTCCCGCAGAAGTTCATTATTCTAATCTCGTCTCCCCCGTGCTCCGAGAGAACCCTTTTAGACTCCTCCCTTATCCTTTCAGCCAGCTTGACGGCTAGCCCTCTCTCCCTGAGCTGCATGCTCATGGCTCGGCTACCTCCATGAGTACTCTTTAACCCTGTTTAAGTCGAGCACTGTATCCAAGTCTAGGAGCACGCCTGGATACCCTGTTTCAACGAGTAGTGTGTCATCCAAGTGTCTCCTCACCACTGCTTTAAGCCCCTGTGTCTCCTCGTCTATAGCCGTTAGCTCCGCGTAGAGGTCGCTTGAAAATATTATGGGGTGCCCTCTCCTCCCCCGGTAGGATGCGACAGCGATCTTCTTCCCTGACTCGAGGAACCTGAGGGCTACATAGTCGTATACTCCGGGATGGATCCATGCTGCGTCACCGGGGTTCACCATGATCCCCTTTAAGGAGCGTGCTTCATCCCGTATTGATTCAAGCCCTTTTCTAACACTGGAGCTCATGCCGGCCGCGTAGTCCGGGTTGTATACTACTCTAAGCCTTTCCTTCAACCTGCTTGAGGCATGCTCTTCTACAACCCTGGATACCCTGCTTGATTCATGCCCTGTGACAAGGATTACCCGGGATACATATGTGGAGGCAGATATGTTCTCCAGTGTTTGAACCACGAGTGGTTTATCCAGCGTGTAGAGCATCTTGTTCCATGGGAATCTCGTGCTGAACCCGGCTGCAGGCACGATGCAGGCTATCATGCATACACCCGTGGTGGGGCAGCCCTCAACGGGATACAGCGAACAACCTGTAGATGTCCGCTATGTCTTCGAAGACGTCGCTTATCCCCTCGATGTCGTCGACTATCTGGGGGAGCACCAGGCACTCTGGCTTCACCTCCCTGCTGCAGGCCGAGTATATCATGGCTATTGCCTCAAGCCTGAGCTCATCTATCTTCTCCTCCAGCTCCTCCACCTCGTGCGATATGGATAGTGCTCTCGCAGGATCCCTGCTCATGGATTCGAATAGCTCGATGATCTTTCGTGAGGCTGTGAGGCTTTTCTCAGTCATCTCCTTCATTAAGGCCTGTATTTTCTCATCGATCACTATACCCGATTCAACGGCTATCAGTATCCTTTTACCCGCTGACTTAGCGTATCCCAGGGCGTCGTCCAGGGAGAGGACGAACCTGAGCAGGTTCTCCCTGTCGTCTGGATGCAGGTAGGTTGCCTTCAACTCCTCCATGATGCTCCTCTTCAACTCATCCCCGTGTTCCTCAACCCTGTTGAGTTCACCGTAGAGTCTTGAAACAGTTTCCACGCCGCCCTGGATGCTTGAAACCAGCTCGCTGAGCTTTGAAACACCTATCTCCACGGTTCTAGCGTGCTCCCTGATGCTCGAGAACATGGACTCGAAGTATCTCCCCCTGGGTAGGCTCATTAGGTGCCACCACTTATCCTCAATCATAATTACTCGTACACCTATTTAAATACGGGGAAGCCGGCGGGGAAAGACTTATATATCTCCCCGTGATCATCACTCTACAGGGGCCTGGACACGCCTGGACCCGTTTAAGCCCGGGTTGATGGGTCCCCGGGCTCGGTGGGCCGGGTGTGCCAGCATGCCCTTCGAGAGCCCTGTTAACAGGGCAGGGGTTGAATAGGGGGCGTCCGGCTTCATGAGCAGCCCTGAGTATGAGAGCATATATGATATACGCTTCCTGATGAAGCGTGGCATAGTTCTAACGCTACCTTTACTGAAGACCCTGGACGCGGTGATCACGTTGAAGAAGGTGACAGCCGACGACGTGGCTAAGTACACTGGGAGAGCTAGGACGATAGAGTCCAGGTACTTGTCGAGGCTGAACAAGATAGGCATAGTGGCTAAGGTGAAGGAGGGTAGGAGAGTCTACTATATTGAGCCGGTTGAAGCAGTCAGGGAGGCCATACAGAAGTACGGGGACAACATGATGGTGGAGCAGTTGGCACACCAGATAAGTCTGCCAGCCGACATAGTGAAGCTAATCATAGACTTGATGAAGAGCGGTAAGATACCGCCTCCCCAGCCCGCTGGCGGTCAGCAGGGCCAGGCTACTTGATGTTCAACTGTATGGAGACGGTTTCAGACGACCCTCCTTTAAAGGATATCACGATTGATGAGACATTACCGTTGCTCCTCCTCAACCCCTCTGCCACCGCCTCAACGAGCTTTGTTAGCAGGTATGTCCTCGACACGGATCCATTCCTAGCGGCGAACTTATCTATGATCTCTAAGTCATCCTCGCTGACTCTAAGCGATATCATTCTTTTCCTAGGCTTCAACGAGATCTCTATAATGTTGTCGTTGACGATGATGGAGTCGCTGAAATCGCTGCGCGCCTTCGTCGTTATCATGGCGTTGGACACCACATAGATCAAGTGTTGTCGTCCTCATTAATAAATAAATCCCGGGGCTAGGGGGGAGCTCGATACAGGAATATTTAAATGAAACAGGCATAGTGTTTTCATGAAGATGTTTGCATATAGTTACAATCGAAAACCTCATCCCTCGATGCAGGGAGGAGGCCCGGATTAAACACCCAGCCACGAGAGCAGAGTGCCCAGTTAGGGCTGTGAGGAATCAGGGTTATAAGCATGTGCATGGCTTGAATAATAGTGGAGGACGGCCCCTGCAACACTCCCTTAGAGGGATTGGGATGAGCGGGGGCGACTCCCCTGGGCACATCCATGTTTTTAAGCCGCGGAGTATAGATGTATTACAAGGGGCTCGAGGCCCCGGTGTAGGAGTTGTTGAAGAGAATTATACTAGACGTGCTCTACCCGGTTAGGGGTACATCCATAGTGGATCTGGCTAAATCCATAGTGGAGATAACCGGGGTCAGCTCCGTCAGCATCACTGTGAAAGAGGTTGACGTCGACACGCAGAACATCCTCGTCATGGTTGAAGGAAGCGACATCAGCTTCGAGGATGTAAGGGACGCTATCGAGAAGGAGGGAGGGGTCATCCACAGCATCGACCAGGTTGTGGCTGGAGAGAGGATAATAGAGCCCCCAGAATACCTGGTGGAGTGAACGCGTTGAACACCAACATACTTGAGCTCCTCGACGGCTTCTCCAAGCAGTCAAGGATCCTAGTGGTGGACTCCGAGAAGCTTGTTTTAAAGGAGTATGGCGGGGAGGCAGGGCTGATAAAGTGGCTAGTCGTGAACCTTTCTTCGACACCGGTTAAAATGTATCCATTCGTCTTCAACCCTAGGAGCCGCATGGAGAGAGAGGTATCCTTTCTGAGGACGGATACACCAGGCTTCATGAAGCCGGGTCTCCGTGTAGTCGACTACATTGGTGTCAGGATAATCAGGGACTACGTGGAGGGCGAGGAAGTAGACTCCTCCACAAGCCCACAGGTTTTCAGGGTCTTAGGGAGATCCCTGGGCATGCTACACTGCTCCGGCTGGGCCCTCGGCGACACGAAGGTGTCGAACTTCGTGAGCAACGACGGCTGGGTCTACATCGTTGACGCTGAGCAAGCAGTGGAGACGTGGAGGAAGGAGCATTTTTCATGGGATCTAGTGGTGTTCGCATCAACCCTGGGGATAAGCTGCTACAGTAGCTGCGTGACGAATCAAAGGGCTTACCTTGAGAGGATTGAGGCCTTCCTCCAGGGCTACCTCGAGAACCCTTGTGCACCCGTAAGGGAGGCAGTGTACTCCTTGACGGAGGGTGATTCAAGACTACTCTTATTCCTCCTTGTGCCATTCCCGTTGAACATGGGGGTTTCAAAACTCCTGAAGGAGATGCAGGGTTTAACGCATCGCGACGAATCCATCCCTACATGGTCTCCTCGATGAGGAGGCAATCCGTGTGGAAGGCATGTACTCGCAACTGGGGTTGAAGCCTTTCATTAAGGTCGATTAGGGTGGTTTATTGAAGGAGGATAGGGTAAAGGCTGGTTTAAAAGCAGGTGGGTGGAGAAGCGTTTCTCGAAGGCTAGTCTGATGGAAGGATAATGATGTTCCTCCATGGCAGGGTTAGCTCAACCTCGTTGCCGGTGCTTACATCAACAGTGTTTGGCAGGTAGACTAGTAGTGGTAGATTGCCTATTTTAACCCTTGCCTCAACTTTCTCACCGAGGAACATGGCGAAGTCGACTACGCCTTTAACCACGGTGTCTCCTTCCTCAGCCCTCCCGCCGCCTAGGCGGATTATCTCTGGCCGTATGACCACGGAGACCTTTCTAGGCAGCTTCTCAACTGGTGTCACACCTCTTACAATGATGTCGGCGTCAGCTAGTCTCGCCTCAGCATACTCGCCGCTCTGCGATACGAGCTCACCGGGGTAGATGCTGCTTCTACCGAGGAAGTCGGCTACGAAGAGGCTCCTGGGCTTGAAGTATAGTTCCTTGGGTGAGCCCACCTGTACCACCCTGCCCTTGTTCATCACTGCTATCCGGTCGCTGAGGCTCATTGCCTCCACCTGGTCGTGTATAACATATATGGTTGTAAGGTTTAAGCTCCTCTGGAGCTTCCTAAGCTCCTCCCTCATCTCGATCCTCAGCTTTGCATCTAGGTTGCTGAGGGGCTCGTCTAAGAGGAGTACCCTGGGCTTCACTACTAGTGCTCTCGCGAGTGCAACCCTTTGCTGCTGTCCTCCCGACAGCTGTAACGGGTACCTGTTCTCCATGCCTGAAAGCTTCACTAGTTCCAGGGCCTCCTTCACCATCTTCCTTATGTCTTCATCCGTTAACCCGAGCTCCTTCTTCCTCAGCTTCAACCCGTATGCCACGTTCTCGTAGACGGTCATGTGGGGCCATAGTGCGTAGTTCTGGAACACCATTGAGGTATTCCTCTTGTAGGGCTTGACGAATGTGACGTCTTCGTCGTCGAAGTAGACTCTGCCTTTGTCAGGGGTTTCGAAGCCCGCTATGATCCTCAGGGTGGTTGTCTTACCGCACCCGCTTGGCCCGAGTAATGTGAAAAACTCGCCGCTCTGGATCTCTATGTTCACGTCCTCAGCTGCTACAACGGCTCCATAGTATTTTGAAACCCCTTCGAGCCTGACCCTTGTCAAAGCCCTGATCCCTCCCCCTGTTTATACACCTATGAATGCGTACCTCTGTTTAAATACGTAAACCACTATCACCACCACCACGAGCTGTATTAGTATCAGTATCGTGCCCATCGCGGCCACCAGCATTGGGCCCTGCCCTGCAGCACCAGCTATGTTCTGGGCCATGTAGTATGTCAGCGGCGCGTAGGCATCGTTCATGCCGCCGAAGGTTATGCTGGTTGAGACCTCGGTCGCCATGTAGATGAAGCCTAGGAGAGCCCCGCTCAGAATGTACCCGATTATGAAGGGTAGGATGACGCCGAAGACCACTCTCATCCTGGATGCACCCAGGTTCATTGCCGCCTCCTCCAGGTTTTCATGCACCTGCTGGAAGCCGGCGAAAACCGATCTCACAACGTACGGTAGCCTCCTCACGCTGAACGCTATAATGAACACTAGCCATGTAGCGAAGGAGAGGCTGCCGGGCAACAGGTATGTCACTGCGCCAGGCACCAGTTGCGACAACGCGTTTGCCAGGATGTAGAAGAAGTAGTAGTAGCCTAGTGCGAGCACGAGTCCAGGTATGGCTAGTGGCGAGGTCGACAGGGAGTCAAGGATGTTTGCAAGCCACTTGATCTTCAGCCTGCTGACACTGTAGCCCACGGCTGTCGCCAGGAAGACGGCTATGAGGACGGAGACGCCGGCGTATAGCAACGTGTTGACAAGGTACCTGTATATGCTTGGATCGGAGAGTACTTTCCCAATGTACTGGAAGATGTCGCTGGGCATGGATAACTCTATCCCTGTTGCACCAGGGTAGGGCTTCAAGACCCCGAGCGACACCAGTACGACGCCTACCTGCGGTAGCATAGCGAACAATACTACGGGGAACACTGCGAGGTACACGGCGATCATGCCGAGTAAGCCGGGTCGCCTCACCCTCGGGTTAAGCCTGCCGCCCCTGCTTATCATAGCATAGCTCCTCATACCCACATAGTTCCTGATCGCCAGGAACGAGACAAGCGTCAGCAAGAGTAGTACTACGCCTAGGGCGGCCACCTCGGGAGATATGAGTCCAGTGGTCGTTCTAATACCCATGTATATCTTGTAGCTCATGAGGCTCTGCACATTGAACACTATTGGGGCGCCGAGGTCCTCGAGGCTGAAGACGAAGACCAGTATTGAGCCGGCTGCTATACCGGGCAACGCTAAGGGTAGCGTGACGGTTCTGAAGAGCCTGAAGCCCTTGGCGCCGAGGTTTTCGGCCTGCTCCTCTGTAGAGGGATCTATGTTGATGAAGCTGTTGTAGGCGTTCAGGTAGACTATTGGGAAGAATGTCACTATCTGGGCCAGCATGACGCCGACTATGCCTTCAACCCTCAGCTTGAAGCCGAAGAACGTGTTGAAGAGTGATGAGACAGGCCCGTCCTGCCCCCATATCAGCTTAACCACGTAGGAGTTTATGAAGGGCGTGTTGAACAACGGCACTATAGCCAGGATCCTTAGCAGGGTGTGGCCAGGGAACCTGTAGCGTGCCAGCACGAATGCCACTATGATTCCCAGGAGTGTAGCGAACACTGTCACGATGGATGCAACCACCAGGCTGTTGACGACTGGGCCATAGTCTACTCCCCTCACAACAAGTATTTTTCCAACACCCGGGATCTCGATCATCCTCCACCAGTCTTTGACAATGGGATCCAGGTTGACATAGCTACGTGTCCTCAGGACACTGTAGAAGTTGCTCCACCACTCCCCGCCGGCCGGCGGTGTAAACGAGTACATTAGTACGAGCACTATTGGTACAACCATGAAGAGCGTGAGGTAAGCTAGCCCGAACACCGTGAAGAACCACATGGTTGCATCAAGCTGGCTCACAGTGTTCCTTATTCTACGCGTCAACGGTACTCCTTCGCCACGTATCCTTGCTTTCTCCCTTGCCTCAGCTATCTTGCCCCTGAGATAGCCTGCTACAGCTACGCCGGTGTAGGGTGTTAGAAGGACTGCGAAGCTCTGCGGGTAGCCGTATGCATCTATCAAAAGGATCACGAAGATGTATATCAGGAACACTAGTGCAAGGAAGCTCATCGTGAAACTATATTTTACTGATTCATAGTTGTAGAGGCCCCTGGCAACCATTAAAGCTCCTGCTGCTAGCCCGGCCAGCATCAATGCGTAGTTGACTAACTTGGATGAACCCGTGTCCAGCAGTGCGTCACCTATGAGTGATGCTGTAAGGAACACTATGCTAACAGCTAACAGTAGTATACTCCCCCTACTCAACACCGCACCCTCCAAGCAGGTTTACCTGTAATAAATAGGGTGGAGACTTAAAAAACACAACTAGCCTGTGACAAGGCTTCACGGCCCTGAGGGCACGGGCTTCCCTGCTAGGGCATCCTGCAGCAGGTTCAAAGCGTTGAGGTATCTCTCCCTTGCAAGGCTCTCCCACTGGCTCATTAAGGCCTGGTATACTGAGGCATCGCTCATCATCTTCTGGTTTATGGAGATCGCGTAGTCCACGGTGAATGAAACCGTGCTGCCTGTCACCGGGTCCTTGAAGCTCAACGGTTTCGAGATGTACTTGGTTAGATACGTGAACCACTCCCTGCTTATCTTTCCATCAAGGTAGGCCTGGGCTATCCGGGCCCATGTAGCCTTCAGGTCGTCGTGTGGGTTAACGAGGGTTGCCTTGAAGTAGTATATCACCGCGTTCACCCAGCTCGCTGAGAGTGTTTCATTGAAGGGGATGCTCTGCGAGTACATGGCGTCCTGCAAGGCCTGCTTTAGATCCTGCCTGCTCTGCCCTGCCTGTGTTTCAAAAACCTTAGGGTTCACGGGGAGCCTGTTGATGTCCTGCAGTAGCCAGATCTGCTGTCCACCATACTCGTTGAGCACCCATGCCATGAACGCTACGGCGTGTACCAGGTGCTTAGTAGTCTTCACTAGTGCTATCGGGTCACTGTTAACTATGGTTTCCCCCTGGGGGGCAATGTACTTGCAGTTCGGGTTGACCTGTTGAGCCATGTAGCCGTAGAAGTCTATTGTTGTGCCAACTGCGACATCACCCCTTATCACCGCGTCGCGGGCGTCACTGCTGCCCTGATATATGACTGCGTTGGCTGCGAGCAGGGTGAGGATCCTCCAGCCCTCCTCCCAGCCCTTGGCCTGCAGGATGATCTCGAATATCCTTGTGTTACTGGTGCTCATGGTTGGATCAGCCGTCGCGATCTGCGGTATGTCTGGCAGGTACCTCGCGTACTGCGGGCTGGCTAGATCCTCCCACTTCTGGGGCATGGGTAAGCCGTATTGGTTGAGGCGGACTAGGTTGACTGTGAACCCGAAGCTGCTCACGCTTGCACCGATCCAGTGTATTAATCCGTTCCCATCGACTTTAAACGTCTCTGCACCACCTATGGTTTTAGGTATCTTATTCAGCTCGTACATCACTGCGTTGAACTCGGGTTTACTTGGGTCAACTGGGAGCAGGTACCCGGCTGCATCGAGGTTATTGAACAGCGTTGGCCCCCCTCCCCATGCCACATCTATCGGTGTGCCTGCTTTAGCCGCGTTATCTATGTAGCTCGTCCAAAGCTCGGCTGGGGCTGCCACGAACTGTATATCCGTTATACCTAGCTCCCTTGCCACAGGGGAGTTTAGGAAGGCGTTCCTTGTAGCTGTTAGAATGGATTGCTCATGCCTCGTTATCACTATTAGCTTAACGCCTCTCTCACTAGTCAGCTGTTTCAATTGATCCAGCCACGGGTACTCAGCGTATGTTGGCTTACCAGTCGTTGTTGTAGTAGTGGTTGCTGGCTGAGTCGTCGTTGTTGTAGTCGTCGTCGTGGTTGTCGCCGGCTGGGTAGTCGTCGTAGTGGTTTGAGGAGGCGGGAGCAGTCGTATAATCACTAGTGCACCGATCGCTGCTACGATTAATGCTAGGACAAGTATTAATGCCTGAGTAGTGGTAAGTGCACGGTTCACGGTGCTCACCTTCTTCAAAGACCTCTCATTTAGTAATAATTAAGCCTCCATTATTTTAAATTTGATACCCTCACCCAGCTTCTAATCTCTCGGCTCTAAGGGATGAGTGCTTCAAGGAGCACACTGGTTTCCACTCTCCCGCCTTGGAGGACGCGGCTTCCAGTTGTAGAAGTGTTCCCGGGATTGAAGCGAATAGGGAAAGGTGTGGTGTTGGAAAAAAGTCTCGGTTGCTTCATCATCCTACTTCTTCTTGAACAACATGCCTACTGCTATGCCTATTACCAGTGTGATCACGGCTATTATCCCTGTGGTGGTCACGTCGAGCTGGGTTGATATGGATGTCGTTGTCGAAGTAAGCGTTGTTGTTGAGACCTGGGTTGTCGTCACGGTCTCGGTGGTTGTGCTCACATAGGTTTGTGTAGTCGTAACGGTTGTGGTGATGGTCGTGGTAACGGTTACGGGTGGGTAGTATATTGACCCGCCCTTTACACCGTAGACTGTGGCTGGTTTACCGGCTGCTGTATCGTAGCTGGAGAGCATTGTATACTGCTCCTGCTCCGAGGGGGCTAGTAGGTCCACTACCTTTGGCTGCACATTTGCAAGCAGTGCCTGCGGGTCTCCGCCTCCCAGCGCCCATTCACCGGGGTCGCCTGCCTGTATACCGCGTATCTTCTTCTCTCCGAAGCCATCGTAGCTGGTTAGGAAGACATACCATATCCAGTTGCCTATGTTACCGGTGTCCCCTAGTAGGCTCTTAGCTATCTTGACCTCTATTATGTTGGCATTGGTGAACGCGTAGACGTCGAAGAGTGTTCCATTATTGTACTCGTCGGCTATGAGGGAGCCATCAGCCTTGAAGAGCGCTGAGACCTCTCCATCCGGGAACGGGGTGTTGCCCCAGCCTGGTACAGCCGCTAATGCATAGTTCCAGCCTGGTGCAAGGTTCACGTAGAGCCCCATGGTCGACGTGTTCACTGGGAGAGTATTATCCGTGGTCTTAATGTATACTTGGATGTGCTGTAGGCAGAACCCGTTGGGCCCGCCCCACGGGTTGCCTCCCAGATCCTTCACCTGGATCTGCAGATATATGTACTCCTTGTCCTGTAGAACCGTGAACTTCAACATGTCGAAGACGCCCGGCTTGAACACGGGGTTCGTGGGGTAGCGTAGAGTGCCCTGGCCCTTGTCATCGCCTGAGGGATCGTTGACTTCGAGGACTTTGTCAGCCATGTAGCTTGGCTGAACCACTAGTTTAATCCACCACTTCAAGAGGTTCTCAACGAACCTCGGCCCGTCGAGTGAGACATTGTAGTAGCTTGAAGCCCATGCCGGCTCGTAGTCGCCGTACAGGGATTCCGAGGCAACGGTTATCACGACGTTCTTACTGCTCCAGTACTCGGCTGCGTATGCCACGAAGTCGAACCAGCCGGCTCCCTGCCCATAGGTCACCGGGTTGTAGACGTATGGTGCAGGCGGCTTGTTGTCACCTATGTATGCTTTATGGAACCATGCTATCCTGATGAGCCCTGGGAAAGTGTCCTTTACGGGGTCACGGTAGTTCCCGTTCTCGTCAACCCATATGACTACGCCGGGCCCGTGCATGAGGATGGGCTTCGTTACCCCTTGATCCAGCATCCATGTACTGAGGCCTGGGATGTTGTCGGGTTCGACGAATGCCAGCATCCTGTAGTATGCAGCGGTACATGTCGGGTATGTTACACCCTTATAGGTGTAGTTCATGGATGGATCGGAGTATGCAGCGGCCTGCTCAAGCCTCAGCTTCGCACCTATGTACTCTAACAGCTTGTTCACATTGTCTATCGTGGTGGGTCCACCGCCGTAGTCGCTGTCCCCGGCCACGTATAGGGCTTTTCTACCGGTGTCAAGCCACTTGCTTATAGCATCCAATTCATCGGGTGTGAAAGCCACAGTGGGCTGCCCGATCAACAGTATGTCGACATCCTTCAATACATCGCTGTTTATGGTTGAACCCTTAGGGATGATCTTCCAGTTGACGAATGTAAGGTTACCCATTATGTAGTTGAGGTATTTATCGCTCTCTCCATGTGCCAGGTCAACGGCTACCGTCACCGTTTTCAATGGCTGCTGGGTTTCTGCACGTGGAAGGATAGCGATCCCCGGTAGTAGTAGGAGTGATATTATTAAGAGTGAGACAAGTATTCTATGCATCTCTAACGGCACCTCGCCATGATATAGTAGTTATGTAGGGGCTGGTTAAAAAACATTAATTAATACATGCGTGTCAAGAAACCCACGGGTTACCCGCCGCGCAGGCTCCTCAGCAGGAGGAAAGCAACCACTGCGACCACGACTACTGCAACAACAGCGATTACCAGCGTCGAGCCTGATGCCTGGGCAACCCCGGTTTCTGTTGTAGTAGCCGGTGACGTTGTTGTCGTAGTAGTGGTCGTAGTCGTCGTTGTTGTAGTTGTCGTAGTAGTGGTAGTTGTAGTGGTCTGCTGAGTTGTCGTCGTGGTTACCGGCTGTGTCGTTGTTGTAGTAGTGGTTGCTGGCTGAGTCGTCGTTGTAGTCGTCGTTGTGGTTGTCGCCGGCTGAGTTGTCGTCGTGGCAGCCTGGAATGTTATATTGAAGACATAGCTACCCGTATTCCCAGCGTTGTCAGCCACCTGAATTGTGAGAGGCAGGGTCACGGTGGTGGCTGACTCAACCCTGACTGTTATCACGAGGCTCATTCTGTTGAACTGCTCGGTGTAGGTTGACGGAGTCATCGTGAACGTGTTGTCTCCCGGTATCGGGCTACGGGTTATCACCCTATCGCCCAGCCTGACACTTAAATTGTATGGGCTTATGCCCCAGCCTTCATCGGATAGATCCACGTATATTGTGGCCGTTGCGTTAACCCTGGGCGTCGATGGTACAATCTTCTTGAGGATCGCTGTAGGCGGCTTCGCGTCGGGCGCACCATATATAGTGAACGATATACCGGCCTGGTAAGGCAGGTTCAGCTCGATGAGCAGGTAGAGCCTGCCCTCGATGATCTTGTAGTCTATTATCCGTATGGATGCACCGTTGAACGCCCATTGCACTGTGTAATTGAATGAACTAGTGCTCCATGGGAGGCTCCAGACTAGTCTCCCAGAGAAGTTTATCCATGAGAGATTGTTGTTTTCAAGCCTGAAGCTATACCCGCCCGTGGAGTATATGGCGTTCATATATGTGAATGTGAGATTACTCCATCCGAGACTGTTTGCGACAGGGTATACTCCTATAGGTATACTGTTCAATGCAAGTGCCCTAGTAGAGTTCTTGAACCCCGTGAATGTTGGAGGCGCCAGGGGGAAGCTGAGGCTACCTGTACTTAGGTCGAGCTCCATGAGGCTTAATCCATCGTAGGAGGCCGAGCCATGTGCCAGTGTTGTAAACGTGAGGAACAGTGTTGTCGTCCCAGTCCTTGTGCTCGTGTACTTCACGAAGAAGTCTCTATGGGTGTGGCCTGAGAGAACCATTGTAACATTGTAGTCTTCAACCATCTTCAGGAAGTACCTGAATGCAGTCATATTGGTTGACCAATAGCTGCTTAGAGGCGTTGAGGGGCCGCCGGGTACGTAGGGCTTGAGCACTGTTTCATCATCATACCTCGTGTAGAGTTCCCCCTGGTAGTAGAAGGGTGGGTGATGCACCAGTATCATCTTGTATGGTATGCTACTGTAGTTCTTGAGCACCTCCTCGGCGAACGCCAGGTCCTCCCATGACGGGTAGCCTTGCTCAGGGGACCATATGCCTATAATCAGTAGCTTACCGGCGAGAACCCTGAACCACTTTGTCGGCCCCAGGTAGTTGGTGTAGTATGAGCCTCCCGAGGAGTAGTCGTGGTTCCCCGCTATTCCAAGCACCGGTATATTGTACAGGTATGCATACCTGTAGGCTGAGGCCATTACATACTCGTTGGATGAAGCCGTGTCGGCTGTATCGCCCAGCCACAGGATGAAGTGTGGGGAGAGGAGGTTGTCTATCGTGAACCCGGCGAAACGACATGTGTCACCTGTGAAGACATCGGGCTGCCCTGTTATGAAGTGTATATCGGTGTTCTCAATAAACCTCAGCACGGTTGGCCACGACTTCACAACCCATATGGATCTGGGCACTGTGTAGCTGGTTGAACCAGCCTTGAGAACCAGGTCGTAGAGGCCCTCTTCCGCCGTGGAGGGTATTGAAAGAGAGTATCTTCCCGACCCCTGCGTGGTCAATGTCAAAGTATAGTTGAACACTACTAGCTGATCGCCCACGGGTTTCACAGTCCACATGTATGCTGAGTCTACGGGTAGTGAACTATACTGGGGTCTGAGCTCAATAGTATATGTGTCTCCAGGGGACACTATTGCCGGGGCAACGGGCCCTATGTTTGCAGTAATGATCTCGGCTACGCCGCTCGTGATGGAGGGTATGGCTGGAGGCGTCTCACCTGTCGCTACATGTATTGCTACATGTATTGAGCCAGATAAGAGTAGGATTAGTAGTAGCAGGCTAGTGATCCTCATGCCTAGACACCCCGTATAGGTATGATTTTAGCCTTTGAAACAATATAAATGTAACCCGGGAGAGTGCTGAGCCATGACTAATAGGTCCAGGGGTTTTCAACACGAGAGGGATCTAGCCAGGAGGCTCTGGGAGCACGGCTTCGCAGTGGTGAGAGCACCTGCCAGCGGGAGCAGGGCAAGGGTGTTAAGGTACCCTGACATAGTCGCGATCTACAGGGGCAGGGTCATAGCACTAGAGGTGAAGACGCTTAGGGAGGAGAAACCAGTCTACGTGAGGAGGGAGCAGGTTGAGAAGCTCGCCGAGTTCTCGAGGCGGGCTGGTGCCATGCCCTTCATAGCGGTCAAGTATGTTGGGGAGGGCGAGTGGTTCCTTGTACCGCTTGACAGGCTTGTGGAAGCCGGGGAGGGCAACTATAAGATACCTGTTGAAGCCGTGCGTGAGGGACTCAGGCTCAAAGCCCTCGTCTCACAGGTTAAGGGCGATAAGAGTATACTTGACTATACTTGAGGGCTGCGACGCCTACTCCTCTATTCTCACCCTGATGGGCAGGTTGTACTTCTCCTCTATCTTCCTCAGTCTCTTTATCTTCTTATTATATTTCCTCAGGTCGCTCCTAGTGATCGAGACCACGATGGCGTCGTTTTCAAACCTTATATCTGCCTCCGGCATGAGTTTGCCTAGTTCTTCAATCACCTTCTCGTGGGTTGGATGCTTGCCTTTAAGCTTTTTAACCGGGACAACCACTGTCTGCTCACCGAACGTGTAGATCTCGTACTCTAGTTCGCCTGTCAGGAAATCCCTTACCTCTACGACGGGCCTGGAGAGCTCTGCTTCACGTAGACCCGTTGGGAGCTTCACCGTCATCTTCACCTCGTAGACCTTGTCGACCTGACCGTTCCTTATGAATATGACTGTGTCTATTATCGATGGTATCATGCCGAGCTCAACCCTCCCTATGAACCTCTGCACAGCGTCGATCGGGCTCGTGGCGTGCACTACGCCTATCATCCCTATGCCCGCCAGCCTTAGGTCTGCGAACAGCTTAAAGTCCTCGTCAGTCCTCATCTCGTCGAACACCGTGTAATCGGGCCTGGAGAGTAGGAGTATGTCGTGTAGCTCACCTATGTCCGCGTAGTGCTTACTGTACTGTGTTATATCAGGGGGGAGCATCATGTCCCTCGGTGACTCCACTGTTTTAACCACCTTGTTCATCCTCATGTAGTATTCTGCGAGAGCCTGGGCAAACGTTGTCTTACCCATTCCTGGTGCACCGGCTATGAGTATGCCTTCAGCTCTTTCATTCAGCCTCTTCACTAGTTCCTCCGGGAGGTTATAGTCTTCAAGCCTCAGCTTCTTCAAAGGCCTCACAGCTGTTATCTCCCATCCATCGCTTAGAGGCGGCCTGGTTATAACTATCCTGTAGGAGCCGAGCTGCACTATGGTTGACCCGGCTCTATCTATCTCTATGAAGGCGTCGCTCCTGCTCCTCGTGGCCTCTATTATCTCGTTAGCCATCTCCTCTATCTCCTGTCTTGTCAGCGGTTTATCGCCGAGCCTAGTGAACCTCCACTCACCTGGCCTGCCCACCTTCGCCACGGGTGCCACGCCTTCCTTTAAATGTATGCTCATAGTGTTCTCAGTGAAGAACCTTTCGAAGCCGAGCCTGCCCTGCTCCCTGTCCCTTACGAGGATCACCTGTACGCCCATGGCCTTAGCCACCTGGTATTGGAGCTCGCTGCCAGTGATGAGGACCCCGTTCACCGAGTAAGCGTACTCCCTTACCACAGCGTTAACCTCGTTAACCACTTGCTCTTCATCTGTGATAGGCCCTTTCAACCTCTCCCCTGTTATCTCGAGCCCTATTGTACCGGAGTCGCTGTGCTCTCTAAGCCTCTTAACCTCCTCGAGACCAGTGTAGCCGATCACCCTGCCCTTGGATGCATGGTACTCGAGGATCTGTATGAGGGATCTATGAATCACAACCTTGCCTACTACACGTCCCTCACTGATCAACCTGGATACGGCTCCCTGCGTGAGGGCCGAGAGATCCGGTATGTACACTGTTTCACCAGCTATCCTGAAGCCCACTATCCACACCATCCATGGAGAGCCAGCTCACTCAATTGCTTACGGCTTCATATACTTATATACCTGACACCTCCGAGCACTAAGAGCCCTGGGCGTCATAAGCATTATAATTCACTACATGTATCAATGCACTCGTGGAGCAAGTGTTCAGAGAGGTGGCTTAAATGACTAGAGACTCAAGCCTACTCGTCATAACACTGCTGCTACTCGTGCTGCCTTCACTGATGCCTCCTCCCGGAGTCAGTGCTCAAACACCCCTGTCTCTCTATGAGAAAACGCGTAGGGTGATACCGGGTAACCTCCCATGGTACCCGTTGATCATTATAGGGGATAACAGGCCATCCGACGTCAACGCCGTGGATCCCCCGGGCGTCTTCTACCAGGCGGTCAACGAGGCTGAGAACGCTCTTCCACTCGCCTTCATAGGGCTTGGAGACCATGTTGGGCTCGGCACACTGGATCAATATGTCAAGCTCTACGAGATACTCAACAAGACTAGGCTTGAAAACATCTGGATGACCCCGGGCAACCATGATGTGGCATATAGTGGTGTGAACGGGACGGGCTTCGACTTCTGGAGGCAGTTCATAGGGCCGGATTCAATGGTTGTCGACGATATACCGGGGTGGAGGATAGCCCTCATAGACTCGGAGACAGATATATCTACATGGGGACAGCAGATACAGGCAGCCTACAACTCTACAGGCGGCAGGATGCTACTGCTAGGGTTCCACCGCCCCCTCTACCCTAATGTAAACCATAACCTGAAGCAGGGCTACGACACCGTGCTACTTGGATACATGAACTCTAACGGGTGGCCGGCCCTCGTGCTGCAGGCGCATTTTCATGCATGGGTGAGCTACAGGTACAATGGGACAGAGTTCCTCATAGTCGGCGGCACGGGTGCACCACTCTACTCCTGCACCGATGTATCGGCTCCTGGAGCCGTTTGCTCAAGTACATTCCACTACCTAGTGTTAACACTGTACCCTAATGGTACATACACGTATACACCTGTGAAGCTCGGCGAGGGGAGCGGCACCCTGAGGGTTATACCGTTGAACTCCACCGCGTACCTGGTGGCGAACTCCAAGATAGACGTCTACGGTAACCCTGTGGAGTACCCTGTAAGACTACGGTTTAAAGCCCAGGGTCTCGACGTCTACGTGGTGGCCAGGATACCGGCTTCATCCGGTGTGGTCTTCGCGCTTGACCCTGCTACAGGCAGGCTCCTTGTCTCCCAGGGCGTCGACTACTATGTCTACATAGCTTCAAGCAATGGATCCATAGTGGTCAACGGTGGGTCAAGGGAACTGGATCTCTCACAATACTTGCAGGGGAGGAGCGTCTCCGTGGAGACACCGGTGGAAGTGGTTAAAGCCGAAACCGTTACCTCCACATCGATAGCGTACATTACCAGGACGGCGACTAAGACCATTACCTCCACGTATTCAACAACGCTCACGGAGACCTCGGTGACCACTGTCACCGAGACACAGCAGCTTCCGCCGACCACTATAACGGTTCAACGCAATGTTACATCGACATACACGACCACGGTTCCCCTAATAGTGGAGCATGAGGCTCCAGGAGGCGACGCTTACCTCTATATTGCAGCAGTGCTAGGGGTTATAGCCGTTGCAGAGTTAGCCGTGATAATATTTGTGAAAAAGAAGTGAGCTACAAGGCTTTTTTCCTCGCCTTCTCAAGGAACATATCCACATACTCCTTTATCGAGGGTCCCTCAACAATCCTCAGCCTGAACTCCACTCTTGCAACAGGCTTATCCACCTTTATGAGCTTCGTGATATCGGAGGGTGTTCCCAGCACTACGGCGTCGACGGGTGCTCTCCGTATGGTTTCCTCGAGCTCCCTGAGCTGCTCCGGCCTGTACCCTGTGCTCGGGAGTATGGGACCCATGTGCGGGTACTCCTCGTACATCTTCTTGAAGAACCCGGTTGCGAAGCCTCTTGGATCCACGGGTTGCGCACCGTGCTTCAACGCCGCTACATAGCCGGCTGCGTAGGGTGCCCCGCCATGGGTTACAGTGGGCGAGTCCTCTATCACCAGCACCTTCTTCCCCTCAATCACCTTGGGGTTGTCCACTGTGACCACGCTTTCCCCGAGGCTTACATGGGCGTCAGGGTTCCTTGCAAGTATGCTCTCCTTGATCCTGTCAACAGCGCCCGGTTTAGCCTGGTCAACCTTGTTTATTATCACGGCGTCACACATCCGCAAGTTGACTTCACCCGGGAACGATGAGGCCTCGATGCCAGGCCTCATAGCGTCAGCCACGGTTATCATGAAGTCCGGCTTGTAGAACGGCCAGTCATTGTTCCCCCCGTCCCACAGTATTACATCGTTCTCGGATTCCAGGAGCCGCAGTATCCTACCGTAGTCGACCCCTGCGTACACGGGGAAGCCCAGCTTCAAGTAGTGCTCGTACTCCTCCCTCTCCTCAACGGTGGCATTATATTTATCCAGGTCCTCGAAGCTGTGGAAGCTCTGGACAGCAGACTTCTCGAGGTCGCCGTAGGGCATCGGGTGCCTCACTACGCCTGTTTTAAGCCCCCTCCTCCTGAGTTCAAGGGCCACCTCCCTGGAAACCATGCTTTTACCTGCACCAGTCTTAACCCCTGTCACAGCTATGACGGGCCTTATGCTCTCCAGCATCGTGTCGGCTGGGCCATGGATCCTGAAGGATAGTCCAAGTGAAACGGCTCGTGAGAGCACTGAGCCGAGTTCACTGTATGTTAGGTCACTGTATGCTAGTACAGCCTCCTCAACGCCGTGTACTCGCACAACCTCCTCCAAGTAGTCCATGCTGAGTATAGGTATCCCGTCAGGGTATAGGGATCCGGCTAGGGAAGGCGGGTATCGTCTCCCAGAGATCCCTGGTATCTGTGTCTGGAGGAATGCCACCACCCGGTACTCTGGGTTATCCCTGTAGAACATGTTGAAGTTGTGGAAGTCCCTACCGCTTGCGCCAAGTATTACCACTTTCCTAGGCATGTATTTCACCGGGGTTGTATATAAGGTATATATCCACATATAAATGCTATCTGACCTCCCCATACTGAAAAGCAAGGGTTCCCGGTATAGGGGAAAGGGTTTTGTAAGGACTCATAGTGTTTGAAAAATAGGGGGCTTGGCGGGGTGAAAGCTGTTAGCCGACTGTGTCGAATAATCTGGTTGACTCCCTTATGTGTCTCGCATTCCTCACTGCGTCAAGCATGATCTTCCTCTCTATGCTTGCAACCAGCCTCCTCGTCGATATAACGGCGTCGGGGTTCACGCTTATACTGTCTATTCCATATTTCACCAGGAACTCCACTATCTCCGGGTAGACGCTTGGTGCCTGACCACATATGCTCACAGTGGCTCCTCTACTGTGGGCTTTCTCAATGATCATCCTTATCGCCTGCAGTACTGCTGGATCCCTCTCATCGAAGTAGCCCATCTCAGCCAGTATGTTGCTATCCCTGTCTGCACCTAGCACTAGCTGTGTGAGGTCGTTGCTGCCAATGCTGAAGCCGTCGACGTACTTGGCGAACTCGTCGGCTAGTAGTGCTATGCTGGGTACCTCGGCCATCGCCCATACCTTGAAGTCCTTGCTCCTCTTGAGTCCCTCCTCCTCCATTATCTTGATGGCTTTCTCAAGCTCCCATGTTGTCCTCACGAACGGGAACATTACCCATACGTTGGTTAACCCCATTTCCTCCCTTACCTTCCTAATGGCCCTTACCTCTAGCCTGAATGCTGGCTCGTACTTGGGGTGAATGTACCTGCTGACTCCTCTCCAACCGATCATTGGGTTCCTCTCGTCTGGCTCATACTTTTCGCCGCCTTTCAGCCCACGGTACTCGTTTGTCTTGAAGTCGCTGAACCTGACGACCACGGGCCTCGGGTAGATTGCCTGTGCCACCTTTGCTATGCCTTCAGCCAGCTTATTGACCACTATCTCGGGCTTACCGATCTCGATCAGGTATAATGGGTGGTACTGCACCCAGTCAGTGAAGATGAACTCTATCCTCATTAAGCCTATGCCGTCGAAGGGTAGATCCTTGTACTTCTCGATGGCGTCTGGTTCACCCAGGTTCATGTATATCTTTGTCGCTGTAACAGGGTATAGTGGTAGAAGCTGCTCTGGGCTTATACCCACCGATGCCACTGCTCCAGCTACCTGGGGGGCTTCGGTCTTCGGCTTCACGAGGTCTTCAACTATGCCTTCATATATTACTCCTCTGCCACCGTCAACCGTGACCTCTATACCTGTCTTTATCACCTGTGTAGCACTGCCCGTGCCGACCACTGCCGGGATACCTAGCTCACGGCTGACTATTGCAGCATGGCTCGTCATGCCTCCCTCATCGGTCACTATTGCCCTCGCCTTCTTCATTAACGGCACCCAGTCTGGATCCGTCATCTTTGTTACCAGGATATCGCCCTCCTTGAACTCCATGGCCTCCTTACTCTTGGGGTCGAATATAACCCTGGCTACTCCAGCACCTACTCCGGGTGAAGCCGGTAGACCCTTCACAAGCACCTTTGCCTCGCCGAGCTTAACGGTCTTCCCCTTGACCTCTGTAGGCTTCTTCTCAGCCTCCTTGGCTTTCTTCGTACTCCACACGGTTTCAGGCCTTGCCTGTACGATGAACACGTTGCTTGGGAACGGGAGGTCTGAGTCTATAGCCCACTCTATATCCATGTGCTTCCCATAGTGCTTCTGGATCAGCAGTGCTAGCTCAGCCAGTCTCTTAACCTCGTCGTCTGAGAGAGCCGGCTTATCTGGATGGGCTATCTGGGTTAGAGGCGGGTTGACTCCCTCGCCTTCCTCGGATACCCATCTCCCCTTCTGCTCATCCCACTTCAAGTGCACGTTTCTTCCTAGTGCCGGGTCGAAGGTTATCATGAAGGTCTTCTTGTTCAAGTGTCGCTCAACTATGCTGAGGGTTTTCTTGTCGACGATGAACTCGTCGGGCGTCACCTTACCGCCTACCACTGACTCGCCGAGCCCCCAGCTACCCTCTATTACAACGACGTTCTCGTCCCCGGTGACCGGGTGCAGTGTAAACATTACGCCAGCCGACTTGCTGTTAACCATCTTCTGAACCGTGACGCTCATGAAGGTTCTCTCATGGGGTATTCCCTGTGCGACACGGTAGAATGTCGCCCTCGCTGTGAAGAGGCTTGCCCAGCACCTCTTCACATAGTACACGACGTTGTCTGCACCGTATACATTCAGGTATGTGTCCTGCTGCCCGGCGAAGCTGGCCTCGGGTAGATCCTCGGCTGTCGCACTACTCCTAACGGCTACCCTTAGCTTGCCTGGATCCAAGCCAAGCTTCCCGGCTAGCTCCAAGTAGTACTTCTTTATCTCGTCCTCAACCTCCTTGGGCATCGGCTGGTTCATTATCATCTCTCTTATCCTGGCAGTGGTCTCCTCAAGCTCCTTGGTGTTGTTGACGTCGAGTTTCCTCAGCATCCCATATATCTTCTCGCCCAGCCCGGTTTTCTCCAGGAAGTATTTGAAGGCGTAGGCTGTGACAGCGAAGCCTGGGGGGACGGGTATGCCCGCGTTGATCATTTCACCGAGATTCGCATTCTTTCCTCCTACTAGGGGTACATCGTCTTTTCTCACTTCTTCAAGCCATAGGACGAACCTTGACTCCTTGCTCATTTAACCACCTTCCACTTGTTCAGGGCTAAGGGAATCCGGTTGATGGCTAAAAAAGCTTTCCTACATACACGTATCTACCGTTTATACATCTACATGGAATCTTGATCCCGCCTACCTCCTCCTCAACCTCTCCCTGAGCCTCGCATAGTAGAACCAGGCGCTGCGCTTCACTCTCGCGGATTCCTCCGCTACTGCCTCCGGGGTCAGCTTGCCCTGCATAAGGGTTTTCCTGGCATCCCTATCTCCATGCTCGATGAGTGACACAGCTACAATAGAGTGGAGTAGCATTTTCTCCCTGAGCTTCGACTCCAGCTCGCCCCTCTTCTCCTCGAGGAGTCTAACCGTGTAGACTCCCTCTTCAATCTCTCTCAGAGCGAGCAGCTCCCTGAGGACAGGGATATTTGTCTGCACTCCATCAATGCTCATCTCGCTTAACGCTCTCCTCAGCCTTCCCAGGGCCGTCGCCCTGCTCCCGCCCCATGCGAGCACCTTGGCCAGCAACACGTATTCCTCACTCAGCTTGAGGCCTGCCGCCACGCCTGAGTCCACAGCTACCCCGAGCCCGGCTGGCTCATTGTACGATTTTACAACGCCGCTTGAGGGCTCGCCTTTGAAAGGCTTCTTATTGAATACCTTGGCTTCGAAGGCCCACCCGTTTAGAGATATGTTCTCCTGCCTGAGGTCTAGTGCAGAGTAGAGGGCTGCCTCCACCTGTTTCTCAACTATGTCTACGCCTGTTACAGCCTCTGTTGCAACGTGTTCGGGGGAGAGGCCGGGGTTAACCTCGTTGAGGAAGAGGGTGCGGCTCCTGACATCGTAGAGGAACTCCACTGTCGCAGTATTCCTAAGCCTCAGGGCTTCGCCAACCGCCACAGCGTAACCCACTAGCTTATCCCGTAGCTCCTTTGACACGGTTTTCGACGGTGCTTCAATCACGGTTTTCAAGTAGTCGTCTTGCAGGCTGGCTTCCCTCTCATAGAGGTGGATGACTTTCTCCCCGTCGCCGATGACTTGTACCTCTAGTAGCTTAGCGCTCCCCATGTATGGCTCCACGTATATTCTTCGATCGCCATAGAGCTTCTCAGCTTCCTTGACCGCGGTTTTCAACTGCTCTGCATCCTTCTCACTCCACAACACCCTGATCCCCCTGCCCCATGCACCCCTAGCTGGCTTAAGCACCAGTGGGTAGCCGTGTGCCCTCGCAAACTCCTCGAGGTCGGCGTCATCGTCCACGATGCTCCATGGTAGCGTGGGTACATCGAGCTTCTCGGCGAGGGTTTTAACCGCCGGCTTGTCCCTTGTGAATTCAATAAGGCTCGGGGGCGGACCTATGGGAACGAGTCCTCTCCTCGCGACCTCCCTATGGAACTCCGGGTTGTTCTCTAGGAAGCCGTAGCAGGGGTGTACTGCTTCAGCCCCGAGCTCTAATGCGGCTTCAACTATCTCCTTTACATCCATGTAGCTTGAGACCTTTGCCTCCTCCAGCATGTATCTCCTATGGGGGCTTGCCTCATCCTTCTCCGTGTAGATGCCGAGCGGGTGGTAGCCTTTTTCAACCAGTGTGCGGGCTATCCTTACAGCCGCCTCCCCTCTCCCTGCAACCATTATCCTCCTAGGCATCCTGAACCAGCCTGGTTTAAGCTACATTACTCTCGCAAGCCTTATAAAGCCAGCCTTCGAGAAAAAGGCCCATTCACCCTTCCTCAGAGCCTTCAACGCCTCTATGTACTCGTCGAGCCCTACTGGTTTAACCCTGATGATGCATAATCCATCGATCAGTGACTCCACGCAGTGGCCTAGGACGCCTATTGAGAGCTCTTCAAGTATCGTCGACAGATCCCTGGGGCTGGGGTTTGCATGCTCCTCTGGATGCGTGTGTGCTGCGAAAACGTGTCGAAGCCTTGGTAGAACTACTTTACCGCGCTGCATGCTCCTCAACACGTATGCTTCACCGGTCTCCCCTACGATGCCGTAGTATTCGAAGCCATTGTTGAAGGTTTCATGGATCCATTGCCTTAAGTAGGGTCTGAGGCCCTTCACGTAGAGGTCGAGTGACCTATTGTAGAGGCGTCTGTAGGATCCAACGGGGTCCCCGTATTCAACCGGGTAGCCGCAGTCCCAGTCACTGAGGATTTCTCTGAGCCCAGCTGTGTTTTCAACTATGAGCCTGCCGCCAGCTATCTCTGCCCTTAGATCGCTTACACCGGTTTCATCCAGGGCGTCCTCGATGCAGCGTAGAGCCTTGTGGAGCCTTGAGAGCTCCACGGTGTGCTCGTTGCCTACCTCCAGTATCTCCCCGTTTCTCAACTCCTCGGTGCACCCGTCTTCTCGAACTCCCTCACGTATTCAGCGTATATTGCAGCCGCTTTTACGACATCGCTGAGCCTTATGTATTCATTCGGCTTATGTGCTAACCCGACCTCGCCTGGCCCGTAGGATACAGCGGGTATTCCTTTCAAAGTATAGTACCTGAGGTCTAATCCACCGACACATATGGTTTTCCTGGGCTCCACACCAGTGGTCTTTTCCACCACCTTGCTCAGGAGCACAGTGTACTCGTGGCTGGGAGGCGTGAAGGCAGGGGGCGATGACTCGACAAGGGTGAAGGATGCCTGTACCCCTAGTTCGGCTGCCACCTTCTCCACCATGTCCTTTATCTCCCTCGCCACGTCTTCAACCTTCTCCTCGACTATTAGCCTCCTGTCTATGCTGAAGCCGGCTTCCCCGGGCACAATGTTTATTGAGCCCGGTGCGTAAAGGGCTCCGCCCGGCGTAATCGTGGGCTGTGCGGCTCTTTCATCCTCATACATGTAGCTGCTCTTCCTCAGCGATATCAGCTCCCTGTACTTCTTGAGGAAAACCTGGGCGAACACTATCATCTTCTCGAATGCATTGTCACCCAGCCACGGGGCTGAGCCATGGGCCTGCCTCCCATAGGTCTTCACAATACCCCAGACGTTGCCCCTGTGCCCTATATATATGTTGTCGAGGCCGGATGGCTCGGCTATCACCACGTAGTCAGGCTTGCTCCCCAGCTCGGAGACCAGGTAGCCTGTACCGGTCCTACCCCCTATCTCCTCATCTGGCACTAGTGCAGCCTCAACCACTACTCCTGGCTCCCTTCCCTCCGCTAAGCTGATCATTGCCGTGAGCACTGCCGCTATCCCACCCTTCATATCTGTTGCTCCACGCCCGTAGACCAAGTCGCCTCTGATAACCGGCTTGAAGGGCGGGGTCTCCCAGCCCTCGCCTGGTGCAACGACATCGTAGTGCCCGTTGAACTGTATAATCCTGTCGCCGCTGCCTATTCTAGCCAGTAATATGAACCTGGGTTTCTCAGGGTTGAATTCCCTTGGCAGAGTCTTCCTCACAAGCTCGTCGGGAACCCTGTGCACGGTGACGTGGACACCGTGCTCGGAGAGTAGCTCCCTGTAGAAGTCCACTATGTCCTCGTATGACTCCCCGAGGACAGTGGGGTATTCTATGCTGCCTGAAAGTATTCTCCCGGCTACTTCACGCATTCCAGCTTCATCCATGCTTAACCACCGGGTCTAGGAGCATGCGTGAATCCAGTTATTTCATTGAGATGTGTAAAGGGAAAAAATTAGGCTTTCTCAACGTGTATTATCTGGACGGGGCAGGCGTTTGCAGCGTCCTGTGCGCACTGCGCGAGGTCGTCTGGGATGACTCCTACAGCGATGTTGCCGCCCTCCCTGTATTTCCCTACGATCTGTGACTTATTGTCGTCGGGGTTCATCTCGAAGACGTCTGGGCATATGGAGACACACACCATGTCGGAGATGCAGTTTTCCCTAGGCTCTATTTTAACCTTGTACATGGCTTACACCACGCTATCTACTATATTCTCCTGAAAGGTTATAAAGAGTTCGCTCAGCTATGAGTCATGGGGGCAGCGTAGATGGGAGCAGTTAAAGCCATGGGAACAATATGGGTGGTTGCGGCAACCGGGATCGCCGGCAGCGTCATGAAGATACTTGGCGGGGTACTCTACGGGAGCAACACTCTCTTCGTCGACGCCTTGACAAGCGTGGCGAACATGGCCTCACTGATCTCAATACTATGGTTTAGGAGGCTCGCGTATACGCCGCCTGACTCAGACCATCACTTCGGGCACGAGCGATTCGAGTACATCGGTGTCCTGCCAATGCTCATCACCTACGGGTTCGTTGCAGGCCTCAGCGTTGCCCGCCTCTACTATGTGAGAGAATACAGGGTTGAGCTCAACGCGTTCTACCTGGCCCTCGCAGCCATGCTCATGTATGGTGTGGCGGTTGCCTCCTCCAGGAGGGCTCCCCCATCCCTCAGGGCTTACGGGGCGTTCACTGTGAGCGAGCTCCTCGAGGGCTTAGTGGGTGTTGTGGCAAGCCTCGGGGGAGCATTATACAGTTACCTCGTGGACTACGGTGGGGCAGTCCTGCTGACATCATACATATTCTACGAGATATATGAGGAGGGGAGAAGGCTTTCATCATTCATGGCTGACGAGGCACCGCCGCTGGAGGTGTATGAGAGGGTTGTGGAGACGGCTGAGTCGATGGGGTATAATGTGGAGTCCCTGAGGCTTAGAACCATAGTGCCTGGAAGGTATCACGGCGACATGGTTCTACAGCCGAAGAGCACTGCGCCAAGCGATTTAAGGGAGTTGAGGAGGGTTCTCCAGGGTAGGGGTGTGGATGTATGTATTGAAACGGAAAAACTCAACTCTTGAATAACTCGATGTAGTAGCTGTGGATCCCGTGCACTATCATCTCCACTGCAACCCCAGCAATGATCAAGGCCATGAACCTGCCTATAGCCCTCACAGTAGACATGCTCAGCAACCTCGTTAACACGTCGCTTAAGCCAAGTATCAGGAATGTAGCTGAGCAAGCTGTGACACCTGCAAGGAGGATCAAGGCTACCTCGGCTACACCGGTGCTGGAGGAGGTCAGTAGGAGTATGGTGGTTATGGTGCCGGGGCCTATTATTAATGGGGTCGCTATGGGGACCACGGCTATGTCGCCTGGATGCATCCTCTTAGTCCTCACGTCGTCGCCAAGCATGTCTAAGGCTATAGTCATCAATATTATGCCGCCGCCAACCCTTAAGCTGGCAACCGAGATGTTGAAGGCCTCTAGGATGTAGCGTCCCACAAGCGTGAAAACAGTGACCAGTATGAGCCCAGCTAGATACGCCTTCTTAACTATCGCGATCCTCCTACGGTGGTCGAGGCCCTCCGTGAGGGACATGAATGTAGGTATCGCTGAGAAAGGGTTCATTATAGCGATTAACTGAGTAAAGTAGCTGAGCAACGCTATCAGGTACTCCATGCAACACTACCTCCTCCTAGGCTTCAGCTCCCCTATGTATATGCCGAGGCCTTTCTTACCGACTAGTTCACGCCCCTCTATGAGTACACTCCCATTCACTATCAAGTGGTAGGGGTGTCCATAGAGCTCCATCCCCTCCCATGGCGTCCAGTCAACCTTATGGTGGTGTGTTGAAGCAGTGATCTTCCTGGGGCTCCCGGTTTCAAGGACAACTATGTCTGCGTGGCTGCCGACGGCTAGCTCTCCCTTCAACGGGTAGACTCCGAGTATCCTGGCGGGATTCCTCGCTGTGACCTCTATGAATCTTGCAAGGGAGAGACGCCTCTGGAGCACTCCATACGTGAAGAGGAATGGCATCATCACCTCTAGGTTGGGGACGCCTCCCCACGCCTCCCAGACATTGACTTCCTTCATGCTGCGGGGAGCCGGGGCGTTATCGCTTACATACGCGTCTATGACGCCTGCCTCCAGGCCTCTCCAGAGGGCATCCCTGTCCTCAATGCTCTTGAGTGTAGGGGCTACTTTGAGGTATGCGCCGAACCTGGCTGAGTCCTCCCTCGTGAAGAACAAGTGGTGCGGGGTCACCTCGCTGGTTATGCTTGTCTTCTTTTTCAGGTTTGCAACTGCTTCAACCCCCTCCCTGCTGGAGAGGTGTGCTATGTGTACTCTTGCACCGACATCCAGCCCTATGTATCCAACCCTGTATATTGCGGACGCCTCAGTGCTCCCGGTTCTACTTGAATGGTAGGCGGTGATAGTGTTCTGGGTTGACAGCTTTCTCTCCCAGTAGCCTATTAATGCCTCGTCCTCGGCGTGCACTACTGCAACACCGTTGGCTATGGCTACGTGTTCAAAGGCCTCTGGTAGTGCGTCATCACTTATCTTGAAGGGCCTGCAGGTGAAGAACTTGAAGAGTCTGACACCGCGGCGGGCGAGCTCAGGTATAACCGTGTAGTTCTTCTCGTTTATGAAGCCACCTATGACCCCATAGTTCAGGTAGCTGTTTCTCCTGGCCTCCTCGAGCTTCTCCTCGAGAACCCTCTCATTATCCACAATGGTTCTCAGCGGCATGTCGACAACCGTGGTTAAACCCCCGAAGGCGGCTGCAAGGCTCCCGGTCTCCCAGTCCTCGTTCCCCGCGTAGGCTTGATCATAGATGTGGGCATGTATATCTATGCCGCCTGGTACCGTTATCCTCCCGCCGGCGTCGAGAACCTCGTCGGCCTGTGCCTCCCGTTTACCTACATAGGTGATCACGCCGTCCTCCACATATATGTTTGCCTCCACGATGTCGCCTGAGGACAGCGGTATGCCAGCGTTCTTGATCAACAGGGTAGGCAAACTACCACCTCTGCAACCACTAGTTTCATCTAATGATCCAATGCTTTTAAAGCAGTGGATTAAAGGGTTGATAGGTGCAGTAAGGGCGGTGAGTATTGGCGCAGGGACGCCGTCGCGTGCTGGAACCCGCTGCTCCAAGCCCTGCGGGGTTACCTGTAGATGGAGGGGGACCCCGTGACGTTGGGCTCGACCGCCACCCATGACCCCATACCGATGGCCCGTGAGGTATGGACGAGGCGGAAGCCCCTGGATATGAGTGAACATGAAGAGATGAAGATGATTATCTAGGGGCAAACAGCGAACGGACGCTATGCAATAAATATTGAGGGCTTCAGGGGCAGCGCTCTCTCAGCTTTCGGAATCCCCTTGCTCCTCGCTTCATCCTCCCAGAGCACTTCCACCTCGACGCCGAATCTACGTGAATAGTATGGTGCCATGTACTTGTAGATACTGTACTCGAGCTGGCTTGCAACGTTCTTCACCTGCTCGTTTGGATGCTTCTTGAAGTAGTTGTAGACCTCTACGATCTCTGCCTCCCTACCCCTCAACCCGTAGGTGGTTCTCATGGAGTCAACGACCTCCTTCAGGGATCCCCCCTTCAACGCTTCAAGGGCTACTTTCCTCTTCCACTCCGGTGCGACAATAATGTATATTCTTGAAGGAGTCTTCTTCAGTAGGCTGACCACCTCCCTTATATCCTCCTGCAGCATGATAGCGTTGTCCACGGCCGCGTCTACCTCAGGGTTCACGGGTTCCCTTGGAGACGGCCAGGAGCTGAGTGAGAGGAAGCCCTTGCCGCCCATTAACTCATGTATCTCCTCTGTTATGTGCGGTATCACCGGGTTTAACACTGTGATCCAGTCTCTTAACACCTGTTTAACGCCGCAGATATACTTCTCACCCGCAATATCCCTGTACTTGTCGACCAGGGAGAGCACGTTGAAGAGCGAGTTCTGCACGTATTCACGTATCTCCATGTGCTCAATGCTCTCTGATGCAGCCTTCACAAGCTGGTTGAAGCGGTCTATGAACCATGTGGAAACCGGGTCGTCTAGTCCAGTGTTCCTGCACTCAGTGCTTAAAGCCGTTTTAGCGAGCTCCACAAGCCTCCTAAGCGAGTCCGCTACCACTGCGACGTCTCTCTCCCTCCAGTCTAGCACGCTGTCTAGGCTGGCCGCCCACGATATGTATAGGCGGAAGAGATCCGCTGAGTAGAGTCTAGCTATATCTCTTAAAGGTATCACGTTGCCCTTGCTCTTAGACATCTTGGCGCCTTCACGTATAACCGTCTCATTCAGGGTTATCATCCTGGGCCAGTGTTCACGGGGGAAGATGACTGCGTGATGTATTATGTAGAAGGATAAGTGGTTGCTTATATGGGGTATGGATGTATGCCTGTGGTCTACAGGGTACCAGTAGGTGAACTCAGACCTCATCTCTTCAAGCACTCTTAGAGGTATCCCGGTTCTCGCCGATACCTCGACTGGGTCGCCTAAGCCGAGGAACACGTAGTCGAAGACCTCCGGGGTCAACTGCTCTGGTTTCACCCCGTTCTCCCTGATCTTATGGACCACCGTGTAGAACGCCATGTATATTGTTGAGTCACTGAGGCTCTCGATAATCCACTCGGGCGACCATGGGAGAGGAGTGCCTATACCCCTCTTCCTGGCACAAGGCCTCTTGTCAAGCCATTCAAGTGTGTCTAGGAAGGCTTTCCTATACTTCTCCGGGATCACCGTGAGCTCTCTCTCAATATACTCCCTCACCTTCTCCTTAACCTCTTTGACCCCGTAGTCGAGGAACCACTGCCCCTTTATCTTGGCCACTATGATCTCACCGCCCGCCCTGCACCTGGCCTTCCTGTTCAACTCGTAGAACGTGAAGGCCTGCCCAGCTTCGAGAAGCCTTCTTCTCACTATTTCCCTGGCCTCCTTGACTGGGACCCCTTTAAGCACCGGGTCGTCTACAATCATCACGCCGCTATAGTACTGCTCCCTGTACACCTCCCTGGTGACCTCCTCTAGGCGTGCATCTAGTTGACTAGTGATCCCGGCTTTCTCCACGGCTACCTTGGCGTGGTGGTCGCTTAACCCTGGTACCTCTATGATTCTCACCGGCTCCAGGGCGTCGACCACCCCTGGGTCCACACCATACTCCTTCAGCATCTCTCTCCTAGCCTTCAACTCCTG
This sequence comes from Desulfurococcus mucosus DSM 2162, assembly GCF_000186365.1. Classification (NCBI taxonomy): domain Archaea; kingdom Thermoproteati; phylum Thermoproteota; class Thermoprotei; order Desulfurococcales; family Desulfurococcaceae; genus Desulfurococcus; species Desulfurococcus mucosus. The sequence continues at coordinate 511,460 of NC_014961.1, forward strand.
GAGGGCTACATAGTCGTAGGGGGCGTCGCTTGGCTCACTGTAAACTATGCCTGTAGCGTTATCGGGATCCACGAACTCGGCTGGAAGCACTATGAGCTCCCTGCCCAGTGGTGAGACAACTCTCCTACCCACCAGCTCCCTTCCCTGCATCTCTGCCACGATCCTGATCTCATCCTCCGGGTGCTGGTGGAGGAGCTTCACGTATGCTTTCTCCGATACTATGATCCTCTCCCCTCTCCAGAGTAGCTCGAGGTATTTCGCGGCAGGGTTCACCCATATGTTGATGGCGCCATAGATTGTTTCAGGCCTTAGTGTTGCTGCAGCGAGGTAGGCGTTTCTCTCCCTGTCATGGAACTTCACGGCCGTGTATTCGAGTACCTCCACCGGGTTCACGTCGGCGTCCTGTATGTCGTCCTCTCCCTCAGGCTGCTTGTGGAGGAGGCAGTATGTCACCACGTGGTCTCCCGTGGTGATCAAGCCTTTCTCCCTGAGCTTCATGAACTGCCATGTCACAAACCTGTTGTATATTGGTTCACCGGTGTGGAACCTCCTCCTCCAGTCTATGCTGTAGCCTAGGGCGTCGAAGTCCGACTGTATTCTCTCAGCGAAGAAGACTGCGAGGTTCAACGGGTTCTTAAATGACTCCAGTATCTCGTTAACCCTTGACTCATCGTCCACGTAGTACTTTATGTAGGATTTATACATGTTGACCACGCGTTCCTCGCCGCGTGCAATCATCTCTGAAACAGCTAGCACCGGTGTACCGGTTATGTGGAAGGCCATCGGGTAGAGGACGTTGAAGCCCTTCAGCCTCTTATACCTTGCAACAATATCGCCCATAGTGTATGTCCTCCCATGGCCTATGTGGAGCGGTGCATTACTGTAGGGGTATGGCACGGTTATAAAGTACTTGGGTTTCCCGGGCACTGGATCAGCCTGGAAAACCCTGCTCTCCCTCCACCTGGCCTGCCATTTCGCCTCAATACTTCTCAGCCACTCGAGGAACCCTTCGGCACTCACCCTTCACGCGCCTCCAGTCACATTATGAAAACAAGGCCACATGCTTAAAACCCTACCTCACCACTGTGAACACGGCTGCACCCAGTAGCTCCACCACGGCGATGTAGATGGCTAGCGCCTGGATACCTGCTGAGCCAAGTATACCGGCCTGGATAATGCCCCCCGTGAAGACGGCTAGGCCCTCGGCAAGCCCGTATAATCCATAGGCGAACGCCCTCTTCTCGCGTGGCACGAGGTCGGCTACAGCCACCCTTACATTCGTCTCGTAGGCACCCATGGCAAGCCCCCATGCCACCACTGGTATAAACGGGTTCACCTGGAGGAGCGGTAGCAGTACGCCTGCAACGGCGGCTGCGAGGGGCGCTAGCACTGCGCTCCTCACTCCAACCCTGTCGTAGAGGATGCCGGAGGGGATTGCAAGCACCCCGTCGACCAGCATTGCGACAGTGTAGAGGAGTGCAATATAGTCGCCTGTGAACCCAGTGCTCCTCGCATAGTAGCCCACTATATCCCAGGACACTAGGCCTAGGCCGAAGAATATGAACCCTAATGTGTAAACATAGTAGCCACGGGTAAGGCCCTTGAAGCCGACGCCCACCCCTCTCGCAGTAATGGATTTCGGAGACGGGTAGAGGAACCATGCAGCCGCTACAAGGATCACTGCGACCGCTCCCGGAACCCCTAGGGCTGTGAAAACCCTTGAGTAATCCTGACTACTCGACGCCAGGATAAGGGAGGCGATCAACGGGCCTAACACGGCTCCAGCCTGATCCATGGCCTCATGGATCCCGAAGCCGAGTCCCTTACCCATACCCTCGCTCACCTCAGCCAGGATTACATCCCTCGCCGGCGCCCTCAACCCCTTCCCCAGCCTCTCAAACACTATGAGGGCTATCACGAGCTCCCATCTACGTGTAAACGCCAGTAAAGGAATAGCAATAACGTTCACAAAGTACCCTGTGAACACGAGTAGCCAGAGCACCCTGGGCCTCCTGAAGTAGTCGCTTACAACACCACTGAGAAACCTGGATCCATAACTCGCGAGCCAGCCGACGCCGGCTAACCCGGCTGCAATAACCGGGGCACCGATAACGCTGAGATAACTCCCCCTCACCGAGATAGCACCCTCATAAGCCATGTCGGCGAACAATGAGACAAGCCCCAGGATAATGAACACCGTAAGCAACCTGCTACTCATACAAGGCCACCACTTCATACATGCGATGCGTGGAACAGTTAAAAAAAAGATGTATGCGTTAATGCGGGTAGATGGTTCTCGAGGAGAAGGCATGGTGGAGAATAATATCAGGGCTTTGGGAGTATAAAATCTCACCCAGGCCCGCAGTAGAGCCCGGGTGTTAGGGAAAAGAAGGGCTTAGGTTATGGAATGCTATTTCCCGCCATGCTCTTCAAGTGCTCTCCTGTAGGGCAGTGGCCTATATTCCCTCAGCGAGGGATCGGGTAGCTTCACTGGTTCACCTATCTCAGCCGACTTGTATGCAGCCATCAACAATTCCATTACTTCAACAGCGTGGAAGAGGTTTTCACGCGGTGTCTTGTTCTCCGCAAACGCTCTGGTGAACTCTTGATCCTCGTATATGTATCCATACGCGAATGCCTCATCGGGTAGTGCCGGCATCAATCCCTGCTCGGCTGCCTGCTTCTCAACTAGATCCTCGCCTGCAGGACCCTTTACCTCCCTGCTGAAGAATACAAAGAGCTCTGGCTGCAACGTATTGATAGACATGTAGTACTCGGGTCCGAAGAGCTCGAAGGTAAGCCTGAGTCCTGGCCCCACGAAGCTCCACGCGTTGCTCGACTCTGCTACAGCCAACGTACCGTCCTCGGCCTCGTAAGTGATAACCACCCTGGCATAGTCCTCCACTGGAATCACACGGTAGTCGACACCGTGAGCCTTGAGCAGTTTCTCCACGTAGAGCGGCCTACGCCATTTTAGTGTTTCAGTGAAGCCTACTACTTTAACCGGTTTCAAATCCTTATAGTTCTTTCCGGGTTCAGAGAGTAGGTATCTGCCAGCCTCAATACTGTGGCAACCCATGTCCAGTAGCACACCGCCCCCGGAGTACGCTGGGTTCCAGAACCAGTGACTATGGGGTCCTCCGTGTTCCTCGGCTGCTCTAGACAAGTATGGTCTACCGGTGAGAGCTGCACCCCTTCTCCAAGCTATCTCCCGTCCCCTGACAACAGATGGTGCGAACACCTGGTTTTCCAGGTACCCGTGTAGTAGGCCGGCTTTCCTCACTAGTTCCAAGATTCCAGCAGCCTCCTCGAGGTTCCTGGCAAGAGGTTTCTCGTATGCGACAGCTTTCACACTGCTGCCCTGTGTCACCTCTTCAACTATGGTTCTTGTCACATCGAGCCTAGTGTGATTCGGCGTGAGTATCCAGAGTGCGTCAATCTTCTCCTTGCGTAGCATCTCCCTTAGATCGCTGTAAACACTTGGCTCAGGGTACCCTATTTCCCTGGCTAATGCTACTAGGTCTCGTCTGCCTGTCGGCGAGTACACGGATGACACGATGGCGTTTGGAACGCTGGCGAAGGCTCTTAGATGGAATCTTGCAACGAAGCCGCTGCCCACGAAGCCTACTCGTAGCATCACTGCCACCTTGTACTAGTTATATGCTCTCTCACTTCTTGAACTGTTGTACAACACCCCACTGCTCCTCTGCGATCTTGTCCATAGCTGTCTTAGGATCTATTTGGCCGGCTACAACCATGTTCCAGTACTTCTGCTGTATCTCGAGCATCCTACCGTAGAAGGGGATGTTCCAGAAGTCCTTTGCATAGGGCAGAGACTCCACGAACGCCCTAGCCCACGGCTTGCTGTTTACAAAGTCGCTGCTTTGCGCTATTGATTTCCTAGCTGTGAAGCCCACTCTCAACGAGTAATCCTTATATGCAACGGTGTAGAACCATTTGATGAATAATTTAGCTTCCTCCTTGTGGTTACTATACGATGAGATGACTAGTGGCTGTCCTCCGAGGGTAATGTATCTCACACCGTTGTGCTGAGGTAGGATAGCAACGCCGATCTTGTCGGATACGCGGGATGTAGCTGGATCGAAGAGTGCTGGAGCCATACTGGGCCATAGGACGGTCATAGCTGCCTTGCCCTGTGCGAAAGTAGTTATCACTTTGTCGTAATCATATGTTGCAGGGGATGGAGGCATATACCTGGTTAGATTGTGGAGGAACTGTAATGCTTCAACTCCCTGTGTACTGTTAATGTAGCTCCTTGGATCCATGGTTGAAGGGTTCCATAGTTCTGCACCCCAGCTCCAGAACATGCTTAGGAATGAGCACGATATGTAGTCGTAGTCCCTGGATAGAACTAGTGTTATACCGTAGAAGTCCTCGGTAAGCGTCTGGCCTGCAAGGGTTTCACCAGCCCTCCTGGTAAAGAACTCCGCTATATCTTTTAACTGCAGCCAGTCAAGTCTCTTGAAGTCCTCTAGTGTTGAAGGGAGATCATACCCGTACTTAGCTTTGAAATTAGCTCTCTCCACGGGGTCGTTGAATAAGTCTTTCCTATAGTAGAGGAGCATCACGGCATCAGCATAGCCGGGCACACCCACATACCTGTTGCTTCCCTGTGGATACGTCATGTAGAATTTAACAAGGTTTTCGTATGTGTCCTGCGTAGCCGCCTTCATATCGGGGTCGTTATTGATCCAGTCGGTTAGGTCTATGATATGTCCTCCCTCAAATAGCTCGCCCAGCCATTGGCTGTCGGAGAATATTATGTCGGCTTCAGAGCTCCTAGCGGTAACTATGCTGGTTACCCTTTGATAGTACGTTCCCCAGGGCGTGAAATCAAACACCACCTTCACAGGGTATCCGAGCTTCTCCTGCGCATAAGAGGTGAAGTTTGCTGAGAGTTGCTCAAGTATTTTGCCGGGTTCCCACTCAGGGCTTAACACAACTATCGTGACTTCTTTCCTAGGTTGCTGCGTGCTTAGATAGTATGCTACGCCCCCAATAACTACTATGGCGAGAACTACTATAGCTATCAATAGGTTTCTATTCATTGATCCCACCATTTCCACGCCGAAATATATTGTTTACAAGAATATATAAACTTTACCTTACACAATGTAGACTTAAAGTGCCACGCATTCCATAAACATTTAAAAACTCTGACCCCATAACTATACCATGAAACAGCGGGCGTTATCCATGATTAAAGCCGGTAGAGGTAGAAATGCCAACCCCTGGATCCTAGTGTTACCCGCGTTCATGCTATTGTTGTTGTTCAACATATTTCCACTGGTCTGGAGCCTTGGATTATCGTTCTATAGTTTCTCGCTTATTATCAGGCAAAAACCAAATTTCGTCTGGGTAAGCAACTACGCCAACTTGATCACCAGCCAGGAGACATGGGACAGGTTCGCTAAGACAGGCGTTTTCATAGGGTATAGTCTGATCCTTCAATTCGGGCTGGCACTTCTGTTCTCACTGCTGTTGTTCGGCGAATTTAAGGGGAGGAAGGTTGTTATAACAGCCTTGACAATTCCACTAATGATTGCCCCGGTGGCATCAGCGTTAATATTCAGGTATCTCTTCGACGAGATGTTTGGTCCTGTCAACCAGTTTCTGCGTTCGCACCTCGGCGTGAGCCCATTGTGGTTCAGTAATGAATTATCCCCCATCGGGGTCCCATATGCGATGTTAATGGTTATATTGGTTGAGACATGGATATGGACGCCCTTCGTGATGTTTCTAATCATGGCTGGCATAAGCGCTATACCGCAGGATCTCGTAGAGCAAAGCAGAGTAGATGGCTTAAGGTTCAGATATGTCTTCAGATTCGTGATACTGCCCTACGTGAAGCCTATGCTCGCCATAGCATTGATATTCAGGTTCATGGATTCTCTGAAGACCTTCGACACAGTGTACGTTCTCACAGCGGGTGGCCCTGGTACAACCACCGAGCTGATATCGGTTCACATATACAAGCTCGCATTCGAGAGATGGGACTTCGGCTCTGCAACAGCCCTCAGCTACCTGGTGCTCGTAATAGTCATCTTCGCCACGAACCTCTTCATGCACTACCTGATGGGTGGTGGGGAGAGATGAGCGTCGTAAGGGATTTAACAGGCTACCGGGTTAAGAAGGTGTTGAGATACCTCCTCCTATTGATCCTCACCTCCATATGGTTGCTCCCAGTTTACGCCATGTTCTCCATAGCTTTCAGACCTAGGTGGGATATGTATGGTAACCTATTCATTCCTGCAGCAATCACACTGGAGAACTTCGTGGAGGCATATAACTACGGTGCGTTCTCAGCGATAGTGAACTCAATAGTGTTAACTGCTGGTGGGACAGGCATAGCCTTACTGCTCGCTGTGCTAGCAGCCTACGCGTTCTCACGGTTTAACATGAGGGGTAAGAACCTCCTAATGTTCTATATACTGTCAACTAGAATGATGCCCGGTATAACCCTTGTAATACCAATCTTCGTAATGTACTATAATTTGGGATTAAAGGGAACCTATCTGGGCTTGATACTAGTCTACTCCATGATGACCCTACCACTCAGCCTGTGGATGATCAAGAGCTTCATAGATGATGTCCCAAGAGATATAGATGAAGCTGCGATACTGGATGGGCACTCAACATGGTACATATTGTTCAAGATAACCCTACCCTCCATAACCCCTGGGCTCGCTGCCTCTGCAGCATTCGCAGCGATAGCCGTGTGGAATGAATTCCTGTTCGCACTGTTGCTCAGTAGCATTGAGACCAAGCCCACCTCAGTATTGCTGAGCAGTATCAGGGGGGAGAGAGGCTTCAACTGGGGGAGAGTTGCATCCATAGAAGTAGTGTATATTCTCCCCATAGTACTCCTAGTGTTCTGGTTGCAGAGATACATACTGAGAGGCTTAACATTCGGAACCGTTAAGAGGTGAAGTGCATGGTTCTACTGGAAGCCAGGGGAGTTTCAAAGAGTTACAATGATAGGAAGATACTCGACGATGTTTCCTTTCACATAGACCAGGGCGAGTTATGCGTTATACTGGGGCCACCTGGCTCCGGGAAGACTACACTGCTGAAGATTATTGCCGGCCTCGTAAGGCAGGATGAAGGAAGCATCCTACTGAACGGGGAGTCAATAGATGATAAACCTCCTTCACAGAGACCTGTCTCAATGATGTTTGAGACCCTGGCCCTCTACTCACATTTAACGGTCTACGAGAATATAGCGTCGCCCCTTATTGCCGCTAAGAAAACACCTGAAGAGATAGATAGGAGGGTTCGAGAGCTGGCCGGGGTACTCAAAATAGAGCATCTTCTCGAGAGGAAGGCCGACAAGCTTAGCGGCGGCGAGAGGCAGCGTGTTGCTATGGCGAGGGCGTTGGCTAAGGATGCCTCAATATATTTACTTGACGAACCATTCGCCAACCTCGACGCGAAGATAAGACACGCCCTAAGAACAGAGTTTAAGAAGCTCAAGCAAGCACTCGGTAAAACCATAGTACTAGCGACAAGCGACCCGCTCGACGCGCTGTCCCTCGGCGATAAGATAATTGTCATCCGCTGGGGGAAAGTATACCAAGTTGGAGACCCACTCACCATATACAGGAGGCCAAAGGGCCTCTGGCTCTCCCGGTATCTCACAGGGGGACTACTAAACGAGCTCGAGGTGGCGTGGAGAGGCGGCGAGCTTGTCGTGGAGGGCATTAATAGAATGAGGCTTTCATTGCCGCGTGAACTATTGGAATTGATTCTCGGGAGAGGCATCGAAAAAGCCACGCTCGCCTCATACATTGATGGATGCAGTATCTCTAGGTCTAGCAGGGGGTGTAAAGGGCTGGGAATCAAAGCTAAGTACATTGGTGCCGAGTACAGGGGGAGCGAGTACATAGTCTATGCATCGGAGGCAGACCGCATCTTTAAATGCCTAATGCACCCAGCCGAGTTCACCCTCATGGATTTGAAGTATGGGGACGAGGTAGAGGTATGCATAGATCTATCGAACACAATAGTGTTCGCAGGGAGTGACTCTGAGGAGGAGGATGATAGTGGTCTCGGTTGAGATACGGGGCGTCTCGAAAAAATTTGGGAAGGTGGAGGCCCTGAAAGGCATAGACCTTTTCATCAGGAGCGGTGAATTCTTCGCTATCCTCGGCCCAAGCGGCTGCGGCAAGACCACCCTGCTCAGAATAATAGCCGGCCTCGAAAAGCCGTCGACGGGGAGGGTTTTCTTCGACGGGGTTGATGTAACCGGCTACCCAGCTGAATACAGAAATGTTGCAATGGTGTTCCAGTTTTACGCACTTTACCCAACCACGGTCTACGAGAACATAGCCCTTCCACTTAAATCGAGAAAGTATAAGGGAAAGGAGATCTATGAACGCGTTAGAAAAATATCCGAGGTAGTTGGCTTATCAGATAAACTGAATCTTCACGTTAACAAGTTAAGCGTGGCTGACAAGCAAAGGGTGGCATTGGCTAGGGCTATGGCCAGGGAGCCCAACCTATACCTGCTTGATGAGCCACTGACAATACTGGATCCCGTGAGCAGGATAATCATGAGAAGCGAGTTGAAGAGGGTGCAGAGAGAGCTCGGTCAAACAGTGATATATGTAACGCATGATCAGGTCGAAGCACTAACCCTGGCCGATAGAATAGCGGTCATGAGCTTCGGGAGAGTGGAGCAGGTTGGAGAGCCAGATGCAATATACAATAACCCCGTGAACACCTATGTCGGCTGGTTCCTAGGGGAGCCCGGGATGAACTTCATAGATGTACAGGTTAGTGGGGAGGGCTTAGCCATAGGGGGTTCAGCGATCTATGTGAACAGGGATATGGCAGCAGTCTTAAGGAAGAAAGGGTTTGACAGAGTTCTCCTGGGATTCAGAGGCGAGAATGCCATTGTATCAAGGCACAGTGGAGGCGGCGGGGTGAGCTTTGCCTCCAGAGTAAGCGTGATAGAGTTCCTTGGAACACGCTACATTATCACGCTTGAAGCGGGTGGGCAAGAGTTCAAGGTGGTCATGGATACGAAGAGGTTCGAGGAATTATCGCCCAAGGTGGGTGAGGAAGTCTACGTACGCATCCGTGACTCATACATTAGGCTCTATGATCCAGAAGGAAGGATCATAGAACTATCTGAGGGTGACAAGTGATGAAGACCTCTAGGGGATTCATCGAAAAAACTCTCCTAATAGTTGGCTTGATAGGGTTGGCATTAATAATCCAACCTTTCAGCAGGGATGCCTACACATGGGGATGGTATGTTCTAATGGCAGCAACCACACTGTACGTGGCGTCCACGCTTACGCCGACCAGCTATCACGGCACTAGGTTCCTCCTCAGGTATGCACTCACGCTTACAATAGTGTTGCTCGTAGTGGCATCATTCATACTGCTCTCAATAAAGCTAGCTCCACTGCTAGTAGGTTAACCATTCTTCCCTGAATGCTTGAACCCAGGGCTTTCGCCGGACATGATAGCAGATGATTAAGTGTGGTGCTTCCAGTAAACATTAGGGTTGAAAACCCATTATTGCTTTATGGATTCCTGTCTCAGCCTGCGAGGTTTTTCCTCTTGAATCTCACTAGTCCAGCTGTGAATGGCACTATTATCCATGCTGCTGTAGCTACCGCTATGTATTCTGGTTTCACTACTTCGAGTACCGCTGCCCCCAGGTATCCATGCCTGTATAATACTAGGGCTGTCACGAGGTCTGCAAGCCTCATGGGGCTCAGGTAGTATAATTTATACGTTAGCTTCAAGTAGTCCTCAATGCTGTGGCCGACAGTGAACGCTATCATGAATCCAAGTATCTGGAAGCCTATCAGGTAGAGGAGGTATAGGGTTATCGTGATAGCCAGGTATGAGGCTCCCCTGGCTTCCACAGCTATGTAGTAGCAGAGCGTGTAGAAGCCTGCTAGGGACGCCGCGAGGCCGAGGTATATGAGTAAGGCGTCCAGGGGGTTCAACGCCACCCTGAGGGTTGAGTAGACCCCTGTGTAGAGCGCTATGGTGAACACTGCGGGGGCCGCTAGTGCAACGAGTACTCCTGCAGCATACCTCGTCAAGTACAGGTCTCTCCTAGTGATGGGTCTAGCCAGTATGAACTCCAATGCACCCTGGGTTTTCGGCTTAGCTATGAGGACGTAGCCGAGGTAGAGTACTACTATCGGGAAGAAGCCTGAGAACAAGCCTACACCGGTTCCAGCCACGAACTCCGTGATAGCTTCAACAGCTGGATTAGTCAGCCCCATGGAGATCTCCAGTCCACCGAGGATTTCACCCTCCCGGCTGAGGAGTGCTAGACGTATTTCAACAGGCCTACTGCTTTCAAGGAGCTTGGGGTCCACTGCGGCCTCGTACACATATGTCTTCAAAGCCTCCCTTATAGTGCCAAGGTAGCTCATCCCCGATATGTTGCTTACCATGGGGCCCCTTGACTCCCAGTAGGTGTACGAGTAGTTCGACTCCTTGATACTGTAGTATAAGCTTAACTCCCCTTGGAACTCGCCTGCAGCAGCCATGACCACGTATAGTTTGCCGCCGGCCGGGATAATGGATCCACATACTTCGAGCGATGAAGCGGGGTGAATCCATGAGAAGGCGTGGGCGCCTATGGCTTCACACCCATAGTATCTTGACGCATTACTGCTTGACTGCGTCAGCCTCATGGTAATGGTCTCCTTCACCTCCACGGAGCCTACGTGCATTGCAGTTACATTCAGGGTGAGCGGGATGATCCTGTATCCCGTTAGGGGAACGGGTGATTCAGGTAGAGGTATCTCCAGGGGTCCAGTGCCCTCAATACTGTATCTCCCTAGGAGGAGCCATGTATTACCGAGCTCCAGGGTGGCCGTGAAGGATGGTGAAAGAGGCTTAAGCTCGTTGTCGTAGAGCCCTATGTTGACCCTCAGCACCCTGCTCTCAGCATCCAGCTCGGCTACCGCTACCCCGTTGTATAGGAGTCTCTGGCTCCCCGCCAGCATTGACTGAGCCACCATGTATGTTAACCCGACGCCGGCCATGATGAAGAGTATGAGTGCTGTGAGCGTGGCCTTCCTGATGAAGGCTCTCTTGAAGTCGTAGATGAACGGCTTCAACCAGCCTCCCCCTTCTTAATCAACTCGAAGAAGAAGCTTTCGAGATCCCTTTCCTCCCTCCTGAACTCCATGAGCTTCACGCCTTTCTCCACGAGCCTTGATATCACTTCATCAGGGCTTGCATCCGTCTTAACGACCACCTCGCTGCCTTCTACACGTATCTCCCCGTAGCCCTCGAGCACCCGTAGGGCTTCCCCAGAGGGTTCAACCAGCCTGATCCTTATGGAGGGCTGCGCCAGCCTGGCGATATCCTCCATTGTGTAAACCCCTATTATCCGCCCCTTATGTATGAAGACCACTTTATCGGCTATCTGCTCAACCTCCTTCAATATGTGGGATGAGAACAACACGGCTCTACCCTCCTTCTTAAACCCCCGTGTAAGCTCCCTGAAGAACGCTATCCCCTGCGGGTCTAAGCCGTTTAACACCTCGTCGAAAACAAAGTTCTGCGGGTTGCCTATGAGTGAGACTGCCAGTGCAAACCTCTTCTTCATTCCCTGCGAGTACTCGGAGAGCCTCTTGTACACTGCGTCCCCTAAGCCCACCTTCTCAAGCAGCTCCCTCCCAAGCCTCACGGCTTCACCACGGCTTAAACCATGGTAGCCCGCCAGGTATACGAAGTAATCCAGGGCCTTGAACTCTGTTTCAAAGATGGGTAGCTCAGGAACCCATCCAATCCTCTCAGACGCCTTCCTCTTCTCTCTAAGCACACTGTAGCCGTCTACTAAGACTTCACCCTTATCAGGGTTCAATACACCCGTTATTATCCGTATAGTAGTGGTTTTCCCAGCGCCATTCAAGCCGACGTAACCCACTACCTCGCCATCCCCCACTTTGAATGAGACGTCTGAGAGAACCCTCCTCCCCCCGAAGGACTTGAAGATACCTGAAACCTCTATCAATGCTGAACCCCATGTTGCAAGGTGATAACTAGGACGGTAATAAACCTGATGCATGTTTAACACTAGGTATAAATACATTTACCTCGCTCACCACTTCACGGTGACATCTTTGAGCGTCTTCGAGCTAGCCATGAAACATGTGTCTACGCGTGTATTCCTGCAGAGGGATATAGATGAAGGGGATTTAACCAGGATACTTGAGGTGGCTAGGAGGGCGCCTTCAGCCTGGAACATGCAGAGCTACCACGTGATCGCTGTGAGGGATCAATCACTGACCTCCTCCCCGCCCTAAAGGGGCGAGGGTTCCCTTGGGGCGGGTCACTGGTTCCCCGCATTTGTTCGGGTTTACATCTGTCATTTGCGGGGCAGTCGGGGTGGCCAGAGATCCCCCCATCTGGTTGTCTCTGCTCGGGAACAACCCCTCGTTCACGAAGGGTTGTAGCCCCCTCATCGCTAAATACGTTTCCTCATCACCATCACCTATACATAAAAAAAACAAACTTATAAACCTTCAACCCCGCCTTGAAAGACGAGGCTTTCGGTTGTGAAGTGCCTGGGCGAGCAGTGGTTTAAGACATCGGGTGAGCTGGATGCGGCTTAGGCTCAAGGGTTTAATCGTAGAGGTGGTTGCCGGGGACATCACGTTGTTCCAGGGAGACGCCTTAGTGAACCCTGCGAACACCTACGGGTACATGGGCGGCGGGGTCGCCTTAGCTATAAGGAAAAAGGGTGGAGACGTGATCGAGGAGGAGGCTGTTAAACAGGCCCCGATACCTATAGGTGGCGCAGTAGTAACTACCGGCGGCTCACTCGGGGTTAAAGCAGTGATCCATGCTCCCACGGTTGTGGAGCCAGGCGGTGCTTCGAGCCCGGTGAACGTGTACAAGGCTACTGCGGCAGCATTGTCGAAGGTGTTGGAAAACGGCTTCAGGAAAATAGCCTTCCCCCTGATGGGTGCCGGTGTCGGCGGGGTGCCTCCAGCTGAGTCGGCTAGAGCCATGGCTAGGGCTCTCAGGGAGCATGGTGCTGGAGCCGCTTTAACCATCCATGTATACGTAAGGGATCCAGGGCTGGTTGGAGACGTTGTAAGGGCCTTTATCGAGGAGGGTTTCCAGCCGGCTTAACCGTGCAGCGGGTTATTTAAGGCGTTCCCGCTAATTCGTCACAAGGGTTGCATGGGTGCATGGTTTGAGCCGGGTGAAGTGCTTCCTGAACGGCAGGGTTTACACCGGGTTCAAGCCCCTGAGGGTTGAAGAAGCACTCACGGTGGCCTACGGCAGGGTCCTCTACGCTGGCGAGGAGGGGAAAGCCCTCGCTCTCTGCAGGATGCTCGGGGGCGAGGCAGTAGACCTAGAGGGGAAGACCATACTACCCGGCTTCATAGATTCACACATGCATCTAGACGGCGTAGGGCTCCAGCTATCCACACTAGACCTCAGAGGGGTTGGAAGCATTGAGGAGTTGAAGGAGAAGGTGAGGGAGTATGCTGCTTCACACAGCGGGGGACCCGTGGTAGGCCGTGGATGGGATCAAGAGTTCTTCAGGGAGAAAAGGTGGCCGACCCGCTGGGATCTAGATGAAGCCGTAGTGGATAGGCCGGTTATACTTGTCAGGGTCTGCGGCCACGCAGCCGTTTTGAACACTAAGGCCATGGAGCTCGCGGGCTTAATCCACGTGGAGTCGCCGTGGGTTGTCAGGGATGAATCCGGGGAGGCAACCGGCGTGATCCTCGAGGGGGCTGTTGGGGAAGCCTTAAGAGTGCTCCAGGGATCCATGGATACCCGTGAGAAAGCCCTATTAATGCGGAGGGCGCTCGAGTACGCTGCATCACTAGGTGTTACCACGCTGGGCTTCATGAGCTGCAGCGGGGATTCCCTTAGAGCCCTCATGCTACTCCACTCCGAGTGGAGGTACCCGAGGGTCAGGGTCTACGTGGAGCCAGGCCTCCTAAGGGAGCTGTCTAAACTAGGCTTCACAGGCGGCTTCGGAAGCGAGTATCTGAGGGTGAAGGGGGTTAAAGCCTTCGCAGACGGCAGCCTGGGGGCTAGGACGGCGTGGCTCTCGAAACCATACAGTGACGACCCGTTGAACACGGGTAGGCAGTTGATATCGAGGAGCGAGCTCGAAGGCCTAGTGGAGGAGGCGTCGAGGGCGGGCTTCCAGGTCGCCGTCCACGCCATAGGTGATGCAGCAGTAGACTTAGTGCTGGATGTTTACAGGAGTGCTAGGGGCAGCGGGGTTAGACACAGGATTGAACATGCCTCTGTGATCAGGCCTGAACAAGTAGCCGAGGCATCAAGCCTCGGCATCGCTGTATCAGTGCAACCCCGCTTCGCAGTATCCGACTGGTGGGCTGGGCAAAGGCTTGGAGACGAGAGATTGAAGTGGCTCTACCCGTTTAAAACCATGGCGGGTAGAGGGGTTGCATTAGGGTTTTCAACGGATGCACCTGTGGAGCCCCTTAACCCCTGGGAAACAATCTATGCTGCCGTGGCGAGGGAGGGAGGCGAGGCGTTGACGCTTGAAGAGGCCCTCCACTACTATACATATGGCTCAGCATACGTGCTGGGCGAAGAAGGGGAGCTAGGGACGCTTACAGAGGGGAAGCTAGCCGACCTCATAGTGGTGGATAGAGACCCGTTTAAAACCCCCTTAGGGGAGCTGAGAGGCATAAGGGTTGTGGAAACCTATGTGGGGGGTGAGAGAGTACTTGTTCAACCCCCCTCGTAGAAGGGGGGAGCTATGACAACCTCGTCCCCGTCTCCCAGGGCATGGTTCAAGTCTACATGCCTCCCGTTGACATATATGTTGAGCACTGGAAGAGTCTCGACGAGGGCTTTGAGACCACTATGCCTCTTGACGACTGCTTCGATGAGCTCGCTCACCCTGCTTCCATCCTTTAAGGCATGCTCCTCCATGTGTGTTCCAGCAGCGTCTGCGAGGACTCCGAGGAGGAGTACTTTAACCCTTAGAGTCATCGGGGCTGCCCCGTGGATCCTGTTGCAGGGCTCTCCTCACAGCCTTATAGATGTTCACGTAACCGGTGCACCTGCATAGGTTGCCTTTAAGGTACTCCCTGATGTTCTCGTCGGATGGCTCCACACGTCTCCTCCTCATGTACTCTGCCATCACGATGAAGCCGGGTGTACAGTACCCGCATTGAACCGCCCCCTCCTCCATGAACGCCTTCTGCACGGGGCTTGGCTCTCTTTCACTGGTTAATCCCTCCACGGTTTCAACCTCCCTTCCATTGACGTCAACCGTTAACACTAGGCAGGATAAAGCCGGCTCCCCGTCTATTAGGACTGTGCATGCACCGCACTCGCCTATCCCGCATCCATACTTCACACCAGTGAGCCCCAGCCTGTTCCTCAACGTGTTGATTAACAGCTCATTGGGCTCCACGTCTAGCTCGACGGGTTTACCGTTAACCCTGAAGGACACCTTCATTCCGCATCCCTCTTCAAGGCCTCCACGGCCCTCCAGAACGCGTCGTGGGCGAGGATCCTTACCAGGTGCCTACGGTACTCTGCCGAGGCCCTTGCATCGCTTATAGGCTTCACCTCGCCTTCAATGGGTTTGAATACATTTAAGCCCACCTCGCTCAGCCTCCTGCCTTTCAAAGCCCCCTCTGCTACGGGGCACCTTATGGGTGTTGGTGCTACTGCTCCAGCCGCGATCCTTGCCTCCTCAACGATGTCGCCGTTGAGCTCAACGTAGACGGCTGCACTGGCCACGGCGAGGTCCACGGCTACCCTGCCGATCTTCATGAATGCTGAGGACCCTGGCTCAGCCTCTACGATTACCTCTGCAAGGATTTCACCTGGCTCCAGCACTGTGGAGCCGGGTCCCTTGAAGAAGCTGGCCAAGGGCACTGTTCTCTCCCTGTTTAAGCCAACTATCTTCACGGAGGCGTTGTGGACGAGGAGGGGTGGAGCCGTGTCTGCTGCTGGTGAAGCATTGCATAGGTTGCCCCCTATGGTAGCCATGCTCCTCACCTGGATGCTTGCCATCTGCTTCACAGCGTCCCTTAGGGCCGGGATATACTTGGCCACGATGGGGGATTCCTCTATCTCCCTCAGTGTTGTCAACGCCTTGATCCTGACCCTGCCGTCCTCAACCGTGATCCCTTTGAGCTCCCGTATCCTCTTAATGTTGACTACCGCCTTCGGCTCCACCTGCCTGGTCTTCATCTTCACGAGTAGATCAGTGCCTCCAGCCAGGATCCGTGCTGAACCACCGAGCTCGCTGAGAATTTCAAGTGCTTCCCTCAGTGAGGCTGGCTCATAGTAGTTGAAGCTGAAGGGGATTATATGGGTGTTCCTGTAGTTGATCATTGATGGCTTTAATCCCACTGTACACCACCCTTACGCAACGCCTCAACTATCTTGCCTGGGGTGATTGGGAGCTCGTAGAACCTCACTCCTATAGCGTTGTACACGGCGTTCGCTATGGCGCCTACGGCCGGGTTCATGGCTGCTTCACCTATCCCCTTGGCTCCGAAGGGACCCGTGGGTTCATAACTGCTGGCTATTATCACCTTGAAGTCCTCTGGGGCCGGCACATCGGCTATCGTGGGTATCTTGTAGTCGGTTATCAACCCTCTCCCAGCGAGCTCACCGTTCTCCTCGTACACCATGTCCTCGGTGAAAGCCATGCCCCAAGCCATGGCGAATCCCCCGTGGAGTTGTCCTTCAACCATGTCAGGGTTGACGGGTGTGCCGACGTCAGCGCCGGCTACAACCCTGATGGGTTTAACCCTCCCCGTCCACGTGTCTACTTCGACTTCAACGAAGTAAACCGTGAAACTCGGTGGCGCCGAGGTAGCCCTGTAGGATACGAATGCACCTATAGTGCCCCAGTTCCTCTGCCACGCCGCCCTCGCGATCTCGCTGAGCGGGATCCTTACATCCGTCCCCTCGATGTATACGACCGCCTGCTTCAAGCCCTCGTCATACCTTATCTTGAAGGCCTCCGGGTTCACTGCTTTACCCACGAGTCTCGCAGCGTACTCGAATATCTTGGATTTAACTATCTCGGCAGCCCTTCTAGCAGCCTCGCCGCCGACATAGGTGCCGCGTGACGCATGCGTGCAGACATCGTACGGGGTGTTCTCGGTTGACGCTGATGCAAGGTTCACTAGTTCAGGCGGGACCCCTAGGACCTCTGAGATAATCTTGACGTGTGCATCCAGGGTGCCGCCCCCGTGGTCCTGGAGCGCTGTGATGTAGTCGAGGGTTCCATCCTCGTTGAGCTTCAGTATGCACCCGGTGTAATCTATGACCTCGCCGCTTATGGGGCCGCCGGCCCCCGAGGTGTGGAAGCCTCTTGCAACACCGATCCCCCTTCTAAACCTTCCCTTCTTCCCTCTTGGATCACCCCTCTTATCCCAGCCTATCAGCTCCTTTCCTTTCTCAAGGAGCTCTGGGACACCGTCGGATCTTATGATGGATTTAACGGTTGGACCCTGCCCCCAGAATATTTCGCCTCTCCCCACGTAGTTCTTCAACCTGAGTTCAACAGGGTCTACCCCGAGCTCCTCAGCTAGTTCATCCATGATTGTTTCAACAGCCCACTGGACCTCTGGCGCCCCGTAGCCTCTTAGGGCGCAGGCCGGGGTCTTATTCGTGTAGACCGCTCTCCCAATATACCTGATGTTCCTCCATTTATACATGGATACAAACCATCCCAGGCTGGTGCCGAGGAGCGGGTAGGGCTGCACCTGGTGTGCCCCTACGTCGAGGGTGTTCTCGAATTCAGCACCCGTTAAAACCCCGTTTCTCTTCGCACCCACCTTTATCCTGAAGTGGAAGACGAAGTTGGAGTGGTCTAGTATGTCTTCCTCACGGGTGTACGCTATCTTAACGGGTTTCCCGGATTTAAGGCAGAGGGCTACTGCTATTGGAACCAGGTAGTTGACCTGGATGCTTGAGCCGAAGGAGCCGCCTATGGGGATCTTTACAACGTTTACCCTGCTTAAAGGTATATCGAAGATCTGGCTCACCAGTATCCTCGTGTTATGGATTGACTGGGTTGTAGAGTAAATCGTCAGCTTGCCGCCTGGCTCGGGAACGCAGAGGACTGCCTTGGGCTCCAGCTGCATATGGTATCTCTTACCAGTCTTAAACCTCCTCTCCAAGACCACATCGGACTCCTGGAAAGCCTTGTCGACGTCTCCCTCAACATAGTTTAGTGATGCAGCTATGTTTCCCTCGACACGGATCCATTCACTCCCCTTCATTATCTTCTCATGTATCAAGGGCGCCCCGGGCTCCATGGCCTTGAACGGGTCTAGGATGGGCTCATATATCCTCTCGTACTCCACCCTAATGGATTCAAGAGCCCTCTGCGCTAACTCCTCGCTGGGGGCTGCGACAGCCGCCACAGCGTCCCCAATGTACCTGGGCTTCTTTGTGAGCACATAGGTGTCCTTGAAGGTTACCTCGTGCACGCTGACGAGCCTCGGGTTGAAGGGCTTCTGGGGGACTTCATCAGGTGTGAGGGTTACTGCACCGATTCTTTCAGCCTCGCTTACATCGATCCTCTTGATGTCGGCGAAGGCGTATGGGCTTCTAAGTATCCTCCCTATGAGCATCCCCGGGGCTTCCAGGTCGTTGACGAACCTGAGGGTCCCACTGGTCTTGGCGAGTGCATCCCTTCTAATAGTCCTCTTACCTATGAAGGAGTACACTGCTTCCCCACCTTTTCAACAGTGCTCCACACTGCTTCAGCGATCTTCACGTAACCGGTGCACCTGCATAGGTTGCCGATGTATTCCGCGATATCCTTTCTCTCCCTGATCCTCCCCTCCCTTATAGCGGCCCATGCTGTGAGAAGTATGCCTGGTGTGCAGAAGCCGCATTGCACAGCCCCTTTCTCAGTGAACGACTCTACGAGCTTGCCGAGCAAGGGGTCGCCTTGAAGCCCCTCCACGGTGACCACGCTCCTTCCCTCCACCTGAGGTGTCAGCAGCATGCAGGAGGCAACTGGTTTCCCGTCGAGTAGCACGGTGCAGGATCCACACTCGCCTCTTTCACAGCCTCTCTTAACACTCCTCACCTTGAGCCTGAGCCTCAGCGTGTCTAGGAGGATTTCACTGGGCGGTGCGTCAACCTCGACTGCTACACCGTTGAGCTTGAACCTCACGATCACCGTCTACCACCCTCCACGAGCCCTGTGAGCATATCCCTCAGCAACTCTTTTGAGACGTGCAGCCTGTACTCTGCTGAGGCCCTTGCATCGCTTATCGGCTTAATGTCACCGGTGATCTTCTCAACCGCCCTGTTAATGTTCTCCACACTGGCCTCCCTCCCCTTCAACTCCTCCTCTACGCTCCAAGCCCTTACAGGCGTCGGCGCCACGGAGCCTAAGGCTATCCTTACATCACGGAAGACGCCTTCCTCCACCCTTACCGCCACCGCTATTGAGACGACTGAGATGTCGTGCCCCCTTCTTCTTCCAAGCTTATGGTACGCGTACCTCCATGCCTCGCCTTGACTGTAGGGTATGGAGACCTCTGCGAGGATCTCGTTTGGTTTTAGAGCAGTGGTTCTAGGCCCCTTGAAGAACTCTTTTAAAGGTATTCTTCTCTCACCATCCATGCTTACAGCCCGTACCCATGCCTCGTGAACCATTAGAGGCGGCGCTGTATCCGCTGCTGGTGAAGCATTGCATAGGTTGCCCCCTATAGTGGCGATGTTCCTCACCTGCCAGTATGCGAATTCCTCAGCCGCCTTCTTCAACAATGGTGTCTTCTCCGCTACAATGGTGGAGTCAGCTATCTCCTGTATGGTTGTCAACGCGCCTATCCTGAGCACGCCTCCCTCATCGGTGATGTATTTCAGCTCCTTCAGCCCTGACACATCGATTAAATCGCTTACATCATACCTCTTGATCTTCAAATCGAGGACTAGGTCTGTGCCTCCAGCCAGGATCCTCGCTTTCCCAGACAGCTTGCCGAGTAGTTCAAGGGCTTCCTCAAGGGATGCAGGCCTATGGTACTTGACCTCGGGGATACGGTAGAACACGTGTACCACCTCACAGCCTCCCCATCGCCTTAAGCACTTTCTCAGGCGTCAACGGGGTTTCAGTCACATTGACGCCTAAGGCATGGCTGACCGCGTTAGCGATCGACGCCGGCATCGGTATGAGCGCCATCTCGCCGACGCCTTTAGCGCCGAAGGGCCCGTACTTGAAGAGGTCTTCAACATAGACGGGTTCAGCAACCTCCGGCATATCCCTCATTGAGGGAACCACGTAGTCTGTCAGGTTAACGTTGATCAACGCGCCTTTCTCATCGAACACTAATCTCTCCATCAACGTGTAGCCGATGCCCTGGGCTATAGCCCCCTC
The DNA here is from genome assembly GCF_000186365.1 of Desulfurococcus mucosus DSM 2162. Classification (NCBI taxonomy): domain Archaea; kingdom Thermoproteati; phylum Thermoproteota; class Thermoprotei; order Desulfurococcales; family Desulfurococcaceae; genus Desulfurococcus; species Desulfurococcus mucosus. Next base: position 531,831 of record NC_014961.1, read on the forward strand.
GATCTGCCCTTCAACCTGCACAGGGTTGATCACTCTGCCTGCGGCGAGACCCGGGTAGACCCTTGTCACCTTTACTACACCAGTCAACGTGTCAACCTCTACCTCTGACACAACCACCATGTAGCTGTATGCTGGGTAGGCGAAGCCCTGCCCGGTGGAGTCGTCGAACCTTCCCTTAGGTAGGAAGAAGTAGCCTGTTGCAGAGAGCTCCACGCCTCTTGCAACAGCCTCCTTCACTAGGTCCCGTAGCTGCAGCTGCTTATCAGGGTTGTTCCTCGAGTAAACCTTGTTCCCGGCGAAAACCAGGTCTTCGACTGGGACACCCATGATCCTCGACGCCAACCCGGCCAGCCTCTCCCTTAGGACGGCTGCCGCCATGTACACTCCTATCCCGCCTATACTGCTCCCCCTGGATGCATGTGTCGCACCAGCGTCTGGTGCATCCGTCGAGCCATGTACTACTCTAACCCTGTCTGGTGTCACGCCGAGGAGCTCTGAGACTATCTGGACGTGTGCTGAGCTAGGGGAGCCCTGGCCTATCTCAACTATCCCGGTGTACAGGGTTACCGAGCCATCCTGCTCAATCTTGACGTAGGCGTTCGACCAGTCTGGGACCCCTCTCGACGTGCTTATACCGTGCCAGGCGACAGCCACCCCTATGCCCCTCTTGAACCTGCCGCCGGATTTATTATACTCCTCTATCTCGCGCCTTCTCTCACGCCACCTGGAGGCCTCTGCAACCCTCTTGAGGGCCTCGGCGACCCCGACTGAGTGGTCTAGGAGTTGCCCTGTGATGGTGTGTGAGCCTTCTCTAACGATGTTCCTTAATCTGAATTCCACTGGGTCGAGCCCGAGTTTCTCTGCTAATTGATCCATCTGCCTCTCAACAGCGAACTGTATGGAGAGGTTCCCGAAGCCCCTGAAGGAGCCCTGGTACACTTTATTCGTGTAGACAGCGTAGCCGTCTACCTTTGCATTGGGAACAATGTAGGGGCCTGATGCATGCATTGTGGCCCGCCAGAGTATGAAGGGCCCTCTATTAGCGTATGCACCGGTGTCATGTATTATCGTGACCTCTATCGCTGTTAAACGGCCCTCTGAGTCCGCGCCGCTCTTATACCTTATGATCGCTGCCTCCCTCTTAGGATGGATCCTCATAGACTCCTCCCTGCTGTAGACCAGGAGGGCTGGCTTACCGGTTAAATAGGCTACGAGGGCTGCTTTAGCACAGGTCAACGGGCCCTCATCATCCTTCCCTCCGAAGCCGCCGCCAACGTATGGCGCAATTATCTTCACCCTGCTTGAGGGAAGCCCCAGTACTCTCGCAACGATCCTCTGCCCTAGGTGAGGGTACTGGAGGCCGCCTATGACTGTGACACCGTTCTCCATGCTAGGGATCGCTAACGCAGCCTCTGTTTCAAGGTAGGCGTGCTCCTGGTGGTGTAGCCTGTACTCGTTTTCCACGACGACGTGTGCACGTGAAAACCCTTCCTCAACACTGCCTCTCCTAACCCTTGTCCTGAACGCTATGTTGGAGCCTGCCTCCTCGTGGACGAGTACATCGCTCCTCGCCATTGCTTCAAGCGGGTCTAGCACGTAGGGCAGTGGCTCGTAGTCAACCCTGACCTCCTCCACAGCCCTTAAGGCGTCGTCCAGGCTTGTCGACGCGACTAAAGCCACTACTTCACCATGGTATCTGACTTTCCCCTCGGCCAGTAATGGTTGATCCGGGAGCGAGTATCCCACCTGGTTCTCGCCTGGTATATCCCTCGCCGTGATCAACCTGACCCCTTTCCCCTTTAAAGCGTCTGGGAGGCTGATGCCCTTCAGCCTTGCATGGGGATGCGTGCTTAGAACCTGCTTCACGTAGAGCGCGTTACCCATGAAGTAGTCTATGAAGTAGTCCTCTGTGAACATGGCTTTACCCAGTGCTTTTTCAAGGGAGTCCACCCTGGTGACTCTTTTACCCACTACTAGGAGCTCTCTAGCTGAGAGCCATTTCTCCAGGAGGCTTAGTGCACCCCCCATAAGTGCACCTCGAGAATACTCTAGTGTGCTGATGGGATTTAAACATTGCTGGCTCAGCGAGGGCTAAGCCTTATATCCCTAGATAGTGCTTATGGAGCACGTGGTGTCCATGAGCCTGCTCGTGAGGAACGGCCTCGTAGTCACTTCGAAGGGCGTGCTGAGGGCGGATGTGAGGATCCAGGATGGCGTCATAACTAGTGTGGGGAGGCACCTGGATAGCAGCGGCGTCGACGAGGTGATCGATGCATCAGGCATGCTAGTGTTCCCGGGAGTGATAGATGAACACGTCCACATGAGGGAGCCTGGCTTAGAGTACAAGGATGACTTCACACATGGGTCAAGGGCTGCACTCAAAGGGGGTGTTACAACAGTTGTGGAGCACCCTAACACCCTGCCACCAGTCGACGAGCCCGGTAAGCTGGTCGCCAAGGCGAGGCTACTGGAGCAGAAGGCGTACGTCGACTTCGCACTCCTAGGGGTTCTCCACGATGGGAACACTCATCTCTTCGAAGACATGCTAGCTGAAGGCGCAGCCGGCTTCAAGGTCTTCATGGGTCCCACAACCGGGAACATACCGCCGCCCAGCGAGCCCAGCCTCTACGAGGTGCTACGGGAGTCGGGTAGGATGGGTGTCACTGTTGCATTCCACGCCGAGGACCACGCGTTGGTAACATACTTCACGGAGAAAGCAAGGTCGACTGGCGGAATGGATCCAGCGCTCCACGACGATGCAAGGCCCCCTCTGGTCGAGGAGTACAGTGTAGTCAAGATAGCAGCCATAGCTAAGCACACAGGGGGAAGGCCCCTTATAGTCCACATATCGTCAGCCCAGGCTCTCGAAGCTGTTTCACAGGCTAAGCGGGCTGGCGTGGAGATCTACGGGGAGACGTGTCCACACTACCTCCTCCTGGATAAACCGGACTACGCCAGGTACGGTAGCCTCATCAAGGTTAACCCGCCTATAAGGGGAGGGGTCCACAGGGCGAGGCTCGTTGAAGCCGTGGCTAAAGGAGGAGTGGACACCGTTGGCTCGGATCACGCGCCCCACGCACCCGAGGAGAAGAGGAGGGATATATGGAGTGCTGCATCAGGTATGCCCGGGGTGCAGACACTCCTGCCTTCAATGCTGGATCTAGCGCTCAGAAACATCATCCCGCTTACCAGGATACCGCTTCTCCTAGCGGAGAACCCGGCTAAGCTCTGGGGGCTGTGGCCTAGGAAAGGCTTCATCGACGTAGGGTTCGACGGAGACCTCGTGATAGTGGACCCAGGCTCGGAGACCCTGGTGACAGAGGAGTGGCTTGAATACAAGTATAAGCTAACCCCGTTCACAGGGTGGAGGTTCAAGGGGAGGGTGAGACACGTGGTCATCCGCGGCAGGGTAGCCCTCAGAGACGGCGTTATCACAGGGGAGCAGAAGGGTGTGTGGGTTAAGCCTATAAGGATCCCTGGTTATAGTAGCTGAATGGTGCACCGGGATGAATAAGGGTTCGGATGTAATATCAGCGCTCCAGTTCACTAGGAGCGATGTAGAGAGGCTTATCACGATTGCAGAGGAGCTCAGGAGAAGGCTTGAAGCCGGCGAGAGGATTGAGGCAGCCAAGGGGAGGATTCTTTTCACAGCGTTCTTCGAGCCGAGCACTAGGACGAGGCTGAGCTTCCAGTTCGCAATGGTGAGGCTCGGGGGCAGCGTAGTGGACCTGGGTCCCGAGGAGGTTACCAGCCGGGCTAAAGGCGAGAGCCCGGAGGACACTTTGAGAACAGTTGACAGCTATAATCCAGACGTGATTGTTGTAAGGCATAGGGAGCCGGGCTTCGCCTCTAAGGCAGCCGAGATATGTAGGGCCCCCGTGGTGAACGCCGGCGACGGCTATAATGAGCACCCGACGCAAGCCCTCCTCGACGTGTACACTATATGGAGGAGCCTGGGCAGGGTGGACGGCGTATCCATAGGCTTAATGGGGGACTTGAAGTATGGGAGAACGGTTTCAAGCCTATCCTACATTCTCTCGAACTTCAGGGATGTAACAATATACTTCATCTCCCCGCCGGCCTTGAGGCCGCGTGAAGAAGTATTGAGGATACTTGACCAGAGGAGGACAAGGTACGAGTTCGCTGAGAGCCTCGATGAAGTAGTAAGCAGGGTTGACGTCCTCTACGTGACGAGGCTGCAGAAGGAGAGGATGAGCCCGGAGGAGTATGAGAGGCTTAAGGGAAGCTACACGGTATCCTATGAGTCGCTCAGGAAGTATGGGAGGATACCGTTGATAATGCATCCACTGCCAAGGGTCTGGGAGCTGACGCCGGATGTAGATGTGCTTCCCCAAGCAATATACTTCGAGCAGGCTAGGAACGGCCTCTACATGAGGATGGCGCTCCTGAAGACGATTCTAGGAGTATAGGGAAAAACATTTTTAACTAACCGCTCCCACGGAACCACCTGCACCCGGTTAGAGCTTTCTCTCAATAATTATGGCCGCTGTGATTGTGAGTGATAGGAGTGTGATGACGGCTATCAATGCGGCCCTGGCATCCTTTGTCACAGCGCTCACCATGAGTGCTGCTCCAAGCGTCGCGGTGAGGCCGCCGAATGCTACACGGCTTGTAGGGGTCTTCACCGAGGCTTCATGTCTCCCGGGTTTCGCGAGGAGCCCTGTGACAGCTATCCATGCACCGAGCAATACTAGGAGTGCTGATACAGCTATCTCCACGGGGTACCGGTATGTTAACGCTACTGTTAGTATGAGGATTAATGCCGCGGCTACTACATGGTGCTCCATCTTGACCATGAGGCATCACCTCACAGCCAGCTTTAAGACTACGTCTAGGTGTGGGCCCAGGGCTACCTGGGTCTCGCCTAGTGCCTCTATGTAGATGTCTCCTCCCCTTATCCTTGCCGGCGCGTAGATCAGTTTCTCAGTGTGTGATGCACCCGTCTTCACTTTTCCCTGGAGCCTTGAGGAGACGTTTGCCAGGTATGAGTCAACCAGTGCCTCGGCTGCAGCCCTGTCTATTAATGGGGGTACGGCGGGGACCCGTAGGTGGTCTCTCTTCAATGTGGAGAGGGCCTTGGACACGGTGTCCACTGTGAGCTTCTCCTCGCGGCCTTTTAAGCGGTCTAGGAAGCCGCTTGTAAGCCTGAATGTGTCTGTCACGGGCTTCGATGCGTAGGGGTGTGTTGCGAGGACGAGGAGGTGGTCACGGTATTCACGCCCCTTCTTCCAGACAAGGGATCCCGTGACGAATGTGTATGATATTGAGACAACGTAGAGTGGGAGGGCTACCTCGCCTTCCCCGGGTAATACCTCGACGGTCTCCCTGCCCAGCCTGCTCAGGTATAGCGACTTAAGGCTCTCGGAGAGCTCCAGGTACACGCCTATGTCTCTCTTAACCCTGCTCCTAACCTCTTCAACGGTTCTAATGTATCTAGCTATGAAGGCTGCTGCCTCCTGGGGCTGCCTCCCTGCTTCGAACAATGCTTTCTCGCATTCAGCTATATTCCTCATGGCTTCAACCAGCTTTAACTCGACGTCCACCGGAGGCAGCATCATGGCTAGCTGCGGGCTGCCTGAGGCGAGGCTCCTAGCCTTAGATAGCTCTAGGGATGCTGTTTCAAGCAGGGGCATGGCTGATGTGTAATCCCCTTTCTCCAGGCTGCTCCACGCCTTCATGGCGTTTGCAACCCCTTTCACCCTGTGGAGCACTGCCTCCTCAACGCCCGTGCCCGGCAGGCTCTCTGCAAGCTTCTCAAGGTTCCTTACTGCTGCATCAATGTCGCCGCTTAAAGCCGTCTCCACGTAGTTGGATAAGTGGGCGTTCAACACGTATGTTGCGTAAACACCGCTGTAGAACTCCCTGTCCTCGTCGACTACGACCATCTGGGAGAGGCTTTCAACCCTGGCCAGCTTCTCGAAGGCTTTCCTCGGGTCGTCTATATCCGGCTTCAAGCCTATTCCCCTGGGGAGCACTAGGGGTGTTGAAAGCAGCTTTAAGACCTTTGCCTTGAGGGACGCGTACTCGGGGAGGATCCTTGGCTTTATGTTCGCAATGAATATGTTGTGCCTGGCTAACACGTCGATCGTCTGCACGCCTACTGTTGAAACAGGGAGCAGCTCCCTTATCCAACTATATATCTCGCTCTTCAACCTCTCAGTGTACTGGGAGGCGTCGACGACTCTTTGAACAGTGCCACAGTACTCGCATCTAACGTATTCAGACCCTTTCTCAGGCTGGGGTAGGGGGGCCCCGCACTTAACGCATCTAAGTCCGACGAGCTCGACGCCCATGGAGCCACCTACCTTGGTCTACCTGCTCCGGCAACCCATCTAGCCCTGCACTCGTTTCTCAAGGCGTCTATCTCCATTTGAAGCCTTCTCACAGCGTCCTCGAGGGCTTTCATAGCTAGCTCATAGTAGTGTCTCGATATGGCGTCGCCTAGATTATACATCGCGGTGTAGCACGCTGTGCAGACCGCGATGTACTGGCCGCCCCCGGATTCAACCAGCATGTTCGGGGCTTCCTCACCATACCTCTTCGCAATATACGGGGTTATCGTGGCCGGCAGGTACACGAAGTGCACGTCCTCGCCCTGCATGTCTCTGCCGCATATCCAGCACTTAGTTGACTTGCCTGCTTTCTCAAGCCATTTACTCGCTGTGGCCGAGTACCTTTGATCCGCTATGCTTGACAAGTATCCAACGGCCTCCGTGTAGAGCTCGACTGCTCTCCCAGGGTCTTCTCTCTCGGCTAGAACCGCCTTCATCAACCTTGAGAGTGCGAGGAGCCTTAGAGCGGTTTTCTGAGGTGTGTCGAGCTTGAGGAGGTCTTCAAGCAGGAATTTATCCCTCCCATACTGGAGGAGTATGCCGGCAGCCTCCTCGTATCTCTTGGAGAGCTCGTCTAGCTCCCCGGGCTTCATGCCTCGGAGCTTCCCTATGTCGATGCGGGGAAGCGTGAGGTAGGCTGAGAGGGCTTCGAGCTCCCTGTAGAGCTCTCCGGCTTTAACCCTATAGGGTAGGGCTAGGTCTAGCTCGGCCTCCGGGTTGAGGCTGCGGAGGCTTGCCATAGCCTGCTTCAACGCGGCCTCTGACGGGGATTTAACGAGGGAGTATATGCTGGCCATGGCGGCTGCGAGAGCCCCCTTGGCCTTCAGCCCCTGGTCCCCTGAGGCCGAGGCTATCTCCGCCGCCTTGTTGAAGTGTTCGACTGCCCCGTCCAGGTTACCCTTGTTCCTCTCGTTTAAGGCTTTACCGTACTCTTCCTCGAAGCGTTCTGCATCGCTCTTCCAGATCTTCCATGCCATTCACTCCACCGCTAGGATCTCTTGAACTCCTCGAGTATCTCCTTCTTTAACTGCTCGTATTCCTCACGGGTTATGAGGCCTTCGTCCAGCATTTTCTTAAGCTCCCTCAGCTTGTCGGTCGGCGACTTCTGCTGGGGTTGCTGCACCTGTGGCTGCTGGGGTTGTTGCTGTACCTGGGGAGCCATTGTCTGCGGCAGCATCTGCGGTAGGGCTACGAGGGCTCCTAGAACTCCCACGCCGGGCGACCTGCCGAGGGCCCTCATGGTCTCCACTGTTCTTATTATCTCGAGAACCTTGTCTTCCTCGCCTTTCTGTATCGCGAGGAGCAGGGGTAGCCCGTATGTTGGATCCTCCTTCTCCATTTTCTCAAGCTGGGGTAGTGAGACCCCGCCTATCTTCACATCTATGAGCTCTATGCCCCTCTGCTTCAATGCCTCGTAAATAGTGCCTGTCTTAATCCTCGTGGTCACCTCTGTGAGCCTCGTGTATACATCTATCGCTGTGTAGTTGGCGAGCTCCTGGATGAACTGCTCTGTGAAGAGGCCTCTGAGGAACTCGGTTACAGCGGGTGTTGAGAGCTCTGGGACGGCCCCGGCAACCTGGGTGAGGAAGAGGACTGGGTCGGCTACCCTGAACCAGTATTCCCCGTAGGCCTGTAGCTCCGTCATGTAGAGGGTGCGCGGGCCGAGCTTTACTCTCGTGGATGTCCCGAACCTCCCCTTGAACTGTTTAAGGGAGATGAAGACTATCCTGGCTTTAAAGGGGGTTTCACCGTACCCCATGACAAGGTTGTATGCTCTCGTCAAGAGGGGTATGTTCTGGGTTGTAATAGTGTGCCTGCCCGGTGGGAGGACATCGTATATCTTCCCATCCCTCATGAAGACCGCTGCCTCATACTCGTGCACCACTACAACGCTGCCCCACCTTATGTCCTCATACGGGTACACCCATAGTATGTCGTCTGGGCCGGGGTTAACCCACTCGATGACATTCGTCCTCCTCGACACCTAGGCCACCTCCACCGCCTTCATCAGTGCAAGGTTTCTCTCATCGAGCTTTGCCTCGAGTACCCGGATTGCCTCCTCAATAGACTTAACATCGAGGCCTCCGACCCCGATGGATGCAAGTGTTCTCCTCGCGTTTGCCACAGTGTTCCTCAGGGATACTGCGCCGGCTGCAAGGGATGCATCGTACTGTAGTAGCCTGTAGAGGTCGTCGCTGTTGATCCTCACCACGTTGAAGAAGGGCTTGTACCCGTAGGGAGCGTGCCTCACTCTTTCGGCAAGCGCGTCACACCTGTAGAGGAGTCTCTCAACCTCCCCGGCTAGGGTGGAGTAGCCTTGGGCACCGGTTATCTCCCTGAACAGGGCTCTGAGCTCGCCGGATGCATCCTTTAGAAGCGTGTAGAGCTTCTCCCTGACGATCCTGTCGGTTTCCCTCAGGACCTCCTTGTCCTTATACCCCTTGTACCCGGGGAACACGCTCAGGATCTTCTCCACTAGGCTTCTATCGCCCTTCGCCTGTGTAAGGAGTTCGTCTATACTCACCCTGGGTCCACCCACTATACTATTGGCTCAATCACTATATAACCCTACTGTATTTCACCAGCCCTGCATAAACCCGAGTACCTCGTCGGGCACCCTGCCCTCGACAGCGTCGCGCAGCGACTCCTCGAGCACATCGATCCCCTTGTCGAGCTCCTCCATGGATATAGTGAGCGGGGGCATTATCCTCAACACGTTTCCATGGCTCCCTAGAGTCGTTACCAGGAGTCCCTTCTCCCATGCCCTCCAGCAAGTCTTCAGTGCGGTAGCCCTGTCAGGCCTCCTCGACGCCTTATCCCTCACTACTTCAACACCTATCATCAAGCCGAGGCCTCTCACATCCCCCACCGCTTCAACCCTCTCAGCGATCTCTCTAAGCCTCTTGGAAGCGTGTTCTCCGAGAACCCTTGCCCTCTCAGCTAGGTGCTCCTTTTCAACAACCTCGATGGTGGCTAATGCGGCCCTGGCGCATACAGCGTGCCCCATATTGGTGAAGCCTAGTCCAAGCAGGGGCTGTGACTCCAGGATCTCGGCTCTCCCGATTACCGCTGATATAGGCATCCCGCCTCCAAGCGCCTTCCCAGCTAGGAGGAGGTCTGGCTCCACGCTGAAATGCTCCACGGCCCACATGCTCCCGGTTCTCCCTATCCCGGTCTGCACTTCATCACCTATTAAGACTACGCCGTGGCGATCAGCCACCTCCCTTAAACCCTTTAGGAACCCGGCAGGCGGCACTACGACCCCTGCGTCCCCTTCCACGGGCTCGAAGATTACGGCGGCCACATCCCCCTTGGCCTCCCTGATTTTCTCCTCGACCTCACTTAGGGCGAGGGCTGTGAGCTCGCCTGGCTTTTCGTAGCCGTCGACCCCCCATTTATTCCTATAGGGATTCGGATACTCGGCGTACAGGACTCTCCTGTAGACGGCTGCCCCTCTCCCCCTGCCAGCGAAGATCCCGCTGGCTGAGAGCGAGAGGTATAGTGTGCCGTGGAATGATCCAGTGAAGGAGAGGAGCCATGGCTTCCCAGTGTAGTTCATGGATGAGGTTAAAGCTATCTCAGCCGCATCGGAGCCCGTGAACCCGTAGACAACTCTTTTATCGAAGCGGCCTGGAGTCACCTCCACCAGTTTTCTCGCAAGCCTAACGGGCTCCTCCATGTAGAAGTAGAGGGATGTATAGTTGAGGAGCCTCCTAGCCTGGTCAACCACGGCGTTGACAACCTCCTCCCTGTTAATCCCGACATTGTAGACCGCTGCACCCGACACGAAGTCGATGAATTCCCTTCCCTCGGCGTCAAGCACCCTGGCACCTCTGCCTTCGACAGCTTTAAAGGGGAAGTACTTGAGTGTGAAAGGCCTCGGTATGGGCCCTGGATCCAGGACCACTTATCTCCCCTCTGAAGATGTGTCTAAGCATACATGATCTATTTATGTGTTGCACCCGGGAGCCCGTGTCTTTCAAGACGGGAGAGGAGGTCAGTGCACATGGGAAGCGTTCTGGATCATGTTTCTCCACTTAATTCCCCGGTACCGTGACCCGTGGACTCCTCCCTGGGCTGTGTTTCATGGATGCTGGTACGATAACTTAATTATTAAAGTATTTTTAACCCTGTAATCAATACCCCGTCAACACGGGTGGAATGTGTGGCAGGCTATGAGCTGGACTTGAAGCCCGTCCCACGCGGGGAGAGGAGCCTCGGCTTCCCAGAGGTTTTCAGCATATGGTTCGGCGCCGGGATAAGCATAGCGGAGTTCTGGGCCGGCGCGATGCTGGTGGGCGTGCTGGGCCTTAACCTGCCTTCAGCCATCTTGGCAACCATCCTTGGGCACTTGCTCGGCAACACGATCCTGGCTGCGGTGTCGCTGATGGGCTACTACTCGGGTGTGCCCACAATGGTTTTATCGAGGATCAGCTTGGGTTCAAGGGGGTCGATTGCAGCATCCATCGCCAACTACCTTCAGCTCGTAGGCTGGACGGCTGTAATGCTGGTTGTCGCTGCCAGGGCCTCTGAGACTGTTCTAGCAGAGGCCTCGGGTTTGAAGGGGTGGATGGTTTACTCGTCTTCAATAATGCTGATAGGCCTCGCAGTTGTTGCCTGGGCGCTTACAGGGGTGAAGGGCTGGAGGAGGGTGGAGCTTGCTTCAGCAGCCGCGTTAGCGGTTCTGTCGGCATGGCTCACAGCAGTGGTTGCGTCCAGCCGTGACCTGCCGCGGCTGCTCGCTGAACCCTTAGTTATCGATGAAAGGTTCTGGCTCGGGGTAGACCTGGCTGCAGCCATGCCCGTGTCATGGGCTCCCGTGGCAGCCGACTACTCGAGGTTCTCTAGGAGCGGGCTGGCAGCTTTCTGGGGAACCTATGTAGGCTACTTTGCCTCCAGCAGCCTCTTCTACATTATAGGGGCGTTATCCAACCTCCTCGTCAACCAGCCCGACCCGGTTGGGGTGATAGCTGTCTACGGGCTCGGCGTGCCGGCAATGCTCCTAGTGGTGTTGTCAACCACGACGACCACGTTCCTCGACGTCTACAGTGCGGCGATCAGCCTCAAGAACACGTTGCCGCGTATCGATATAAGGAAGCATATAGTTGTCGCAGGCGTCCTCGGCATAGGGGTGGGCCTCGTCTTCCCGGTGGAGTCATACGAGTGGTTCCTACTGCTCATAGGCGGAGTCTTCACCTCGCTCTCAGGGGTTATGGTAGCCGACTTCCTCAGGAATAGGTTGGCTTACGTTGAGTGGAGGGATCCCGTGGTTCACGTGGAGACCCGGGGACTAGTAGCATGGGTCGCCGGCACAGTACTCTACATCCTCCTCTCGGCCTCCAGCATTCTCCCAGAGGTTGAGATACCCTTGTTCTCGGATATCGGTGCGATCACGGGTTCAACCCTTCCCTCCCTGGCTGTCTCCACCCTCTTAGCGCTTATATTGGGGTGATCCATGTGGGCCCGTATAGGATTGGTAAAGTGGATAAGAAAGTATTCGAGGAAATAATATTCCCGCACCTTGGGGCCGTGGCCGGGGAAGTGGCCGTCGGCCCCTCCTACGGCGTCGACTTCGCCGTGGTCGATGTAGGGGATAAGAGCCTCATATTCGAGGTCGACCCGGTTTTCGTGGTGCCCCAGTACGGGTGGGAGAGGAGTGGCTGGTTCGCTGTCCACATACTCGCCAGCGATGTAGCTGTATCAGGGGTCCCCCCTAGATACCTGTTCATAGACCTGAATCTCCCGCTCTCCATGAGGGATGAGGAGTTGAAGACCCTGTGGATGGCGATACACAGGGAGTGCGAGAAGCTCGGCATAGCGATAGTGGGCGGTCACACTGGTAGGTATGGCGGCGTCGACTACCCGATGCTGGGCGGGGCCGTGATGATGGGTGTGACAGGGAGAGGGAACTATGTGACACCCGCGGATGCCAGGCCAGGCGACCTAGTCCTGATGACTAAGGGGCCGGCTGTTGAGGCAGCCGGCATACTCTCCGTCATGTTTCCAAGCGTGCTCGAAGCAGAGTATGGCAGTGGCTTCGCAAGGGAGGCCCAGGGGATCTTCTGGCTCCAGACAGTTGTCCCCGACGCCCTCGCCCTTGCGGGAGCCGGCCTTAAAACCGTTGTAACAGCCATGCATGATGCAACAGAGTACGGTGTATGGGGGGCTCTCCACGATGTAAGCGAGTCCAGCAGGGTGGGGATCAGGGTGTACAGGGACAGGCTCTTCATACGGGGCGATGTAGCCAAGGTGCTGAAGGCCTTCGAGAAGTACACGGGGATGGAGATAGACCCGTTTGCAGCCATAAGCGAGGGGACGCTGATAGCCACTGTGAAGAGGAGTAGGGTTAGCGAAGCACTGGAGGCATTGCGTAGGGCAGGGGTTGAGGCAGCCGTCATAGGCGAGGTCGTCGAGGGCAGTGGCGTGGAGCTCGTGGATGCATCCGGGGTCAGCAGGGTTGACAGGCCGCTTCAAGACCCCTTCTGGCCGGTCTTCTTCGAGGTCATGGAGAAGCTGGGTGGCGGCAGGTGAAGCAGATCCCAGTGGCTTTAACCATAGCGGGCAGTGACAGCGGCGGCGGAGCCGGGGTTCAAGCCGATCTTAAAACCTTCGCAGCCATGGGGGTGCACGGCGCCTCAGCCATCACCAGTATCACAGCCCAGAACACGAGGGAGGTTAGAGCCATACACGATGTGCCCCCGGAGATCGTGAAGGCGCAGATAGAGGCCGTGGTGGAAGACATAGGGGTGGACGCCGCTAAGACAGGGATGCTGAGCAACAGCGGCATAATAAGAGTTGTTGCGGAGGCGGTTGAGAGATACGGGTTCCCACTGGTCGTGGATCCAGTGATGATAGCTAAGTCTGGAGCCAGACTGCTCCGCGAGGATGCCGTGGAGGAGTTGAAGAGGCTTCTACGGCTAGCCAAAGTGGTAACACCCAACATACCTGAGGCAGAGGTGCTACTAGGAGAGGAGATCAAGGGTATCGGTGACGCTGAGAGGGCTGCCCGTGAAATAGCGGAGAGATACGGGTGTGAAGCAGTTGTGGTTAAAGGAGGCCACATGAAGGGCGATCTAGTTATCGACGTCCTCTACCACGCCGGCAGGATCACGGAGTTCAAGGGGCGTAGAATAGAGAGGCGGACGAAGCATGGGACCGGGTGCAGTTTCTCAGCAGCAATAGCGGCTGGGCTAGCCAAGGGGAGAAGCATAGAGGAGGCTGTCAGAGTAGCCCGTGAACTCGTTGAGACAGCGATAGAATACGGCTTGGAGGTAGGCGGCGGCCACGGGCCAGTGAACCCATCCGCATACATCTACATACCCGCCGAGAGATACAGGGTGCTGGTCAACGTGGAGGAGGCTGTCAGGATGCTGAAGGATAACGAGAAGCTTGTTAACGCCTTAGTCCCAGAGGTAGGCATCAACATAGGGATGGCGATCGAGCACCCCTATGCGAGAACCCCCATGGATGTAGCGGCGGTTCCAGGCAGGATCACAAGGTACAGGGATGGCTTAATGGTGCCGGGGAAACCCGAGTTCGGGGTCTCGAGGCATATTGCGAACGCGGTGTTAACAGCTATGAGAATCAACCCCTCCATAAGGGCTGCAGCAGACATAGCTATGCCTGATGGATGGGAGGAGGCCGCCCGTGGACTCGGCTTCAAGACATCGTACTTCGACAGGAGGCTTGAACCACCCGAGGTGAAGCGTGTTGAAGGCGGTACAACTAGGTGGGGGGTTGAATGGGCTGTTAGGAGAACCGGGGGAGTGATCCCGGATATAATAGCCGACTACGGTGAGCACGGGAAGGAGCCGTTGCTCCTCGTCCTCGGTGAGACGGCTACCGATGTAGCCGGTAAGATAGTGAGGTTGGCGAGGACGCTCCATGGTTGACCACGTGGTTAATGCTTAATAACCTGAGAATGCCACGCTGAGATCAGGCACTGGGTCGGTTCAACGGGTGCACAGGAATGAAGCAGCGGAAACGTGGAGCAATATGCGTACCCCAGCAGAAAGTCCTCGTAGAGTCAAAGACCCAGGGTAGCATCGCGTTGAAAGCATTGATGCGTGAAGCCTTGATCATAGTGCTCGGGGTAGCCGGACTAGCTCTCTCAGCAAGGATAAGGCTTATACTACCCTTCACCCCGGTTCCCTTCACGCTTCAAACCCTCGTCTTATTCTACGAGATCCTCGCGCTGGGCCGGAGGGCGTGGAGGATTACAGCAACATATGTTCTCCTAGGTCTAGCAGGCCTACCCGTCTTCGCCTACGGTGGCGGGCCAGGCTATGTTTCCTCACCGACCTTCGGCTACCTACTCGGCTTCACCGTTGCAGCCGCTGTAGGAGGCTGGATCATTGGCGGAGGCCTCCTGGTTACACCGCGTAGGCTCCTCACAGCCCTAGCAGCCTCCATCACCGCTGTCTACGCGCTGGGTGCAGCGTACCTGGCTGCATGGGTCACCATACTCTCCAATGCTCCATTACACGTGGCTCTCGCAATGGCTGTGGCTCAGGGGATAGCCCCCTTCATAGCCCTAGACGTGGTTAAAGCCCTCATTGCAGCCGGCGCACTCTACGCCACAAACAAGGCTGCCACGTGGATCAGGTATGGTTCACGACGCTAATTCAAGCATCCCACATGTTTGCCCAGTAGGTATCAATCTTTATATTCACTCGTATCCAGGGGCTCCCGCCTCACCCAGGGTTCACGGGCAGTCGCCCCAAACAGCACACGGAACCCGTACCATCCTTCGTAGAGACAGGGGTCTCTGACGCTCTGTCTGCCCGTAGATGACGTGTGTAAACCCGGGGAGATGCAGGGGGATCAGTGAACCCCTTAAACGGGGAAACCAATTTAGGACGGGGAGGAGGTCAGCCTCCACTACCATGGTGCCTGGTGCAATCCTCGCAACGTCGCGGCGCGTCATCACTGCCCGATACAGGTGTTTCAATCTATGAGGGCGGCTGAAGAGATATAAGCCTGCTATGCTGAAGTGATGCTTGGTGAGGGGATCCATGGAGAAACCCTACAGGCTCCTCTACCCTCTTAGGACATTCCTTGTTACCTCTGGTGTTTACCCGGAGCACTTCGACGTCATGACCGCTGACTGGGTTGTCGTCTTGTCCGGTGAGCCCTTCATGGTCGGGGTGTCGGTGTCGCCTCGGAGGTATACCCATAGACTACTGAAGAAGCATGGCGAGTTCGTTGTAGCCGTGCCAACGCTTAGCATGTTGAGAGGCGTCTGGCTAGCCGGGACAGAGAGCGGGCCCTCCAAGGTACCGAGGCTCGGCTTCAAGCTGAGGAGAGGAGAGGTTGTTAAGGCACCGCTCGTTGAGGATGCCGTCGCAAACCTTGAATGCAGAGTGGTGGACTCCAGGGTCTACGGGGACCACGAGTTCTTCGCCGGTGAAGTCGTTAAGGAACACTATGCGCCTGAAGCATACCCGGGCATGGAGCCCTCGCTTTCCGCCGGCTTCCTGCTACATGTAGCCGGCGGCAGGTTCACCACTGTTTCCAGCGTGATCCACGGGGCTGATTAACGCGTCCACGGCTCCGTGCCGGCGACTCGTGAGGCCTGGCGGAGGCTATAGGTGTCTATGGGTTGCAGGGAGTAGTTCTCCGCAGTGTTTTCAACGCTCGC
This sequence comes from Desulfurococcus mucosus DSM 2162, assembly GCF_000186365.1. Lineage (NCBI taxonomy): Archaea > Thermoproteati > Thermoproteota > Thermoprotei > Desulfurococcales > Desulfurococcaceae > Desulfurococcus > Desulfurococcus mucosus. Next base: position 547,824 of record NC_014961.1, read on the forward strand.
TGCCGCCGGGATCAATGTATGTTTGAACCGGGTTTTCATCGTAGAGATATTTATTAACCCACCCCTCGTAAAGAATACTACTTGTAGCTAGGGGTCTATTGGTGGGATAGTGAGCGAGGAAGTAGTCTTCACGAGGCGGGCATCCGGCCTCGTAAGAGAACTATCCTGGATCGATATAGCCCTGTGGTCCATAGCTACTCCGGCTGCGTCTGGAATGACGTACTATGCTGTGAAAGCCCTGGGATACCCTGACACCTATGGAGGCAACATCGCGTTGGCATTCATAGTGGCGGGCATCATATTCCTCCCGCTTACAATAGCCTTCTACCTTATAGTGGCATCGTTCCCTAGATCCAACAGCATGTATGTTGTGGTCTCGAGAACCCTTCACCCCGTCCTCGGCTACCTCCCATTCTGGTATTACATAGTGGGCGGCGGGGGAGCAATGTGCGCTGGCTTCATTATGTACATAGGGCTGAAAGCCTTCAGCGGCCCGTTAACTGTTGCAGGCATAGCAACGGGTAGCAAGGGGCTCCTCGACGCCGCTAACGCCATGGTGGACCCGGTGATACAGCTGATAGTAGCTGTGGTACTAGTCTTCATCCTCTGGCTCCTCAACCTGGGCGGGATGAAGGTTATTAAGTGGACTATGAGGATAGGCACGGTAATACCATTGGTGGTGACGCTGGCAACACTGATAGCCTTAGCCTCCCTGGGGCCTGGCGCCGGGACCAAGGCCTTCGACGCTGTCTACGGTGAGGGCGCCAGCAGTAAGATAATTAGTGCCGCACTAGACGAGAAGACGGCTGGAAGCTACGGCATCTCAGCACTCACACCTAACTCCTTGTTCACTGGAACATACGGCATGCTCTTCTGGACCCTCTGGGCGTGGACAGGCCTGGAGGTTACCACCTTCGTTGGGAGCGAGGTGAAAGACCCATCTAGATCATACTTGAGAGGACTGCTGATAGGGTATATCGCAGTAATGCTGCTCTACGTGTTCAACGCGATGGTGCTACCCTACGTGTTCGGATACGACTTCCTAGCGGCCTACGCATACCTTAAATCAGAGCACCCGGAGGTCCTTGAATCAATACTGCCAGGTAAGCCACTACCGGATCCATCTGTTCCATTCTATGTATCCATAGCCTTCCCCAACCCATGGCTCTCCATAGTGGTTGGCTTAGCATACTTCCTCTGGTACCTCAACACAGCGATACCTGTCTGGGTGGCAGCCGTCAGGGGCTTCTTCTCCATGAGCTTCGACAGGGCTCTCCCCGAGAAAATGGCGTCCGTGTCACCGAGGTTCGCTGCCCCGACATGGGCTAACCATGTGACAGCTTTAATCGGAGTCCTCGGAGCAGTGGTCACATACTATGAGAGCCTTGGCTCCGAGCTTGCAACAGCCCTGATATCCTGGCTCGACTTCAGCCTCTTCATATTCGTGTGGCCTGTGGGGTTGGCGCTGGCCTTAATGCCCTGGTGGAGGCCTGACATATTCGAGAGAACGGTCTTCAAATCGAAGATCGTTACCTCCGTGATAGGCATCATAGTATTCGCGATCGGCTGGTGGCTCATGCTCTACACATCGTACCCGGAGCCCACAGTGCAGATGCTCAACATACTGGCTGGAACCATAGGTATCGCAATATATGTCGCAATGATGGCTAGGAACAGGGCCAGGGGGATAGACCCCTCGAAGATATATGGTCAGATACCTCCAGCCTAAGCTTTTTTATAACCCTAAGCCTTTTTAACCATCAGTGGAGAGGTGCATATATTGCTACGCATATTCTTCTCCGTTGACGTCCACGGCTCAACCCTTGTCTGGAGGAAGTGGATAAAGGCCTCTGAGGAATACAGGGTCAACGCCCTCATCCTTGCAGGAGACCTAACCGGTAAAGTCCTCGTACCCATAGTAAGCCACCCCGACGGCACGTGGACGGCCAGGTATTTTGGAAGCCGATGGGTCATGAAGAGTGAGGCCGAGGTCAGGTCGTTCGAGGAGAGGCTCGAGGGGGCTGGAGCCTACTATGTAAGGGTGGATGAAAGAGGACTGGAGGAGTTGAAGGCTAACCCTGACGCCGTGAACAAGGTTATGTTTGAGAAGATGGCTGAGAGGTTTAGGAGCTGGCTAGACTTCCTGACCAGCAGGGTGGACACGGGGAAGGTAGCTGTGATAGTGATGCCGGGTAACGATGACGAGCCCTTCATAGACGACATTATCAAGGCGTACGCGGATAAAGGCGTCATATACCCCTTGGAAAGAGTTGTAGAGTTACAGGGCGTTGAGATAGTTTCATCACCCTTCGTGAACCCGACGCCATGGAAGACCCCGAGGGAGCTGGAGGAGAAGGAGCTCGAGAAACACCTTGAGAAACAGGTGTCCAGGCTGAGGGATCCCTCTAAGGCCGTATTCAACTTCCACGCACCCCCCTATAACACGATGCTCGACCTAGCGCCCAAGCTCACCAGGGATCTAAGGGTTGTAACCGTGGCGGGGGTCCCGCAGTACGAGCACGTGGGCTCAAAGGCTGTGAGAAAGGTTATAGAGAGGCATCAACCCCTCATCGGCCTACACGGCCACATACATGAGTCAGGCGGCCAGGACACGGTGGGGAGAACCATAGTGGTGAATCCTGGAAGCGAGTATAGTGAAGGGGTTTTGAAAGGCTACATTATAGAGATAGATGGAGGCAGGCTACTCAACTACTACAGGGTGGAGGGTTAGGCTTGACACACCACTTCGTTGGACTACCCGCGGAGGGCTTCGCCGAGGAAGCAGTCGGGATAGTTGAGAAAGCGAGGGAGAGGGGCGTAGTCCTAAGGATCATGGGTGCGCTCGGCATATATATTCATTGCAGGGATAAACCCGAGTCTCTTAGACTCTACGACGCTCTCGGCAGGTTCAAGGATAAGGGCCTTGTCTTCACGGATCTGGACCTAGCTGCCTACGGTAAGCAGAGGGGGGCTGTGATGGACTTGTTTGAGAAAGAGCTGGGCTTCAAGTATGATCCATATGTTAAAGCCTTGTTCGCGGGTAAGAGGCTGATCTACCATCATCCAGGCGGACTCTACCATGTGGACGTGTTCTTCGATAAGCTTGAATTCAGCCACGACGTGTATCTAGGCGACAAGCCCGGTAAAGGCGTGCTCGAGCTCGACTACCCAACCCTCCCCTTAGCCTACCTGGTCCTCGAGAAGCTGCAGATACACAGGATAAACTGGAAGGACCTCGTGGACCTAGCCGTCATCTTCCATGCACACAGGCTCTGCGGGGAAGGCGGGGGAAAAGCGGACTGCATAGATGAGGAAGCCGTTGCAACCCCGCTTGCAGACGACTGGGGCTTCTGGTATGACGCCGTGGTAAACATAGGGAAGGTTAAGGATATACTTGCTGAAGCGGTGAAGCAGGGTAAGATACAGGAGGCGGATGCAACCCTGATAACTGGAAGACTTGACAGGCTCCTCGCAACCATAGAGGCGAAGCCGAAGACAAAGAACTGGGTTAAGAGATCCAAGGTGGGTACTTCGAAGCCCTGGTACCGTGAAGTAGAGGAGTTAGAGAGGTAAAGTATTCCCCCCCACCTAGGACTCCTCCACCACCCGTCTCCCGGGCACAAAACGATTAATGAATGTAAACCTGAAGAGATGCAGGGAATCATTGAACCCTTCAGGGCAGGGATGGAGGTCGAGGCAACTTGAGATGAGGCTCATCCCCTAGTTGACCCCGGTGAATCCATCATCCCTCTGCAAATCCATCCATGTTTAAATACCCGGGCCCATTATAGTAGGATTCTGGTGTGATGGAGTTGAAGGCTCTGGGTAAGGTTGCCGCGGTAATCCTCGTGTTAGCCGTCGCAGTGGCTGGGGTAGCAGTCTACATGTATGTATCCTCGAGGCAAGCCGGTGTTAAACCCCCGGTGGAAGCCAAGCCCGTTGTAATAGGCGTAACGGACTCGGTCACCGACCTAGACCCAGCCAACGCATACGACTTCTTCACATGGGAGATCCTCAGCAACATAATGGAGGGCCTGGTTAAATACGAGCCGGGAACCCTGAACATTGTTCCAGGCCTAGCCGAGAGCTGGAGCACGAGCCAGGATCAAATGACGTGGACGTTTAAGCTTAGAAGCGGCTTGAAATTCAGCGATGGAACGCCTCTCACGGCGAGAGATGTTGTTAGAAGTATTGAGAGAGTCATGAGGATAAACGGGGATCCAGCGTGGCTGGTCACCGACTTCGTTGAAAATGTGACTGCACCGGATGACGTAACAGTCGTCTTCAAGCTTAGGAAGCCTACACCCTACTTCCTCTCACTGCTCACGACGCCACCCTACTTCCCAGTGAACCCGAAGTACGCCCAGGACAAGGTTGACAGTGATCAAACGGCTGGGGGAGCAGGCCCCTACAGGATAGCGTCCTTCCAGAGGGACGTAGAGATAAGGCTGGAGCCCAACCCATACTACTATGGTGAGAAGCCGAAGGCCCCCATAATAATCAAGAAGTACGGTAGTAGCTCAGCGCTGAGGCTTGCACTTGAAAGCGGGGAGATAGATGTAGCGTGGAGAACCCTCAACCCATCCGACATAATCGCGTTGAAAAGCAGAAGCGATGTCAAGGTGATCGAGGTTCCGGGCACATTCATAAGGTACATATGCCTCAACACGAGGCTCGACCCCACCAGTAACAAGCTGGTGAGGCAGGCTCTGGCAGCAGCCATTAACAGGAGCGAGATAATAGAGGTGGCGTTGAAGGGGGCTGGCCAGCCACTCTACAGCATGATACCTGTTGGAATGTGGAGCTATGTAAGCGTGTTCAAGGAGAAATATGGTGATGGAAACCTGGAGCTGGCGAGGAGCCTCCTCAGGCAGGCCGGTTTCAGTGAAAGCAAGAAGCTCACCATAGAGCTCTGGTACACGCCGACACACTACGGTGACACCGAGAAGGATGTAGCAGCCATCCTGAAGGAGCAGCTGGAGAAGACCGGGTTGATAACGGTGACCGTGAAGAGTGCCGAGTGGTCCACGTATGTTGACTACGCTAGGAAAGGCAACATGATGATGTACCTGCTTGGATGGTACCCTGACTACCTGGATCCAGATGACTATACAACACCCTTCCTGAAGAGCACGGCGAACTCCTGGACCGGTACAGGCTACGCTAACCCCACTATGGATCAACTACTGGAGCAGGCCTCGAGCACGGGTAATCAGACGCTCAGAGAGCAACTCTACAGACAGGTGCAGGAGATCCTGGGAGAGGATGTACCCTACATACCGCTATACCAGGGAGTGCTCTACATAGTGGCAAGGCAGGGTGTTGAGGGTATTCAGCCCAGTCCCACCATGCTCTTCTACTATTGGACCGTGTATAAGACATAGTTTTTTCTCCTCCTCCACGCAACCCCGGGTGTCTCCTATGCCTGGCCTCGGCAGGTACCTTGTTATAAGGGCGCTCATGATAGTGCCTACTGTACTCATACTCTACACACTTGTATTCATAGTCCTAAGGGTTCTCCCAGGGGATCCTGTCCTCGCAGTCGTGGGAACGAAGAACATATCTCCTGAGCAACTCGAGTACCTTAGGAGGCTTGCAGGGCTTGACAAACCCCTCTACCAGCAGTACGTAGACTACCTCATCGGCGTCTTCAAAGGGGACTTCGGGAGAACGCTTGCAAACCCCGTTGGAAAACCCGTCGCAGACTACCTGGCTGAAAGGCTGCCGGCGACAATCGAGTTAACGGTGTTCGCCTTCATAGTCTCAGTAGTCATTGGCTTGTCAACCGGGCTGGCTGCAGCAGTGAAAAACAGGTCTAGGATGGATGCAGCCATGAGGGTTTACAGCATTGTGTCATACTCGCTCTTCATACCGATACTCGGGATCACGCTGCAATATGTTTTCGGAGTACTACTCAAGATCCTGCCTACGGGCGGCAGGCTCAGCGCGAGATACTATGTTGAACCCGTGACAGGGTTCATGCTTATCGACACGCTGATAGCAGGTGACCCAGGGGCCTTCGCAGACGCCGTGGCACACCTAGTGCTTCCAAGCCTGACACTCGGCATAGTTCTAAGCGGCTCCTACACTAGGCTTGTAAGGAACAACATGGTTGAGGTGTTGAGAAGCGACTTCATTAGATCTTACAGGGCTAGAGGGATACCGGAGGGCAGGGTGCTCCGCTACGCCTTTAAGAACGTCTTGATACCGGTGGTAACCTACATGGGGCTCCAGGTCGCAATGCTGCTCGGCGGTGCAGTACTAACCGAGACTACTTTCAGCTGGCCTGGAATAGGCAGGTTCATTGTTGAGAGAATAGAGTACAGGGATTATACAAGTATACAGGGCGTAGTAGTGGTTTACGCGTTGATCGTCGGCCTCGTAAGCCTAGTAGTGGACGCCGTCTACGCCCTGATAGATCCAAGGGTGAGGTATTAATGACCATGCTGAGAAATATCCTTGGAAGAGTGTTGAAGGGTTTTCCACCCTCATCCAGGTTTATGGCTGCCGCAGGCCTCGCCATAGTGTCCACTATAGCGTTAATGGCTGTGCTAGCACCACTAATATCCCCATATGACCCGGTGGCAAGGGTTGCACCACCCTACCAGCCTCCATCGCTTGAACACCCATTCGGAGTAAACCACGTGGGCTACGATGTCCTCTCAAGGATCATCTGGGGTAGCAGGGTGGTGCTATACATCGTGGTTTTATCGGCCGTGCTCTCAATGGGGATCGGAGTGCCCCTCGGCGTCGTCTCAGGCTACTACGGCGGCCTACTCGACAGGGCTCTCAGCACAGTGATGGACAGCATATACGCCTTCCCCAGCCTTGTTCTCGCCATAGCGGTTGCAGCAGTCCTTGGACCCAGCCCGCTCAACGTGGCTATCTCACTAGCCGTGGTCTACGTCCCCACATACTTCAGGATGGTTAGGTCTGAAGCATTAAGGTTGAAGAACATGCTGTTCATAGAGGCGATGAGACTACTCGGATACCCTGGACACCACATAATGATGAGCATACTCCGTAACTCGGCTCAGACAATACTGGTGATCTTCACCCTCAGCACAGCGGACGCCGTGCTCACGGAGGCGGCGTTAGGCTACCTCGGCTTAAGCATCACGTGGCCGCAGCCCGACTGGGGCCTGGATCTGAGGAGCGGGCAGGGAGAGATAATCAATGGATACTGGTGGATAAGCATGTTCCCAGGGTTCTTCATAGTGCTCTTGAGCCTGGGCTTCGCACTCATAGGTGAAGCGCTCAGCGACTACTTCTCGGTTAAAACCCGTGAATGAGGTGGTTTAATGCTCCGGGTTGAAGGGTTGAAAACATACTTCTACACTCTCTCAGGCATTGTGAGAGCCGTTGACGGGGTCAGCATCGAGGTCAAGGAAGGTGAGTGGGTCAGCATAGTGGGTGAGAGCGGCAGCGGGAAGAGTACGCTGGCCTACAGTATAGTGAACCTCGTACCGCCCCCGGGTAGGATCGTCGGTGGATCCATAGTGTTCAAGGGAAGGGATCTCCTGAAGCTCCCTGAAAGCGAGATGAGGAGTATAAGGGGTGGGAGAATCGGATTCGTGTTCCAGGATCCATTAACGAGCCTCGACCCCTTAAGAACCGTGGGAGACCAGCTGAGCGAGGTCATAGAGACACATCAGGGTTTAAACCATAAGGAGGCATTGGAGAAAGCTGCGAGACTACTCGAGGAAGTCGGTATACCGGCCTCAAGAGTTAAATCCTACCCCCACCAGTTGAGCGGGGGGCAGAGGCAGAGAATAGCCATAGCGATGGCCATAGCCCTTAAACCCGACCTCGTCATAGCGGATGAGCCCACCACGGCTCTAGACGTGATCGTCCAGGATCAAATAATGGACTTATTCACCGGGATCAAGGCATCCGGCTCCTCGATAATCCTGATCACACACGACATCGCATTGGCATCGGAGAGATCGGATAGAATAGTAGTGATGTACGGTGGCAAAGTAGTCGAGTACGGGGCCTCAAGGGATATAGTGGAGAGACCCGGACACCCCTACACTGCCGGCCTGATAGAGAGTGTACCAGACCTATGGAGCGATAAACAAGTTAAGTCCATACCAGGCAACCCACCGGATCTCAGGGATCCACCCAAGGGATGCCGCTTCCATCCGAGATGCCCCTACGCCTCAGAGGAATGCAGGGTCAGGGAGCCCCCATTAATAGACATGGGCAACGGCCACTATGTCGCATGCCTCCTTAGGAGGTGAGGAAGCATGGAGACCCTCGTGAAAACAGTGGACGTAGCCAAATACTACTACCCGAAGAGGGATATTGGAGAGATCCTAAGAGGCAGGAGGAGAGTCGTAAAAGCTGTAGACGGAGTAACCCTCGACGTCTACAGGGGCGAAGTCCTATCGATAGTGGGCGAGAGCGGTAGCGGGAAGACGACTCTTGGAAGGATAATGATAGGGCTTGAAGAACCCTCAAAAGGCACAGTGCTCTTCCATGGGAAACCCCTCCACGAGCTCCTGGAAAGAGAGAAACATGTAAGGTTGAAGGCCCAGATGATCTACCAGGATCCCTACAGTAGCCTGGACCCCAGGGTCAAGATAGGCGACCAGCTTGCAAAACCCCTCGTGATCCACAGGTTGGCCAACCCGGAGGAGGCCAGGATCAGGGTCATGGAGATGCTTAAGGATGTAGGTTTGACACCGCCGGAAGAGGTGTTCGAGAGATATCCCCACCAGTTGAGCGGGGGGCAGAGGCAGAGAATAGCCATAGCGAGAGCCATGCTGGTGGAACCCGAGTTTCTCGTGGCGGATGAACCCGTGAGCATGATAGATGTTAGCCTGAGGGCAGGTATCCTGGAGCTATTGATGAGGTTTAAGGAGAGATACGGGCTTACAATGGTTTTCATAACCCACGACTTATCCGTTGCGAAACTTATCTCCAATAGGATAGCCATAATGTATCTCGGCAAGGTGGTCGAGGTAGGCGACTCAAGGAGGGTTCTCGAGAACCCCCTCCACCCCTACACTAGAGCCCTCCTCTCAGCTGTGCCATCGATCCACGGGAGAAAAATCGCCAGATTAAAGATCACGGGTGAGATACCGGATCCATTTAACATACCTAGTGGATGCCGCTTCCATCCGAGATGCCCCTACGCCTCAGAGGAATGCAGGGTCAGGGAGCCGGGGCTTGTTGAAGCTGAGAAAGGCCACCTCGTAGCCTGCTTCAAGCCGCTTCTAGGCCCGTGAGCATTAGGACCACGTATATTTTTTCAAGCTCCCTTGAGAGTATTCTATGCCAGGAGTCGCCTATGCTTATTATCGAGAACAAGCCTACGGGTTTTGCCCCGGCGGCCTTAACAAGCTGCAGTAGCGCCCTCGAGGTCTTCCCAGTGTTCAATAAGTCGTCGACTATGAGAACCCTGTCCCTCCTCGATAACGCATCAGCTGGCGTGAACAGGATTGTGTACGCCGGCGGATCCCGTGATATATACGATGCCTGATGATATCCCTTGGCACCTATTTCAGGACGGTGCTTGGCTACAACGAGCTTCGCATTCATCACCTCAGCTATCCTGGTCGCCAACGGTATCCCATCGGACTCAACCGTTGCAACAGTATTGACCCCGCAGTCACGGAATTCCCTGAAAGCCACGTATGAGAGCACCTTGAGCAACGGAATATTGTACGCGACCCTATACAAGCCGTAGATCCCGTTTCCAACCTCTACCAGTTCACGCTTAACGAGGTTCTCAACCAGATCCCGGCTCGTAAGCTTGTTGAATAGGCTGGCAGCCCTCTTCGAGTTAGGCTTAACACCTCTCCTCACATAACGCCACAGGGACTGCGTGTCAAGCCCCGTGATCTCCTCGAGCATCCTGTAATCCATTAACTCCTTATACGCCTTCAACAAGTCGACAGCCATAAACCTGTAGTCAAGCCTCGTCAAGGAATCCTCTCCCATGCCCTACACTAATACAGCTACTGGTTAAAAACCCGATAACAACCATTCCTGTAGCACCCTCCACTCTATGCAACCACCTTGTGGAGAATGCCTTTTCCAACCTCTAGCTTCACTTCCATAGCTATCCTTCCACCCATGCTGACGGGTTGATCCCAGTACAAATACGAGTAGGGGCTTCCACCGGTATAGTGGTTTGCCCCAGCAACGATTCACTCCCCCAAGGATCCGCCCTGTGGTGAGAGAGGAGAGTAAGAGTGATCAAAATACATCTGAGGCTAGCTAGGCTGGGAAGCAGTTTAACCCTGGATAGAGACATTATTGGAGCCATAAACATCGGTTTAAAATACCTCTCCTCAGATGGAAGCCCCATGAAGTGTAGGCGAAGCTAGTGAACCCGCACAGAGAGCTAACCCCTCTCACGGAATTAAAACACTTAGAAATAACTAAAAGTACCGTGGGAGAGGGAACGCCTCAAGGTGGTAATCCTTATTTACTTGAGCCCCGGGTGTATAGATATCGGGGTGCCATTTAGGTGGGAGGGATTCATGGTCGCCTGGCTAGATTGAGCGGTGTCATGGTTGGCGTTATAGAGTTGATTGTAGTGGTGTTGGTAGGTGTTCTCACAGTATTAACTATCTATGTGACTATAAGGGACATACTGGTGCTCTTGGAGAACCCGGCTTCAACAGGTATTCAGGTTCTCGTCACGGATATTTTCACGATAATAATTTACGCCGAGATAATCAGGAGTATGAGTATACTGAGCGGGAAGCTGGGGAAGAGCATGCTCTCCTCGCTGGCTGAGATAGGCTTCATAGTGGCTATAAGGGAGGCTCTTCTCACAGCGTTAACGGGGAAGCCCATGGATTTACTGGTGTCATCGCTCTCCCTACTCGTAGCGACCGTTGTGGTCTACATCGTTGAAGACAGGTTGCAGGGTGGCGCTTGACGTATGTCGTATTCTTCAACCACGCTGCCGGCACGGCTCGCCCCCTAGGCGAATAGTTAAAAGGGATCGTGTGATACAGTGAAACGGTGGGGCAGGTGGCCAAGTACAAGGTAATAGTGAACCGCTCTATATGCCTGGCATGCGGGGCGGCTGTTGCTGCATGCAGCGAGGTGTTTGAGCTGGGGGATGACAACGGGAAGAACAGGGTTGTAGCGAAATACAGTGTGGAGACCACTAGTGAGGTCTCGGTGGGAGTGATCCCAGGTGAACTGTACGAGTGTGCTAAGAGTGCAGCGGAGATCTGCCCTGTGTCAGCTATAAGCATTGAGGAAATAAGCGGTTAGCCTCATGGTTTTCAAAAAAGTCTCAGGGTTTTCACCCAGCCCTCCTCATTTTTCCATAAGCTAATGTAAGCAGCCACAGCACTATTGCAGTTGCAACCAGTACTGCTCCGAGAGCCATGCTTTCAGGACTCGCATCTACGAAGGCCTCGCCCTCAACCAGGTATGCATAGGCCTTGTCAACGGTGAACATCAATACTGATGCCCAGAGCGTTAGAGCCAGCACGTGGAGGCTGTAAGCCCCCTTGTACACGCGCCATGCAGCAGTCGCTGCGACACCGGCTACCAGGAGTATTAGTAGATGCATTTAGTTGCCTCACCCCGCGCCACGGAGGTCGACGGCACCGGTCAACTGCTTAACCGGGGTTCTCTGCGCGGTGAGCTTGCTCCTAGTGTATGCCAGTATCCCCAGCCATGCCGCTGTCACAGCTGCACTCATGGAGCCTCCCACATAGAGCATCTCGTGGAACATTACAGGTATGTCAGCAGGATTCTCCATGGCTGTGAGGAATGGAGGCCATGGCACAACCTCCCCATGCCACACGTGCTCCACCGCGAGGACGAGGGAGCCGCCTAGTAGCATTGTCGACCATATATCCATCCTCAGCTTCCTGCCCACCCCGCTTGCAAGCCTCCTCAGGGCTTCAACTATTACTCCGAGTACGAGAGGGGTTATGAAGCATGCCATTGTTTACCGCCTCTTTGTGCACCAAGCTATGCTAAATGGTGCACATTAAAAAATGTTTCAGGAACGAGCCCTCTCAAAGTACTCGGCCAGCCCGTCGAACCCGGTTACACGGCGGGAAACAGGTACACCTATGGGTACCACGTATAGCGGTGTCTCACCCTTCCCAGCCCCGATCGCCTTCAACACGTCTTCATCCCTGAAGGCTCCTACAGCGACGGCACCGTAGCCTAGTGCCGTGGCCATAAGGTACGTGTTTTCACAGGCATGCCCAGCCTCCATGGGTACATACCTCTCCCTCCCCCTCCTCCCATACACCTTAACCGTCTCATCGTATACAGCCGTCAACACGATGCTCACGGGTGCACCCGCTACATACTCCTGCATTAATGCAGCCCTACTCAGCTCCCCCCTGACATCCCCGCTTCTCACATGCACGAGTACATGTCTGCGCGGCTCGTACCTGTATACACCGGCCTCGAGATAAGCCTCCCCGTCGACAACACCTTTTTCACCCGCCACAAGGTAGACTCTGAGAGGATAAGTGGCGCCGGCACTCGGAGTTGTCAGAAGGCCCTCGGCAGGGTCGTTCACACCGTACGTGGCCCAGAGGATCAACGCTAGATCCACAAGCCTGACGGCTTCACCCTTGAACTCCCTTATACTCCTCCTGGAGAGGAGGGCCTCCTCGACACTCATCCCCGTTAATCTCCGTGGAGGGGGGAGCAGTATTATTCCAGTCAACTGCATGCACCAATAGTAGTCTCAGCCAACACCGTATTTTATCCATGACTATGCTCCGGGATTAACCGTGAAACCCTATATCCCCGTGAACACCATTCTGAACAAGTAGCCGACCAGTATGTCACCCACCAACGTATATGCCGACCCCGCCTTTCCTTGCAATGATGATACTACTGTCGCCGAGCATCACCATATGCTACATAAGTGTTGACTAGACCTCCTCCCCGCCCTGAAGGGCAGGCTCTCAGTTATAATCCTTGTCTACGCTATGCTTACTCAACCGCTGTTCCCACTAGTTCCTCGAGCCTCCTGTACCCCAGTGTACTGACCCATTCGCGTAGACCCTTGTTTATCTCTTCGACTACCTTCTCGTTGAATAACACGGCTGTGCCAACCTGTATTGCTCTCGCTCCCGCCAGGATTAGTTCAGCCGCATCGATCCATGAGGATACGCCGCCTACGCCTATGACCTCGGCCCTGTACTCCCTGTACACGTCGTAGACGACTCTAACCGCTATCGGGTGTATAGGGGGGCCTGAGAGCCCTCCATGCTTGTTGCTCAACACGGGCTTCCTTGAATACACGTCTATGGCCATGGCTTTCACAGTGTTTATCAACGTGAGGGCTTTGGCCCCGCCCTCCAGGGCTTTACCAGCGGACTCCATTATTCTATCGCTGAGGCCTAGTTTAGCTACAACAGGGGCGGAGCTCACGGACACAGTGTTCTTGACAATAGTGTAGACGAGTGCCGGATCGCCTCCGAGCTCGAGCCCGTAGCCCCTTGCATGCGGACAACTCAGATTCAGCTCGACTGCATCCACCCCGGCTTCACTGGCTGCCTCAGCCAGCTTGACGAATTCGTCGATGCCTCCGCCCCCTATGCTGAGTACTAGGGGCTTGCCCAGCCTTCTAGCCGCCTTGGCGAGGCCCCCTATGGCTTCGACACCCGGGTTCGCCAGTCCCACAGCGTTGAGCAGCCCCTTGTTCCTCAGCTCCACTATTATCGGCGGAGGATAGCCTTCCCGGGGCTTCAGCGTGATGGTCTTGGAGACCAGTGCTGAGAAACCGTAGCCAGCCAGGATCTCGAGGTGCTCCGGCTCGGATCCAAGTATGCCGCTTGCATTCATAACTGGGTGCTCAAGCCTCAGCCCGGCGACAGATACCTCAAGCACCTGTCCCACCCTTAAGGAACTCCTCGACCTCACTGCACTTGAAGACAGGGCCATGCCTGCAGAGGAGGAGGCCGTGTGGTTTTAAAACACAGGAGCCACATGCACCCACACCGCACTTGACGTATGCCTCCAGGTTGACGTAGACGTCGAGGAACCCTCCTAGTGAACCACATGCTTCCCGAAGGAGGCCGATGGGGCCTGAGGCTATCACGGCATCCCATTTACCAGGGTTCCCGGCTACGAGCCTCGAGGCGAGATGCGACGCCCTGCCACAGTAGCCTACCCTGCAGTCCTCGGTTGCCACGTACACGTCTCCCCTAGGCTTGCCGAGAAGCCTAGCCGGGTTGAATAGTTCACCGGCCTCTCTCACACCCCACACCACGTCGACCACGATGTCTTTCTCCCATGCCTTCTCAGCCAGGTGGAAGAAGGGGGCTATTCCCGAGCCACCTGCCACGAACAATATCCTCCTGTACCCCCATGGCTCGAATCCTTTACCGTGGAAGCCTGAGACGCCGAGGAAGCCATCGTAGTGCAGCAGCTTCCTCGTGCCCTCACCTCTCTCCCTGACCACCAGTGTGATCTCGCCGCTGGTGAAGCCTGCAACGCTCATGGGCAGTAGGTCGACGCCGGGGACCCATATGAGGATGAATTGAAAAGGCTTCGGCTCCACGGTGTCGCCGTCTAATAGCTTCACCTTCTTCATGTACATCGAGCTACTCAGCCTCTCGGTTGAAACAACCTTGGCAGGGGTATACATTTCGCATTCACCCTTCGACCACGCTGTACTTGTCAAGGTACTCGATTACACTCCTGTACACGGCTTCCGTGATCAACCCGTGCATGTATATGTCCTGGAAGATCCTTCTAGCAGTGGTGAGCCAGTATAGCTCCACGCCGTGCCTGGCCAGAGCCCCCCTAGCACCCTGCTCCCTGTCAACTATCACGCCGGCTTTCATCGGTGTCCCCCCGGCCTCCCTGACAGCTTCAATAGCTCTGAGTATTGATGAACCCGTTGTTGATACATCGTCTACAACTAGAACCCTGAGACCTGAGACATCGCCCTCTATCAATGAGTTGGTTCCATGGTTCTTTCTCTCGCTTCTCACATACGCCATGGGCTTACCGGTTAGACATGAAACATATGCCGCTAAAGGTATCCCGGCTGTTGCAACGCCGACAACAGCGTCGACATCGCTGAGTCCCACTACCCGTATCAGTTCAAGCGTGATTGCCTTGGCCAGCTCTGGATGCATGTAGAGCCTCCTCAAGTCTATGTAGAAGGGGCTCTCTACCCCGGACGATAATTTGAAGCTACCTATCTTCACCATCCCCTTCCTGTAGAGCTCCACGCTTATCCACGACACTTCAACCACCTCTCCAGCTGCATCTCCCTGATGGCTCTAGCTGTTTCACCAGGGTTCCCTGATCTCGTTATGAGCCTTCCGACGATCTCGTAGTTTGCTCCGGCACAGAGGGCTGAGCCTGGTTCAGCCCCCTGGATCCCTATGCCAGGCGAGTATATCTCAACGGTGTCCCCGAGCACTTCTCTCACATGCCTTATCACCCTGGGCCTCGTGGCCGGTGCAACCACTCCTTTAGCCCTTATTCTTGCAGCAAGCTCGAGGAATTCATCCACGTGTCTATCTATGTATTCCTCCGAGCCCCTGTGACTCATGGAAACCACTATTATTAAGCCTACGCCTGTAGCCATCGATGCCTTCGACAAGTCCTCGAGAGCCCCTGTATAGCCTGTAAAAGCATGGGCTATGACAGCGTCTACGCCTAGCCTGGCTAGGTGTCTCAGCACCTCAGCCATTACATCCCCTATGTCGGCTAGCTTTAAGTCCACGATAATGGGTTTCTCAGTACTCTTCCTGAGCTCCCTGATGCCTCTCCTGCCATGCTTGATGAGGAATGGGAGTCCTATCTTGTAGCCTGAGACATACTTATCTAACTCCTCTACGAGTAGGCTTGTCTTCCTCCTTCCCTTCTCCCTTACAGGTGGATCAAGCGCTACTACGAGCAAGATGCCCGCTTTCACTATGGAAGAGGATGCTTAAAAACCTTGCTCTCACCCGGTGTACCTTTTAAGGGACTCCCTTATCCTGTGGGGGTCGAGGTACAGCTCTGTTGCATTGACCTCTCTTAGAACCCTGAATGCCTCCTCATATATGTCTCCTCCCCTCGTCTTGGCCAACCCGTATAGTGTCTCACTGAACGACCACGGGTAGAATATCCATGCCCATTCATCTACTTTCTCAGCGTAGTAGTCGGGTTTAAAGGAGCTCGATGACTTATAGTGTAACACAGCTGTTTCAACGCTGCGGGCCCCCATGTCCTTCACGAGCCTCGTTATCTTGGCTAGTGTTGCACCGGTGTCGACTACTTCGTCAACCACTATTACATCCTTGCCTCTCACATTTACGGCTTCATGCATCGCTACCTCCGGCTCCTCACGTATCCTTCCCCCTATCCCCCAGAACCTGGATCTGAGGACTATGAAGTCGTCTACACCTATCACATCGCTGATTATCCTCGCAGGCAACAGTCCGCCGCGGGATATTGCGACCACTGTATCGTAGTGTCTCCCGTTATCCAATATCATTGATGCCAGCCTGTAGCATAACTCTATTGCCTTGCTCCAAGGCAGGTAGACCACCTTCATGGGAGGCAGCCTCAGCAGGGCTCTATGGTGCTCGGTGGCTTGGATGTCACAGCGTATGTCACCATGCTTACATCCGGTATGCTGTTAGTGATCCTCCTGCTGATCTCATCGAGGACATCATATGGAAGCCTCGAGTAATCAGCCGTCATGCCGTCAACGCTCTCAACAACCCTGATGGTCACAATGTAGCCGTGGCTCCTTGCATCGCCTTTAACACCGACCCATTTATCGTCGCCAACCACGGCGAAAGCCTGCCACACCTTACCGTAGAACCCGTGCTCCCTGAGCACATCCTCCACTATTCTCGACGCCTTCCTGCATATCTCCAGCTTCTTCCTTGTAAAGGATCCAATGATCCTGACGGCTAATCCTGGTCCCGGGTACGGGTGTCTCTCCACGAGCTCCCATGGCACATTGAGGAGTCGCGCTATCTCCCTCACCTCATCCTTGTAGAGGTATCGTATTGGCTCCAAAACCTTGACCCTGTCCCTGAACCACTCGGGGAGCCCGCCGACGTTGTGATGAGACTTTATAACTGACGCTGCACCACGTATTCCCCCGCTCTCTATGATGTCGGGATACGTGGTTCCCTGCAGGAAGTACCTGGCTCCCTCCTTCTCCACGATCTCAGCGAATATCTTGGCGAACTCCTCCCCGATGACCCTACGCCTCTCCTCGCAATCCACGACGCCCTCCAGCCTGGATATAAACCTCTCGCCTGCATCGACCACCAGGGGGTTTAAGCCAAGCTTCTCCAGTGATGAAACCACTGACTCCCTCTCACCTTCCCTGAGCAAACCGTGGTCTACGAACACGGGGATAAGCTTCTCGCCGAAGACCTTTCTCCCTATTAGAGCTGTAACCGTTGAGTCGATGCCACCGCTTACCCCGACTACCGCTACCCCGTCATCGACTACCTCCCTGCGTAGCTCGTCGAGGAGATACCTGTAGTAGTTTTCAACCCTCCACTCCCTCCTAGCACCAGCTATCCTGAGGAAGTTGTCGAACAGTAAACGCCCCTTCCCCGTGTGATGCACCTCCGGGTGGAATTGAACACCGTAGACAGCCCTATTGTTCACCACTGCTTTGAATGCAGCGATAACCCTGTTCTCGCTGACAGCCAGGATCCTAAGGGACCCCGGAGGGTTCTCCACGCATTCACCGTGGCTCATCCAAACCGTCTCCTCACTGCTCCAGCCGTTGAAGAGCTCGTCGCCACCCGTGATACTCACCCTGGTTCTACCGTACTCGCCGCACCCCGATGCAACATCGGCGCCGAGCAAGTATCCTATCAACTGGTGGCCGAAGCATATGCCGAGCAATGGCTTAGAGCCGTTGAAGAGGATCTTCTCAGCTACCTCGAGGTCTCCCCTGCTCAAGCTCCTCACACTTAAATGGCTCCCCGAGAGTATTACGGCGTCGTAGCCTTCAACATCTAGGCTTCCAGCATCCCTGTGGAAGACTATCTCAGAGTATACGCCTAGCTCCCTTATCCTCCTAGCAATGAGGTGCGTATACTGGCCGCCGTAGTCTACTATGAGAACCCTGCCACCGGGTATTCTGGAGAGGTGTTGACGCGTCATGTTTTAACGTGATGCGGGCCCGGGTTTTTAAAACGCTACTGGAACCCTGGAGGGTTATTCGACTATGTATGTGTCCTCGCATACAGAGTATGTTTTAACCTTCCTTCCAACGCCTTTGACAACGTGTTTCACGCATATAAGCCCCAGTTCCTCAAGGGATCTCAGGGCCTTGTAGACTCCTCTTAAACTGTATTTTCCAAGCATCCTCCACACCTCGTAAGCAGTGAGATCCCCGTGTTTCTCCAGGATCCCCAGTATCTCCATGCCAAGCCCGCTGACTGACCTACGCTGCCTAACCTGCTTCTCCCCAATAGTGATCACGGCTATCGAGCCACCCATGGATCTCGCAACCGCGTAAGCCAGTGCTGAAACCAGCTTAGTCCTCAAACCCATCCTGCTCAGCTTCAGCAGGGATTCAACGGCTTCAGCCGGCTCCACCTCCTCCACTCTAATGCTGTCTTTACAGTGGTTTAGAAGCCATGGCTTCCCCCACCCTTTCAGTGTTGCCCCAACTACAATGTACCCTGGATGCATTCCCATCTCGCCGAGCTCCCTGAGCGCCTTGCAGAGCGAGAAAGCCAGTGTACCGGTTTCAACGGGCACCACTATGTTCTCCACGTTAAGCCTCCTCTCATGGATCTCGAGGAGAATAGTCTTCAACCCCTCGATGGTTAATGGATTAATGTAGGGTAGGTCGGCCTCACTACTGTTGCACACCTCTATCCCGAAGCCCAGCTTATGTGCCTTCACCAGCTCGTCGGCATCCGCGTTCAACGGGTCTTCCACGAGGATCCTCCCGTTGACGAGTCCACGGGTATAGTATGCGAGAGAGTACGCGAAGTCCTCAACATACTCCACTCTTAGAACACCCCTCCACCCTGTTGAAGCAATATAGCTTGCAATAACGCTTGAAGCCCTGTCAGAGTATGAGCCCGTGGGGTTTTTCCGTTCGTTCTTAACGATCACTCCGTCAACCGTTCTAAGAGGGGTTAGGCCCTCGCCCATGGAGACCCTGCGGGGGAAGCCTGGTAGTAGCCCCTTGTACCTCCAGATGCTGGCCTCACTCCTGTCAACGGTGGGCGAGGCCTCCTCGTACTCCAGTATTGTTACGCCTCCGCAGACAGGGCATTTAAGATGTATCCCGCTACTCCTGGCACCGCATTTAAGGCAGTGTGAAAAAAGCCCTGTACCCTGGTTCAACCCGTGATCCTCCTACCTCCCGGCTTGCTGGATGATATGTTTGTAGAGCTTTATATCGCCTGTTATCTCGGGGTGGAATGTTACAGCATACATGTTTCCCTGGCGTGCTGCGACACCGTGTCTGCCTAGGGTTGGATCATCTAGGAACCCAATTATCTCGGCTGAACCATAAGCCCTAGCTATTATGGGGGCCCTGATGAATGCTGCTTTAACCTCGCCGATATCCTTCAATGTGACGCTCGCTATGAATGAGTCCCTCTGCCTCCCATACGCGTTCCTCACCACGGCTATATCCATTAACCCTAGGGTATACTGCCCTGTCTCACCCACCGTTCTATCCACCACTTCTCTAGCTAGGAGTATTGCTCCAGCACAGGTGGCGAGTATAGGCTTGCCTTCCCCGGCGAACTGCTTCAATGGTTCCTCCAAGCCCTTTTTCCTCACGAGTAGACCTATAGTGGTGGACTCTCCTCCAGGTATTACTAGTGCGTCGACTCCTTCAAGCTCCCTGGGATGCTTCACGGGGACTGCCTCGACGCCGCTCAGCGAGCGGAGCAACTGGTAGTGCTCCAGGTAATCCCCCTGCAATGCGAGAACGCCGACCTTGACCATGCTACTCACCGCGCACCTGCATTAACTCCTCGGGTTTAAGCTGCCTGACATCCAGGCCGAGCATCGAGGCTTTCTCGGACACCATTCTCTGAGCCTCCAGCACTGTCTCAGGGTCGTCCCAGTAGGCTGTAGCCAAGACTATGGCGTGGGCCCTCGCCTCCGGATCACTGCTCTTGAATATGCCGGAGCCCACGAAGACCCCGTCTGCACCCAGCCACATCATCAATGCTGCATCAGCCGGCGTAGCGACGCCTCCCGCCGCAAAGTTCACCACGGGGAGCCTGCCGAGTCTCGCCGTGAGGAGGGCTAGCTCGTAGGGAACCTTGTTCTCCCTCGAGTAGATCCTTATAGCCTCTAAATCCCCGTTCCTGTAGTAGCCGTTGAGAACATAGATGTCTCTGTTCACGAGCTTCATGTGTCTAACGGCCTCTGCAACGTTTCCCGTTCCAGGCTCACCCTTAGTCCTAATCATTGATGCACCCTCATGTATTCTCCTCAGTGCTTCAGGGAGGCTTCTCGCACCGTTGACGAAGGGCGTCTTAAACAACCATTTATCTATATGGGCCTTCTCATCAACCGGTGTTAAAACCTCGCTTTCATCTATGAGGTCGACGCCTATCTCCTCCAGGATCCTTGCCTCCCATTCATGCCCTATCCTGCATTTAGCTGAGACAGGAATGGTTATAGTGTTCATCACCTCCTCGATCACCTTGACGTCGGCCGTCCTAGCTACTCCGCCAGCCATTCTAACATCGTATGGGAGCTTATCCAGCACCATGACGCCGACTGCACCAGCATCCTCGGCTATTCCAGCCTGCTCAGGGTTCGTCACATCCATTATCACGCCGCCTTTAAGCATGGAGACGAAGCCGTATTTCACGAGGGGGGTTGCAACGGTTCTCCCGGGTGCCGAACCCTCCTCGAGAACCCTATCCCTGTACTCAAGTAGCTTGTAGAGGAGGTTCTCCATGTTCTCGAGGAGGCTGTAGGCGTCTACGAGCTTCACGTACACCACCGTTTGATGCTAAATAGAGGAGGATGGATAAAGCTTGCTGAACGTTCCACGAGGTGCGGGCCGCACCCTTTAATGGGCGGCCGTGGGCCTCGCCTTGGCTAAGGCTTCGAGGAGCTCGGCGTGGAGGGCTGCAAGCTCGTTCACTACCGCTGGCACAGTGTCCCAGCTGCCCGTGTCAACCGCCTCGTTCAACTCGCTCGTTAATCGTGAGAGACTGTTAAGCACTAGTGTAAGCGTCCTCCTCCCCCTCCTATCTAGTGCTCCCCGAAGCCTCTCGGCGAGCTCCACGATCTCACTGCTCCTCTCCATCACGCATTCAACTCCTTTAACGGCTTGATCCCTGTTGAAGAATATTGCTGCAAGGTACAGTGGCTCCAGGCACTGGGAGAACACGTCCCATGCCACCATGGATTGATAAGCATCCTTGACTGAGGGATTCAACCTGAGTATATAGATGTTTGCCTCGGCCACTGGGAGCAGGGGGTTCGGTTCGAATCCATCGCACTGGACATTAGTGTAAGCTGCATTCGAGGCAGCAATGCACCCGGATCCATTCCCCATGGTGAATCTAGCTACAAGTATTGCACCGGGGTTCCGGGGTGCCTTGAGTAATGCTAGTAGCTCTTCAAGGGAGACATCCCTGAGCTCCCTGTGTAACTCTAGCTCGAAGTACTCTACGATCTTGGTAAGCATGTGGAAGCCACTGGAGCCTCCTGCCTGCTGAGCCCGCTGAGCTGGAAGTGTAAGGGATGCCATGTCTCATCCACCATGTGGTGCTGGCTGGAGGCTTCCACGGCATAATCCTCTTCACCTTGTTTTTAAGCCACTGGACTCTACCGGGTTGCCTGACCTCGGCTCCGGGATTGATTTAAGCCGTATGTCGAGCCTCGGTGGCTGGATCTCTATTCCCGAGGCCTTGAGGGCCTTGGTGATGGCCCAGGGGAGCTCCTTTATCGCCGTGTAGTAGTATTTGTCTAGGACCCATGCTCTAACAGTGAGGTTGAGTCCCCCGTCAACTATGGATGAAACAAAGATGTCGGGTGCTGGCTCCACGAGTACATAGGTGAGTTTCCCTAGGGCTTCCCTCACCACGCTGTAAGCCATCTCGGCATCCCCGCTGTAAGCTATGGGGATTGAAACCTCCACGCGTTTCGCTACAGTCCTACTGTAGTTCTTGAAGCTGGAGGAGAGGAGCATGTTGTTGGGCAGGGTCACTACTACCCCGTCCCATGTCCGTATACGTGTAAACATTATTGATAGAGCTATGACCTCACCGCTTACTCCCCCGATCTCCACCGCGTCGCCTGGCTGAACGGCTTTCTCAGCGATAATGTATAGTCCTGCAAACACGTTTGATAAGACGGGCTGCAGGGCTACGCCGACCACGAGGCCTGCGAAGCCTCCCGCGATCACGAGGCCGGATACGTCGACTCCTAGGACGCCTAGAAAGGTGACTACTACTATGAAGAGTAATGTGTAATATATGAGCCTCGACACTATGAGGGTTACCTGCCTAGGGTACAGCTTGAATAGAACCTTGGCAGAGAACCTCGTTAGAACCTTGACTAGGAGGAACCCTATGGCGAGCACTAGGAGCCCTGTGAAAACCCTTAGAGCCAGCTCCCTGCCCAGCCCGATTGATGCAAGGGCGTCTATCACTGCCTGAAGGATCCATGATGTGTTAACCATGTTCAAAGCCCCCACATCATCTCCGTCCTCCACATTACAGCTGGCACGGGGGGAGGCCTTAGCTCGGCTGGTGCATCAGCCTTCACGTAGCCCGGGGGAACCTGGATCCTGGGATACGATACTTCCCCCCTTCCCCTACCCTTCACGGTGAGCCTCACCCTGCCAGCGTAACAGTTAAACGTGCCCCTCTCATAGAAGAGAGGGGTGAATGAAGCGTCCACAAGGATCTTGGAGATGAATAAGGGTTCCTCGGCCTCGTTCACTGCTTCAACCTCAAGGATGCATTCACCGGGCTCGGTAACAGGCTTCTCATAGTGTAGCTGGCTCCGCCAGTGTCTACATATGAGCCCTGTTATCTCTTCAAGCGTTGCATGCGGCCCGTAGAGCGTGTACTTATAGTACTTGCCGAGGGGGATCACATCTATCAGCCTATAGTAGTCGTCTCCCACGACGAAGACGCCTAGATCCACGGGGATCTTAACGGTGAAAGCGATCGAGGAGCTGGGCGGTATGAGTGATTTATCAGCTAGCTCGATGAGAATGTGCCTCGTGATGAACTCGGGCACGTAGAGGGAGTGGACTGGTTCAGCCACCAGGCTGTGCTCGCCGAATACTTCCAGCGACACCTCTACTTCTCCATCGCTACGCATCCTACGGTACCTGCCACGCCCCGGGTCGTACTCGACCACGCTGTCGCCGAGGCTCACCCTGCCCGTTATCCCTACACCATACATCTAGTGCTCCCCGTGCCCGTGGAAAACATGTCCCCAGGCTACGTCTACATGGTTATAATCCCGCAGAGTAATAACTGTTTCCAGCCCTAGAGAGCTATGGAAGGGGCAGGCCTTGCCACTCTACCTTGTAACGGTAGCCGGGGAAATACCGCTTAAATCCCCTAGAACCCGTCCAAGACTCTACGCTATGCTCGCTGAGAACATTAAGAGAACGCTCGCCAGGAAAGGGATCACGGTCTCCGCGGTCAGGTTCACCGATGCCAAGATCCTCGTGGAGGCCGGGGGCGACGCGCTTCAAGCCTTGAGCAGGGTTTTCGGGGTCCACAGGGTTTCAGAAGTACAGGCAATAGAGTTCACGAGCCTTGAGGAACTTGTGAGGGAGGTTGCCTCCAGGAGTATTGAACACGTTAAAGGCAAGAGGTTCGCTGTAAGGGTTAAGAGAAGCGGTAGACACGGCTTCACATCGCTTGATGTAGCAAGGGAGATCGGTGCTGCATTAAAGCCTTTCTCAGCGGGCGTTGACCTAGAGAACCCTGAGGTAGAGGTCGTGGTTGAGGTGAGGGGTAGCACAGCCTACCTCCACGGCAGGATCATCGAGGGCCCTGGCGGGCTTCCAACCGGGAGTGGTGGAAGAGCCCTTGTCTTGTTCTCAGGTGGCTTCGACTCCCCTGTGGCAGCATGGCTCATGGCTAAGAGAGGGTTGGAAGTCGACTTCCTCCACTATATGATGGGTTCAAGCGAGGTGAGCCGTCAAGCCTTTGCCGTTGCGAAGAAGCTGGCTGATGAGTGGCTTAGCAGTTATGACCCAAGGTTTATCACCATTGACTTCACCCCTCTTATAGCTGAAATAGAGGGGAAGATCGAGTGGAGCTACAGGCAGGTGGTTCTAAGGGCACTGATGTACATGGTGGCGGGCAGGGTTGCTGAGAGACTGGGATACGATGCCCTAGTCACGGGTGAAGCACTCGGCCAGGCATCTAGTCAGACGCTTGCAAACCTGAGGGCTGCCGAATACGCTGCTTCACCAGGCTGCATTGTGCTGAGACCCTTGATAGGCTTCGATAAGGAGGAGATAGTAGGGTACTCGAGGAGGATAGGGCTCTACGAGTACTCGTCAAGAGTGGCTGAGGCATGTGCTATAGCCCCCACGCATGTGGCGACAAGGGTGAGCCCTGAGAAGCTTAGGGAGCTACTGGGGAGGCTGGACGCGGGCCTCGTAGATAAGGTTGTCGAGGAACTGAGGATAGTTGACCTCCACACTGGTAGGCCTGAAGACGCTGTGCCAGGTTACAGGGAGGAAGTTGACTCGATACCGCCTGACTCCATAGTCATCGATGCGAGGAGCTATGAGGAGTATAGGCGTGACGCACTGCCAGGCGCCCTCCACCTGAGCATGGTTGACTTCGAGAGGCTGCCAAGGGATAAGCCGGTTGTACTCTACTGTAGCACGGGCGGTATCAGCCTCCTCCTTGCAAGGGAGCTCCGTGGCAAAGGGTTTAAAGCATACAGCTTGAAGGGAGGTATCGCAGCCTACAGGGCTCGCTCACGCGGTGGGAGCTCTACTTAGTCCTCGTCTTCCTCATGTATCCTAGGATCTCGCTTCCCCGGGTGCCTGCAAGCCACTTTACAACCTCTTCCGGTAGCCCGTAGCCCTTGGCCAGTTTCGCCGCGTACTTCGGGTTGTGTCTGAATATCACTCTGAGGAATGGTATCACATCACTCCTTACCACGGTCTTACTGGTTAGGAGACGGCGGGACAACTGCTCAGCCAGGCTCTCCCTTATCTCCCTGGAGCGCTTGGCCTCGCTCATCAGCTTCAGTCTCTCAGGCGACTTGAAGGGCTTCCATCTATACCTGTATGTTTTCCTCGCGAAGGCCACGCCCGGCCCCATCATCTCCAGCACGTAGCTTAATAGATCCCAGTTCTGGGTTCTAACTATCCTGCCCATGTATACGTCTGCTCTGCTCAACGCGTCATAGGCTCTGGCCACCTCCTCGGGGTCCTCGTAGTATGTCGGAATGTGCTCGTTGATCCATATTATGAACTCGTCTGGTGCGAGATCGGTTGATGTCGCGTACTCCTTGGCCTGGAATATGTATCTGGCATTGAAGAGCTTCTGCAACGCCTCGTAGGGAGCGTACACCCTGTTCCTATACGTGGAGAGCTCTTTAACGGCATTCACGGTGACGCCGCCGCTTAAACCGGCCAATGCTTCAAGATCGTTTATAGCGCTCCTCAGGTCTCCCTCACTCCTCCTAGCTATCTCCCTAAGCGCCTCATCCTCGCAGAACAGCTTCTCGGCTCCACATATCTTCTTCAACACCTTTACGACCACGCTCTCGCTAAGCCTCTTGAAGCCTATTACCTCGGAGAGCTCCCTTAACGGGCGTAGGGCCTGTGAGTACGGGTTGTTAGCGGTCATGATAATAGGGTTCGCGGTGGCCTTAATCACCTCGACAAGGGCTTCGATGCCTCCGGCGTCAGCCCTTGGATCCATGCCGTCGACTTCATCGAGCAGTATTATCTTCCTAGACCCTGTAAGCGCCCCGGATCTACTCGCCAACTTAACTATCCTGTCAATATCCTCCTTCCTCCTTGCATCACTAGCGTTCATTTCGAAGAGCTGGTAGCCCTTGCTCCTTGCAACAGCCTCTACAAGGCTTGTCTTACCGCATCCAGGGGGACCGTGGAGAAGAGCTGCTTTCTTCCCGGGTACCCCTTTCTCCCATGACTCCAGCCATGCTATCAGCTTTTCTTTCGCTTCCTCCTGGTCTTCGAACTCCTCGAGGGTTCTCGGCCTATACTTTATTACCCAGGGCACTCTTTGATGACTCAAGGCGTTACCCCGTCTTGAATTTTCTACCTATTAACGCTAGCCTCGCTAGGAAAGCGTTCAACTGTATCTCGTCGTCCGCCCCCTCCACAAGCCTGAACTGTATTTCTCCAGCTAGATCCGCTATCAGCACCCTCATCTCGTCAGGTATCTTCACCTCCTGGCTGAATATCTCCTTATGTATCTGCCTGATGATGTCGACACCGCTCAACCCGTACTCTATCATGAGTGTTCTAAGCTTGTTCCTTGCCTCCGTGAAGTTCCCTGAGAGAGCCTCGTTCAGCATCTCCCTTACCTCCCTGGGGTGCGCTAGCCCTATAACCTTGTATACAGCCTCCTCCACTACCTCCCCGAGGGCAGCGGTTGTCTGGAGGATGTTTATAGCCCGCCTCATGTCTCCCTCCGATAGCTCGTATATTGTTTCAAGGGCTCTCTCATCGCATTTAACCTTCTCAGCGTTGCAGATGTATCTAAGCCTCTCCACGACATCCTCCTTCCTGAGGGGAGAGAACCTGAAGATGGCTGTCCTACTCTGAATAGGCTCTATTATTTTACTCGGGTAGTTAGCCGTCAGGATGAACCTGGTTGTAGCACTATAGAGCTCCATGAGCCTCCTCAACGCCTGCTGTGCATCAGCCGTCATGTTGTCTGCTTCATCGAGGAGGACTATCTTGAACGGTACCTCTCCGACAACCCTTGACCTGGCGAACTCCTTCACCTTGCCCCTTATAACCTCTATCTTCCTCTCATCCGACGCGTTCAACTCCAGCATGTACTTCTTGTAGTCGTCGCCGTAGAGGTCGTGTGCCAGGCAGTGAGCCATAGTCGTCTTACCCGTACCCGGTGGCCCGGCGAAGAGCATGTGGGGTATGCTCTTCTCCTCAACGAATTTCTTCAGCCTGACAACTATCTCCTTCTGGTTCACAACTTCGTCGAGTGTTCTAGGACGGTATTTTTCAGCCCACAGTAGCTCTGCCTCACTCAAGCCAGACACCTTGAGCCTCCATGGATAGATTATATTGGGTGCAAGGATATTAAAGGGATGACACATCAACTATCACCTTGGTGAACGGTTTTGAACGGTTTACTGGAGCTCGTAGGCCTCCTTGCAGGCAGCTTTGTCTCGAGGGACTACGAGGAGGAGCCGGTCAAGATAACCGTCACCGTTCAAGGCATCACTGTTTTCATCGAGGACGGCTTCGTCGAGCTGGCAAAGGGCTCCGAGCACATAGTGCCGAGATGGGTGGCCAGAGAGCTGGCGGCGAAAGGATATGCCACGATAACCGAGGACGGCATCGACAAGGAGAGGCTGGCGAAGCTCCTGTTCCTTGAGGACAGGTATAAGAGTCAGCCGCGATTCGAGGAGTTGAAGGGATACTTCTACCGCAGGCTTGGGGAGAAGATAAAGGAGACGCTGGAGGAGCATGGGAAGTCCCGTGACCTTAGGCGCCTCGAAGAACTCAGCGAATCCGTGAAAATGTATAGGGATGCACTGGTGTCCCTCACCCGTTTGAGAGCTAAGAAAATAGTGGGCTTCCTGACGGCGCCAGGGTATCCTGCTGAAGCCGTGAACAACTTAAGCTTGGAGGAGAAGATATTCTTCAACAGCCTAAGGACGCTTCTAGACACGTACTTCAAGGTGATAATCGGGGTTGATGTAGGTGAGCCGGGAAAGTAGCCTTGAAACCGGTTTAAGGGGCGCCGAGCTCACAGAGGCCTTCAAGAAGTTCATAGACACATACCGCTCCAAGGAGGGGCTCCGCAAGTACGAGGAGAGAATAGGGCAAATGGTGGGCATGGGGCAGAGAAGCCTCATCGTGGACTTCACTGATCTAATAGGATACAGCAGGGAGCTGGCGAACACACTTATAGATAGGCCGGACGAGGCCTTGGAGAGCTTCAGCGATGCAATACGCTCGATCGTGGAGAGAGACTACCCCGAGTACGCTAGGAAGGCTGTGAAGTTCTACCCGAGGCTCAGGAACCCGCCTGAGACACTGAGGATCAGGGATATTTCAAGCGACTACATTGGTAAGCTGATAGCCATAGAAGGGATAGTTACAAGGGTCACCAGGATAGATGCAAGAATAGTTAAGGCAACATACAGGCATGCAGACCCTGAGACAGGCGTACACGAGTTCCACTACCCAGAGGAGGGGGAAATGGGGGAGAGACTTGAGAGACCACAGCTGTGTCCGGTGTGCGGTAAACCGGGCAGGTTCGAGCTGATCCCTGAGAAAAGCGTCTTCATAGACTGGCAGAAAATAGTCGTACAGGAGAAGCCCGAGGAGGTTCCCGGCGGGCAGATACCCCGCAGCATAGAGGTCGTGTTGACAGGCGACATAGTTGACGCAGCGAGACCCGGCGACAGAGTCGTGGTGATCGGGATCCTCCGCGTAGCACCTGTGACATCGATCGATAAGCGCGGCCCTAGGGCGGTTTTCTCCTTCTATATTGATGCAAACAATGTCGAGGTGCAGGAGAAGGTCCTGGAGGAGATAGAGATAACGAAGGAGGATGAGGAGAGGATCAGGGAGCTAGCCAGGGATCCATGGATAAGGGAGAAGATTATCGCGAGCATTGCGCCAGGCATATATGGATACTGGGACATAAAGGAGGCAATAGCACTACTACTCCTAGGCGGCGTACCCAAGATACTCCAGGATGGCACGAGGATCAGGGGAGACATACATGTCCTGTTGGTCGGCGACCCGGGTACAGCTAAGTCGCAGCTACTCCAGTTCACATCGAGGCTAGCGCCGAGAGGCCTCTACACGAGTGGGAAGGGGTCTACTGCTGCAGGCTTAACGGCAACGGTACTGAGGGATAAGGCCACCGGTGAGTATTACCTGGAGGCAGGGGCCCTCGTGATAGCTGACGGAGGCGTCGCCTGCATAGACGAGATAGATAAGATGAGGGATGAGGACAGGAGCGCTATACACGAGGCGCTAGAGCAACAGACTGTCAGCATAGCTAAAGCCGGGATAGTTGCGAGGCTCAATGCAAGAGCATCAGTCCTCGCCGCGGGGAACCCTAAGGATGGAAGATACGATCCAACCAAGCCGATAAGCAAGAACATTGATCTCCCTCCGACAATACTCTCAAGGTTCGACCTCATATTCACAATAAAGGATCTACCGAACCCCGAGCAGGATCGGAAGCTTGCACGCTACGTTCTCGGCGTGCACAGTGATGTCGAGAAGACGCGTCCGCTGATAGACCTCCAGCTCCTCAAGAAGTATATAAGCTACGCGAGAAGATACGTGCATCCACAGCTGACCCCGGAGGCAGCCAAGCTAATAGAGGAGTTCTATGTAAGCATGAGGAAGTCCTCTATACCCAGTGACCCAACACGCCCAGTCGCAATAGCCATAACACCGAGGCAGCTTGAGGCACTCGTGAGGCTTACAGAGGCCCATGCACGCCTCTCCCTGAAGAGCAAGGCGACACTAGAGGACGCTGAGGAAGCAATAAGGCTGATGCTCGTCATGCTGACCAAGATAGGTATAGATGTTGAGAGCGGCATGATAGACATAGATGTCATCGAGTCAGGTGTGTCAGCATCCAGGAGGGAGAAGAAGAGGAAGTTCAGAGAATTCCTCTTCAGCATCCTGGAAGAAGTCAGCGAGATAAGCGTCAGCGAGGTCATTAAGAGGGCTAGGGAGAAAGGGTTTGAAAGAGAATTCGTCCAGGAGGAGATAAAAGACATGTTGAGGTCGGGTGAAATCTACGAGCCGAAAGTGGGCTACATAGCTAAAGCCTAGTTGCCTGAATCATCCAGCCTGATTCTTCGACTCAATCCACTTCCTTCTATGCGTCCACAGGGATGGAGGAGTCCACAGTATCCATGCCGGCACAGACTTTATGAACTCATACGCCTCCTCCCAGCCCTCTAGACCCAGCTTCTCCGCCAACTCCTCCAGGCCCATCGGGGTCTTCACGTATTCATGTAGAATGCTCAGGGTCTTCTCATCAATAGGTATCTCCTTCTCCCCTACTTTAACAACGTAAACACGCTCCCCGCTCACATCAGTCACCCTCTGAAACCTCTTGTAGAGTAGTAGTGTGAGAGGAGGTTTTAAACATGCCTCAGGACACTTACAGCTGAAAGCCCCGTCTTTTAAGGCGGGAGTGTCTCCGTGGCCTGCGAGGGATTCCCAGCCCTGAGTGTTGCCTTCAGGACTAGCCCCACCCCTCGCAGGGATAAAGAATCCATGACCACTCCGACTGCCCCATAGATGACGGGTGTAAACCCGGGGAGATGCAGGGAATCATAGAGCCCCTAAAGGAAAAACTCCTTTAGAGCTGAGAGGAGATCAGGTTTTATATCCCGTGGACGCCTTGTTTTAGACGCGGTGATAGCCGTGTCTACAAGTATTGAGCCAGGCCTCTACTGCGAGGAGGAATACCTGGTTGAAGAACACCATATAGCCAGCCATGTAGGCAGCGGCGAGGTCCAAGTGCTTTCAACACCCAGCATGATAGCCTTCATGGAGAGAACAGCGCTGAGATGCGTGGAGCCACGGCTCCCCGAGGGCTATACAACCGTGGGGACAATGGTCAACATCAAGCACTTGAATCCCGCTCCACGTGGAGCCAGGGTAAGGGTCTCCGCTAAACTGATAAGCGTGGATGGAAGACGCCTCCTCTTCGAGGTGAAGGCCTACTGGAACAATATGCTCCTAGGCGAGGGAACGCATGAAAGATTCATTGTTAACAGGGAGAAATTCATTGAGAAAGTGAAGTCCATGATCACCCAGAAGTGATTTTCAACGAGTGGGGCCGCCGGGATTTGAACCCGGGACCACCGGCGCTCCGGGAGTCCTGGGCCACGGGGGTACTCCCCCCAGGCCGGCATCCTAGCCAGGCTAGACGACGGCCCCTTCAACCGTATCCATAAGGTGCGGATGCCTTATAAACAATACCGTTTCCATGAATAGCGGTATGCGCACTTTCAGTGCTGTCTAAGGGTATTTAAACCTTGTGCCCCGTAATACATTAAATGTTTGATTAAATATTATTGTAATAGCTATCAATATTATACTCCGATAAAGTTATAACAATTGTTTAAAGGTATTACGCGACCCCACTCTTATCCCATGGTATTACGAGAATACATACTAAGGTGATACCGGTGCCTATTAGATACCGGTGTAAGAGATGCGGATTCGTACTCTTCGAGTTCAACAGGGTTGGACAGGACTACTGGGGGGTGCCGACACCGGAGGAAGTCTACAGGCTCAGCGGCGGCGTGTGCCCCCGTTGCAAGTCGCTCCTGGATATACCGGGGCCAGGTGAGATACGGAGCAGGATTGAGATAAGGCCGGCAGTAACCCTGAGGTATACTGTGCCGAGGACGGTGCCCAGCGAGCCGGCTGCAACCAGGCCTTGAACCCTACCTCTGGTTCTTTCTACCCGGTGTTTAAGCCCATGGCTTCAAGGAACCTGTGTAAGGAGTCCTCGCTGTAGTTCTCCTTGTACCTCTTGAGCTCAACCCTAGCTCTCCCCCTGTCCACGCCGAGCTCCTGGAGGATTCTCCCACTATGCTTAAACCTGTAGAGTATGAAGGACGCGAAAGATGAAAGGTTCCCCGGTTTCTCCGATACTCTCGCACTCTCCCAGTCTATGATCTTCACGCTGTCCCTGCAGATGAAGACGTGGTCGCCTGGACGGTTGAGCTCCCCGTGGTCAACCCGCGTGGAGTCAAGCCTCCACAAGGCGGTGAAAACCATGCGGAGCAGCTTCTTCAACTCCTTAATCCTCCCTGCCTCGCTGAGCTCTGCAAGCACGTCTTCCACAGGTCTGCATCTCAGTGGATCAATGAGCTCCCTGAATATGTAGTCCCTACTATACGTGTAGAGCTCTGGTACAACCCCTGACCCACCCGCCTTCATCATTGACTCAGCTTCCCTGGATAAATCATCCCTCCTACTATCCAGCCTCCTAAGCTTCAACACACCTAACCCATGCCTCCTGTGGTATGCTGCGACAACTATTGAGGAATACCCTTTGCCGAGTACTCTGACCCCGTGTATCACCGAGCCTGTTTCAAGCAGGTATATGAAGCCGTCTCTCATCAGCCTGTCGACTCTTTCAGCTAGGAGACTCCCTTCACAATCACTTGGGAAGCAGAGTATTCTACGCGTATAGGGGTCGTTTAAACCCCTAGCTAGGAAATGCACTTCTCCATCCATGAAGGCGTCTTCAATACGAATTCCGAGACCCATGTCAACGCCCCTTTACCAGCCAGCTCTCTAACAGTGTCTGAATCAAGGATCCTTATGGAAGGTCTCCTCCCCTTGAAGTGGGGTGCAACACTGTACTCCCAAGCCCTTTCAACCAGTAGCTGCGTCACATCAGTGTATTTCCTTGGAGCCAGAGCGTTCAACAAGCCTCTCTCATCAATCCATAGGCCGACGCCGCTAGCCAGGTGCTTCGATATGAAGCTCAGGGCTCTCTCACCGAACCTGGTGGCTGGACCAGTATAGTGCCTGTAGACTGGTAGATTACATGCCTCGAGTTCGACCAGTATTGCGGAATACTTGTCCTCGTCGCTCCAGGGGGATGAATCAATAACATGGAAGCCCATGTTGTGGAGGAGCTTAACCAGTGCATCCCTAACCCTGTTTAACTCACCCCACACGACGTCGGGAGGCAGCTTCTCGTTGAGAACGTATTCAACTAGAACTATGCATCTCCCGGCGAGCCTCCCTGCCAGCTCCTCGGGCTGGGGTTGCCTAGAGCCTAGACCGTAGAATACGGGGGATGGATTAGCCATGTAGCATCTCGAGGCCAATGTGAGTGTTGAGAGACTCTTAAGGGATACATTGGCTGTGACATTCCTCATGGGGTCCACGGGGTCCGGCATGTATACCACTGAGTCAGGGTACTTCCTTCTAAACTCCTTCCAGAACCCCTTGTCGACGCCCAACGTATCTATGTAGACAGGGGGGTTCCACTGGGAGGCCTCCTCTAGAACCCTTCTCAGCGAACCATACTTGGCTATGAGTAGTTCAACAGCGTAGCCGCTGAACCCCTTGGTCTTCACCTCTGCACCATACACGTTTATCCCCTTCATGAACTTCTTCAAAAGCCTTGCCTGATCCCTCATCTCGGGGGTTAGCTTCTCCCTGACAAACCTCGTGTGAAACGGTGTCCTGTCCACAGCTGTCCTCACTCTTGCAGGGTCAGATATGTTGAAGGCTGGCACTATGTCCGCCTCTACATCACTCACCCTGACTCTTACATACGGGTGCTCCGCATACCTGAGCTCGTAGCCTCCAAGCCTCCCGGCTGCCTCAACTATGAGCTTAAACCCCTTGGTCTTCAACTCCTCAATGCTCCAGGACTCCGGGTAGAGGACGAAGATATCCATATCCCTGTCTCCTGAGAGCCATGTGTCGTGTGCTATGCTCCCCTGTAGCGTCACCTCGGCTTCAACGCCGTGCTCGCTGAGAACCTTTTTAAGCGTCCCCGCTATGGTCTCGTAGACCCCGAGGACGTGGAGGTACTCCTCCTTGCTCGGCTTGATCAGTTTCAGCACTGCGTCCTCAACGCTCTCCATGCCCATCCCACTTCACTGTCATTGCTGCACCAGCTTCTTCACACATATGTTACTGTATATGGGACCCCGAGGTGTTAGAACGCTCTTCTTAACGATTACCTCGTCAACAGGGGTGTAACCGAAATCCATGTCCCTCATCTCCAGGAGCACCTTTACAAGCTTCTCGAGGCCCCTGTAGCCCTTGACTCTCGCAAGCGTTATATGTGGAGTGAACTCTTCTCTCTCAGGCTTCACCCCAAGCCTCCTTAGGCCAGCCTCGACAACCCTGTATAGTTCGAGGAGTTCTCCAGCGCCTTCCTCAATCCCCGCCCATATAACTCTCGGCCGCTCAAGACTTGGAAAACCCCCTATCCCCTTTACATGCATCTCGAAGGGCTTAAAGGAGATGCCGGTGACTATCCCGCAGACCTCCTCCACAGTGCTCCTTGGTACTTCACCAATGAACCTGAGCGTTAAGTGGATGTTCTCATCCTCCACGGGCTTCAAGTCGACGCCTACCCCGGCGACCCTGTCCCTGGCCTCTATCAACCTCCTCAACACATCCCTGTTCTTAACCTCGATGGCTATGAAGCTCCTCACCAGCTCACTGCTCAAGGCCCGCACCTCTTTAGCCAACCTTGAAACATTAAAATGTTTCCAAGTATATTAACCACACCCCGGGGCATGGAGGCTGAGTCATGCTCTTCATACTTGTTGCAGGAATGCCAGGCTCCGGGAAGAGTATAGTGGTTGAGGCGGCGAGGAAGCTGGGTCTACCGGTTTACACAATGGGAGACGTGATCAGGGAGGAGGTTGCGAGAAGATACGGTGTTGTAACCCCTGAGCTAATGGTCTCCACATCCAGCGAGCTGAGGAGGAAGCACGGTGAAAACATCGTGGCGGTTAGAACCATTGAGAAAATAGGGAGGGAAAACAGCGTTGTCGTCGTGGATGGTGTGAGGAGCCTCATAGAGGTCGAGGAGTTCAAGAAGCATGGAGACGTAGTCATAGTAGCCGTCCACGCCTCGCCTAGGACAAGGTTCAGGAGGCTTCTTGAAAGGAAGAGACCCGGGGATCCATCATCCTACGAGGAGTTCCTTAAACGGGACATGACAGAGCTGGGCTTCGGCCTGGGCAGCGTAATAGCCTTAGCGGACTACATGATTGTAAACGAGTCGAGCACCAGGGAGGCTGAGGAAGAAGCGTTTAAAATATTGGTGAACCTGGTGGGGAGGAGTGGTCAGAGTCGTGGTTGAAGCAGAAGTGAGGCCCACCGAGGACTCTGAGAAGGTTAAGAAAGCCGTAGGAAACGTGTTCGCAGGCGACGTGGTCATCAGTGATCAGGGAGGCGGCTACAGGCTGGCCAGAGGTGTCTCGCTTACGATAGAGTCGCTGAAACCGCTTAGGGAGCTGGCCAGGGTTCAGCAGGTGGAGCCGGCTCTCAGAAGCTATATCCACAGGCATCGCGAGAACAGGGCGATAACCATACTGCTACATAAGCAGGCGGCATATGTTGGTAAGCTATCCCTCGTTGACAGTGAGAAGGAGTCGCCTCTCGGCGCCATAAGGATCACTGTGGAAGGAGATGAAGCCGAGCTCGATGAGGCATCAAGGTATTTAACGGGCTCCAGTTAGAGGTAGAGGATCATCATGTCGCGGGCAACCACCGTGTTATAGAAGAACCTTAATCCATCCCTCAATACATCCTCATCACTATATCTGGCACTTATATGGGTTAAGACGAGTGAAGCAGCACCTGCCTCCAGGGCAGCTGAGGCAGCATCCCTTGTTGTTGAATGATACTCCTCATGGGCCTCGGGACCCATGTCGCTGGTGAAGGTTGATTCATGTATCAATACATCGACGCCCCGGCAGTTCTCAACCACGCTACTACACGGCATAGTGTCACCAGTGTAGCAGAGGGTTTTCCCCGCGACGGCTACATGGAAGCCGTAGGCCTCCACGCCATGGTTCACCGGGTATGCTCTCACAGAGATCTTTTCATCCCTGTAGACCTCGCCATTCGCCAACACCGTGAACTCCACCGGGAACCCGGGTTTAAGCAGCTTCCTCTCCAGTATGAGCCTAAAGTACTCGTCTAGTTCACGGGGGAGCAGTAGTTTAAGCGGCTCCTTCCTCCCGGTTAAACCCATTGTCTGGATTACCCCCGGTAACCCCAAGTAGTGGTCTCCATGGGGATGGGTTACGAATACGGCTTTAACCTTGAGCGGGCTTAACCCGGCTTTAAGCATCTTGGACTGGCATCCCTCGCCAACATCGAATAAATATATGTTGGAGTCGGCTTTAACCGCTATGCAGGGTAATCCACGTGTAACCGGTACCGCTGCGCCAGTGCCTAGGAAGAATACTCTAGCATTCATCCTTTCTCACCACGTATATAGCCCTGGTTAGCCCGCCGTGAACATACTGGTAGTAGCGGGCTATATCCGTGAATCCATGCCTGCAAAGCAGCCTGCTCACAGCGTCCTCGAGCCACGCCGGCGTCATGAAGCTCATGTAGCTGCCGCTCCTAAGCACATCCCATGCCTTCCCTAAGAATGCATCATAGAGGGCTAGCTGGCTCTGTCCATGAGTGCTCGCACCTCTCCCATAGGGTGGGTCGGTGGCTATCGCGTCAACGTTGACTACATTGATGAACGTGGAGTCGCCTAGAACCGGTATGGCGTTAGCCCTGTAGAACCTAAGGTTCTCTTCCATTCCGTGAGCCAGCCTCCAATCTACCTCGATCCCCACTGCCCTGATATTCATCGACCACGCCTCCATCAGTATGGTGCCTGTGCCAGCAAAGGGGTCTAGCAGTATACCACCCTCCCTGACCCGGGCAAGGTTTATCAGCAACCTTGATACATCAGGGGTTAATGCTATACTCCTCTTGAAGGGCCTGTGGCTCCCTCCCCTGAGCAGCATAGCCTTGGAGTCCTGCTCATATCCCTTAAGCCCTATGAAGACCAGGCCGTCAGTGAAGATCAAGCGGAGACGCCCTCTCCCAGTGCTCGACGCCTTCAAACCATGTAGGCTTGCAAAATAGGACACGTATCTTCCAGCCACGCCCTCGCTGACGCCCTTCTTGAGTATTGATGGATGTATCTCCTCGCCCTCCACTAGGCCTGGATCTATTGAGGCAGATGGATTATAGGGGTTGTCCACACCGAGGAGTAGCCCTGCCTCCTTAATGAAGCCGGCTCTCCACGTTACCTTCTCCTCTATGCCGCTACACGAGTGCCGAACCACGCATAGCATCGTGTAGCATTTAATGTCAACACCCCTACACATGTATGTCTCCAGTAGTGCTTTGAGCTCGCCTCTTGCAAGCGACTCGCCGTCTCCTCTAAGCAGGAAGTAGCTTGTGGAGGACTCCATGGGTTTATGCCACGCCTCTAGGGTTCGCTGCCAAGGATCTCCTTAACCACCGTTGCAAGCCGGGGCACTACGTCAACGTACTCCACCAGCGGGTGATCCACCCTTACCCCAAGCGTGTTTGCCAGGGCTATCCTCCTGACCCCTGCGTCAAGCATCCTGGTCAACGCGTTCCCTACGAGCAGCCCATGGGAGGTCGCTACATGTATTCTTCTCGCACCCTGCTTCATCAGCATCCTGGAGGCCTCGGCTATCGTTCCCCCGGTGCTCACTATGTCATCCACTATTATTACATCTCTGCCAGCCACCCTAAGCTCCCTGGGCGTGTAGCTGACTTCCCCTGTCACCCTATCCCTGGATTTAACCAGGTAGTCGTAGTCCACCCCAATACTGTTGGCTGCGAACCTCGCCCTCTCAAGCGCACCCTTGTCCGGTGCCAGGATAACGGGTCTCTCAGCATCACTCATCAAGGTCTTAACCAGGAGGTCTGACACCATTACGTTGACTATGTAGTCGTTGAGCTGGCTTAACAAGCTACTACTGTGGAAGTCGACTACTACCAGCTTCCTGAAGCCAGCTGCCTTAAGCGTGTTTACAACTATGAGGGCTGAGACCGGCTCCCCGGGCATGAATACCTTGTCCTGCCTCGAATACGCTAGGTACGGGATGACGGCGAGGTACATGGCAGCCTGGCTCCTGGCAAGCGCATCGCCCAGCATGAGCAGCTTGATGAACGCTTGATCCTGCATAGGGTACATTGTCGAGACGACTACAACCTTGGAGCCCTTGGCTTTCTCCGGCTCACTAATCCTCACATACTGCTCCCCGTCGGGGAAGACTTTTTCAACAACCCCCAGGGTCTCCGCACCTATCTCCCCGGCTAACCTGTAGCCTTCACCATAGTTCCCGGCTACTATAGCCTTGACCAAGCACGCCACCCATGCGTTATTAATAGGAGGGTTAAACTAATTTATTTAAGCAGGGTTGGGGAACGTGAAGTTCTCAATAGACATGCCAGGGGTCAGGGAAGCTGATTTCTGGGAGCCCCTTGGAGATGGAAGGGTGAGGTGTAATCTCTGCCACAGGAGATGCATCATAGTGCCGGGGGCTTATGGTGCATGCGGCGTTAGATACAACCACGAGGGCAAGCTCTACACGCTTGTCTACGGGTTGCTGACGGCTGCAAACCCGGATCCAATAGAGAAGAAGCCCTTGATGCATTTCAACCCGGGCTCCTGCGCGTTCTCCATCTCGACAGCTGGATGCAACTTCTACTGCAGGTTCTGTCAGAACTGGGTGCTCAGCCAGTCGAGGAGGAACGGCATGTTTGGCAAGCCCTATGAGCCATGGGAGGTAGTCGAGGAAGCAGTAGGCAGTGGATGCCAGGGGATAAGCTACACGTATAACGAGCCCACGGTATTCTACGAGTTCATGTATGATGTAGCCAAGCTAGCCAAGGAGAAGGGCTTGTACAACACGATGGTTACAAACGGGTATATGACGCCGGAGGCAATTGGGAAGCTCGGCGGGCTAATTGATGCCGCAACCGTGGACTTTAAGGCATCGGGGAACAAAGACTTCTACAGGAGATACATGGGGGTACCCGACCCCTCCCCAATATATGAGAGCCTCATCGAGATGAAGAAGCAGGGATGGTGGATAGAGGTAACAAACCTCATCGTGCCGAGAGTAGGCGACAGGATTGAGGACACTGTGAAGCTGGCTGAGTGGATTGCCTCAAACCTAGGGGATGAGACACCCTTCCACCTGCTGAGGTTCCATCCAGACTACCTGATGCTAGATGTCCCGGCTACACCTGTTGAAACCCTTGAGAAGCATGCTGAGGCAGCTAGGAGAGCCGGGTTGAAGCACGTGTACATTGGGAATGTATGGGGGCATCCACTTGAGAACACTTACTGTCCCAAATGCGGTAGCCTAGTGGTTGAGAGAAGAGGCTTCTACATAGTTGACTGGAGGCTCAGGGAGGGATTTAAATGCCCTGTATGCGGGTATAGATTGAATTTCGCCGGGAGACCTCATAGATCCCGTGGTTTATTCATGTATTGGTGAGCCCCATGCCCTACTTCATAATAGTTCTCGGAACAGCTGGAAGCGGTAAAACCTCTCTAACCAGCATGCTGCACACATACCTTGTCTCACACCAGCTTGACGCAGCGATAGTGAACCTTGACCCGGCTGTTGAAGAACTACCATATGACCCAGACATCGATGTCCGAGACTACGTGGATGCGAGGGATGTCATGAGGAGAAGGGGCCTGGGACCCAATGGAGCGTTAATAGCCTCCATAGACATGCTGCTGGCCAACATACAGGAGATCCAGGATCTAGTGTGGAGCATGAAGGCCAACTACATCCTGATTGATACACCGGGGCAAATGGAGCTCTTCGCGTTCAGGGACACTGGTTCAATAGTGCTTAAATCCATAGTGGGCGATGCGAAAGCCGTGGCATTATACCTCATAGACTCCACCTACGCCTCCAGGAGCTCCAACATCTTTTCAGCACTACTCCTAGCTGCGTCAACGCATGCCAGGCTAGGCTACCCCCAGGTCAACGTGCTCACCAAGGTGGACCTCCTCAGCGAGGAGGCTATGGGGAAGTTGACGGGGCTCCTAGATGACCCAGACACGCTTAGCGTGGAGATAGCTAGCGAGAAGCAGGCCAGCCTCGTATGGGATGAAGAAGAGATCTCATCCATCCTCGAGAAGCTACTAGTATTCGACATAGTTCCTGTTTCAAACACCCTTGGCGAGGGATTCGACTCCCTCTACGCTGCAATACAAAGGGTGCTTGCAGGAGGCGAAGACTACTTTACCGAGGAACCAAACCCTGTCCTATAGGGCCTCCCTGCACCTGTCCTCCAACAGCTTCAGCACGTTGGCCAGGTCGCTGTGCGAGGCCACCCTGTGGAATTCTACTCCAGCCCTTGCCGATGCATCTTCATCGTAGACTGTGTCGCCAATGAAAACTATGTCACCATACCTCGCCTTGAGATACCTTAACTGCTCAACCCTGTCGATAGAGTAATCCCGTGTAACAGCCTCAGTGATATACCCGGCTAAGCCGAGCTTCTCGATAACGGGTTTCAACGTCTCCATGCTTCTATGCGTGGCTATAACTATCCTGAAGCCCTCGGCGGCCAGCCTCCGTAATCCCTCAATGTTTCCACGTAAAGCCTCGGGATCCAGTAATGCGATCGTTCTCAACTCTTCTTCCTCCACTATCCTCCACGCCTTCTGCTTCTCCTCATCACTCAAGGGCAGCCGTGACAGGGAGAGCCCAAGCGGCTTTAGCTCGTGGCTCACTCCAAGCTCCCTTCTAATTCTTTCCCTGAGGCCCTCGAAGTCCACTAAGCTGGGTATCAGCGTGCCGTCTACATCGACCACTATTGTCCGCACGCACCTCATAGTACCCTCATCTTTTCAGGGTGCTGTGAAGCCACGTATACATCCCTGCCATCCCTAGTGTAGCCTACCAGCATGCCCTCCGTGTTGTAAGCGTAGAAGATGTTACCCTCCCTGTCGACACCTATGAAGCCGAGTGCGTCGAGCCCTACTGAGGCGTTGACGTGGCTCATAACCTTCCCTAGGGCTTCACGCAGGCCCACACCATTGGATACCTCTATATCGAGCCTCAGACACGGCATGGTTCTAATAATGTATTCACCGATACCCGTGGCACTGCACGCTGTATTAGTGGACGCGTAGAAGCCTGCACCCGGTACAGGGGTGTCGCCGACTCTCCCAGGGAGCTTTAATGTAACACCCCCCGTGCTCGTGGCGGCTGCGAGAACCCCTTTATCGTCGACGGCTACAGCGCCAACAGTGTCGAAGACGCTGACTAGCTCCTTTAACATCTGATAGTACACGCTACTATGCAGGGATGCGAACTCATATATCTTCTTATAGTACTCCTGCTTCAGCTCACCGCCGAGGAGCCTCCTCACAGCCTGGATATACCTGTCAACAACGTGCTGAGGCGGGGGTGGGAGAGGCGGAAGACCCTTGAGTAGGGCTAGCCTGTCAGCGTCCTCGCCTGCTAGCAGTATATGAGGGGTTTCCTCAGCCACGATCTTGGCCAGAAGGATCGGGTTACGCGTAGCCTTCACTGCTGCGACAGCTCCCATGAGCCCTGTCGAAGTCATTAATCCGGCGTCAAGGCTCCTCTCACCCAGCAGGTTGAGTGTTGAACCATAGCCTGCATTCAAGACACCTGAGTCCTCCATGCATCTCACAGCTTCGACAACGGCTTTCAACGCGTTATTCGACTCATCTAGGAGTCTCCATGCAAGCCTAGTGCACTCTCCTACAGCCTCCTCAGCTCTTCCCCTAACCGATTCATCTCTCCAACTACCTGCTCCCCCGTGGAGTACAAGGGCTTTAACCATGGCTCCCACCGGCTCCTCACTATTTGGTGACCGGCTTAAAACCATGCGGCAACACTCTCCTCCCACCACGAGGGTTACCGATAGCTTGGGGCGAATAGAACATGCTGTCATGGGCTATTAAAGCCCCTTCACTCATAGTGGTGTTCGTGTGCACTCATCACATGTATAGGGGAGCTGTATGAGCGGCCAGCCGACGCAGGATGCTACGGGTGGGCATGACGAGCTCTCTCAGTTTGTCTCCTCACTGGTTTTCGAGAGGGAGGGCTACGTTCTTCACGTCTTACCAGGCTTCTTCACGGTTGCAGCAGTCCTCGTGCTTCTCTACAATGTCAACATGGTGCTTAAAGTACTCGATGCCAGCGGTGTCTACTCTTCTTTCACCATTTTCCTCCTAGCCTACCTGATCTCGTC
This sequence comes from Desulfurococcus mucosus DSM 2162, assembly GCF_000186365.1. Classification (NCBI taxonomy): domain Archaea; kingdom Thermoproteati; phylum Thermoproteota; class Thermoprotei; order Desulfurococcales; family Desulfurococcaceae; genus Desulfurococcus; species Desulfurococcus mucosus. Next base: position 589,738 of record NC_014961.1, read on the forward strand.
CACCGTGTCAACGTATCGCCTTCTCCGAATAGTTAAGAAGCACCTCTACGAGAGCAGTGTGGCAACATACTACTTTACTCGTGGAAGAGACCTCAGGGGCGCATTGCTTTACACGCGTAACGCTGTGACATCCTCAATGCTTCCATCCCCTGTAACAGGGGCCCTAGTAGCGTTCTTCACAGGTGCATACCCCGTGCTCTTAGTCTTCGTGGAGAAGGCCTTGAGGAACCATGTGGTTGAAGAAGAGAGCGTCCTTCTAGGTGGTTCACGAAGCAAGAGGTATACTGTGGTTGAAGTCGTCCTCGATCTCGCACTGGTGGTTGCATCGCTGGGCCTCTACACCTCTTACATGGCGTACAGGGTGGTGAAAGACTACAATAGGCATGTGTCAACGATACATGGCAGTCACCCTAATCCACCCGTCCCATCTACTCCACCGGGCTTGGGAAGCGATGAGTCTGTGTCCCGCGTGGTTGGAGCAATGCTTATAACGGTTGGCTTACTCTGGTTATCCTCGTACATGGGTGTCCCATATAGCTTCGCCTCCAATATATCTCTTGGACTAGCTTGGTTCGCATTGAATAAGGCATTGGAGGCCCGCAGGTATCCACTAGTGCTCGCAGTGAACATTGCATTAGTCTACGCGTTAATCGCCACCGGGCTGGTGGCAGGCGTGGCAGGATACCCTGTGTACGCTGAGCTGCTCGGCGCTCAGGCTAGGAATATAGGAGAAACCTTAGCCTCCATGGAGTTACCAATGCTAACCATGACGATATTCTTGAATAACCTGGCTGTCTCAGCAGCATCCATAGTGCCCTTTGGATCCGTGATCCTGTCTTCAGGCGTCTGTAACGCTGGATTAGTGATAGGGGTTGTTGTCTACGGGTTGCCGCTGGAAGAGGCTTTGAGAATCATATCAGTGCTCACCTATCCATACGCTATCGTGGAGATGCTTGCATACGCCGTGTTAGCGTCCTCGGTGACCAGGATCCATGAAGCAAGGAGGTACCTTGCAGTGGTGTCGGCGGGAATACTCTTACTCCTACTGGCTGCATACCTTGAGGCTTCAACGATCAAGACTATCTAACTGTGCAACAGCCGTTTATCCCTATAGGCCCCCACTATTTCAGGGTTGGCTACCTCTAGGATCCTCCTTAGCTAACCCTGATGAAAGCTCCTGCCCTGCGCTTCCAGTAGCTCAGGGGGTGGTTCCACCGCGATTGCGAGAGCCCCGTAGAGGCCGACATCATCCCCTAGGCTTGTTGGCTGTATGATAGGTGGCCTGGTTACAATCTCCTTGAGCACTCTCCTCTTCACAGGCTTCAGCAGGATGTCAGCATTGTTCAGGAAGACGCCGCCGCCTATGATTACGAGCTCTGGGTCATACACGTTTATGGCCGATGCCAGTCCCGCTGCCGTGGCCCTTATATAGTGCCCTACAACATCTGCTGCGAGGGGATCACCGGCCCTATAGAGTGAAAACACGTCTACGCTGGTCACCTGGATCCCGCTCCTAAGCCTTTCAGCAAGCACGCTTCCCCTGTAGAGACCTGGGTTCTTCTCGAGGAGCCAGAGTGCCACCCTAGGCAAGTTGCCTCCCCCAGCGTAGGCCTCCCAGTGACCGTAGCCGCCGCACCCACACCTGAGGTCTGAGTCGTAGTCTACAACTATGTGCCCTATTTCATGTGCATTGCCTTGCTTTCCTAGGAGCAAGTGGTTGTCGACTACTACTCCTCCGCCGACGCCCGTGCTTAGTGTTACATATAGCAGGTTTCTAACGTGTCTCCCAGCGCCAAAATGCTTCTCCCCCCATGCACCGGCCACAGCGTCGTTGACAACATATACTTTTACACCGAGCATCCTGCTCAACGGCTCCAGGAGCTCTATTTCCTCGAAGGGGAGGTTCGGGGTTTTGACAACTCTACCCCTCTCCAGGTCGAGAGGACCTATCGAGGCAACCCCCACGGCCTCTATGCTCCCTAATTCCTCCCTCCATTTCTCAATGGTCTTGGAGACTATTGCCTCGGCTATAGTCCTGCTGTCACCGGTTCTCGGCGTGGAAAAAACCACCTTGTCAAGTATCCTGCTCCCGTCGCATAAAGCTATCCTAGTCTTCGACGCCCCTATATCCACGGCTATGTATCTAGGTTGTCCCAACCCCGACTCCCTGCCGCTCCACCTGCACCTTCCTGAAGAGTATCGGTGCCTCCACCACCGTGTATCTTTCCACGCCTTCAAGCCTTATGTTAAGCGGGTTTTCTATTTCGAACCCAAAGGAGGACGCCAGCTTCAATGAGGCGCTGGGTATAACTGGATGCAGTAGGATCGTGGCCGCCCGGATCAACTCTAGCAACGTGTAGAGCTCCTTGCTCGGATTAGGCTTCTCCCAGGGCTTCGACTCGTTGACATATTGGTTCGCGTACCTCGCGATCTCCATGGCGTGCTCCAGCGCCTTTGACACCTCGTAGTTCTTCATGGAGTCAATGTACGCCCCCACATGCGTCGCCACAAGGTCTGCTACAGCCTTGTCAACGCTCCTCCTATACACCTTACCATTCATCTTCTTCATTGAGAGGGTGCCGACTCTTCTCGCCAGGTTTCCGTAGGTGTCCGCGAGCTCACTGTTATATATGCTGTCAAGTAACTCGAAGGAGACCTCGCTATCCTTATCAGTGTTAAATATTCTTGCAAGGAGGTATCTGACTCCATCACTGCCATTGTATCTTGAGACGAGTTCCTCTATGGAGATCACGTTGCCGGCGCTCTTCCCTATCTTCAACCCCCTGTTTATCAGGTAGGAGTGAACTATGACTCTTCTAGGCGGAGGCAGGTCAAGCGCCTTCAGTATTGAAAACCATACGGCTGTATGGAACCAGAGGATGTCCTTCCCGATGACATGGTGTGCGTTACTCCAGTAGAGCTGGAGCCTCTCCTTGTCATCCGGGTAGCCGACCCCGCTGAGATAATTCATCAACGCGTCGAACCACACGTATATAACATACTTGTCGTCGAAGGGAACCGGTATACCCCATCCAACTCTTTCAACGGGTCTGGCAACCGACACATCCCGCAACCCCTCGTTCCTTATCTTTGACGCCACCTCCCTTGCATACTGCTGCGGGTATACTACATCCTTGTTCTCAAGTATGTCTAGGAGGTAGTCCTTGAATTCTGAGAGCTTGAAGTAGTATGTCTCCTCCTCGAGGTATTCAAGGGGCTTATTGTGGATTGGACAATGGGGCTTCCCATCTACCTCGATGTACTCGCCTGGCGAGTAGTATTTTTCACAGTCCACACAGTACATTCCACTGTACTTCGCCTTGTATATAAGCCCCTTTCCATGTATGTAGCTGAAGGCCTCCTTCACTGCTTTCTCATGGTATGGATCCGTTGTCCTTATGAAGTGATCGTAGGATATCCCAAGGGTCCTCCAGTACTCCCTGTAGACGCTGGCCATTTCATCGACGAACTCCTTGGGGTGCTTGCCCGCCTTCTCCGCAACCCTCTGGATCTTTAAGCCGTGTTCATCGTTACCAGTGAGGAAGAACACGTTGTTACCGATCAACCTGTTGAACCTTGCCAGTACATCAGCGAACACGGAGGTGTATGCGTGCCCTATATGCGGTGGTGCGTTCGGGTAGTATATTGGCGTGGTTACGTAAAACACGTTCATTTCTACCGCCATCATATGTACACGTATTCTTTGAGAGATGAATAAGGATCGTCTCAGCTTTTAATTATTTCCTCAAGTCTCCCAACATACTTGTCGACCTGCTTCTTCACGTATCTAATGAAGTATCTGAGCATGAGCCTGACCGGCATGTAGTAGGGCTCCTTCAGGTAGAAGCCGCGCAGTATCTCCTCAGCCCAGTAGATTGTATGATTATACATGGCGAGCAGTGCATCAATGTGCTCACGCTTCAGGTGCTCCCGCAGGAACCACTTGTCGCGTTTCAGTGCACCCATCGGCACGAAGAACATTGGAACTATGATGCTCCTGTACGGCTTAAGCCTCTCAATTAACTCTATGGTTTCAACAACGTCGTCGGGCGTCTCACCAGGGAACCCGAGGATCACTGTTGCAGCCGGGATCACCTTGTTCTCATGCATGATCCTGAATGCGTCCTCAACGATGTTAGGCCACTCCTCCACGGGGTAAGGGCTTGCCTTAGCCCTCATGATCTCGCGTGCAAGCCTCACGCTACCCGTCTCTATGCCTACCTCCACGCCGAGGAACTTACGGTGCTCATTCAAGACGAGTTCGTTCATGAGCCTTGAGATAAGCCTATAGTTTTCCTCAGCATATTTCACTGCTGCAAGGCTGGCATGGGACCATGCAAGACTCCTTCTCTCCCCGATCCTTTTAAGAACCTCGACATGTAGTTTCACCACGGGGTCTGCCCTAGGCTTCACTCCGTCGGCATGGTAGAGTAGTACATCCTCACTGTGCAGTATTATGCCTTTCAAGCCAGCCCTAATGTTCACGTCCACCTCTGCAAGTATCTTCTCAAGCGGTATGAATCTCAGCGGCCTCAAGGTGACACTGCAGAACTTGCAGCCCCTGGGACACCCCCTCATCACCTCTACAAGCCCGTTGACACTTGCCCCCTTTATAACCGGGATCTCATCGACGCCGGGTACATCGCCTACGCCGACATACACGTAGCGCGGCAGCTTCTCGTTTCTTAATGCTTTCTCAACAAGCTCGACAACTATCTTCTCGCCCTCACCGTCGACAACCGTGTCGACACCCCATTTCTCCATTAGCTCCAGCTCGTAGAGCCATTGCCAGGCAGCTGGGCCACCAGCTATTATCTTAACGCCCTTCTCCTTAGCCCTCCTCACGGCCGGGCTCTCCATGAGCCTTATGAAGCTCCTCCTGTTAACGGGTTCCAGCCCAGTTAAGCTCCACCACTCGCTGCTAGGTGGCCCGTAGGCAAAGTAGTCGTGGTGGCTGAGCATTAGAACCTTCATTGAGTCAACATGCTTCCACAGGTGATCAGGGTCTATTATGGCGGCATTGAAGCCTGCATCCCTTAGCACGGCCTCGATCTTCCTCATCCCGTAGGGGGCCTCCCTCGGCTTCCCCTCCTCGTCAACCCTTATCCTCGGCGCCGCCAGCCTCATCCAAAGGGACTCCGGCATGCCTATTGGTGGGCCGGTTGTAACGAACCCGAGGAACTCCTTGCCGTGGTGATTACTCATCATTGTTCTATCGCTCGTAATAACTATCTCGTAGCCCGTGCTACACCACCTCTAGTGCTACACCATTGTTGAGTATTTTCGACAGTTCACTGGCCCTGCTACGCGGTGCGATCGCAACCACTCTACTACTACACGGCAACCCGTTCAACATCCCAATGGCCTCCCTCCTGGATTCAGCCTCGTATATGGCGATTGAATAGACATGGTTGCTTAGAACGAGGTCTCTCAGTGCTTCAAGCATGTTTACATCTGCCTCCCTATGGGTTACAATTATTATCCTTCTACCACCCTTCTCAGCAAGGTGCCTTAGAACCCTGCTCCTAGCCTCATCGATGCCTGTTTCAGGTGAGTCTAGGAACACCACTAGTGAGCCCTCGCAGTCCCAGAGCATCATGGCTCACCTTTTAACCTGGAGTCTTCTAACGGCTTCAGCGATCTCCATGAAGTCCCGTACCCCGCTCTCCCTGTGGGCTTCCTCAAGGCTCCTCGCAAGCCTCTCCAAGTGCTCCTCTATATGCTTCCTCAGGGCCTCCACTCTAACCTTGTAGTAGGCTTTCTTCTTAACGATGCTGACCTCTACGAGGCCCTTAGCCTCTAGAATCCTCATTATCTCTGAAACCCTGCTCTTCGCGTAGCCTGTAGCATTGCAGACCTCGCTCAGGCTTAGGGCCTTATTGCTGAGCAGTAGGATAGCAATAATCCTGGCCATATTCGGCTTCAACCCTATGAGGCTGAGCAACGTGAGCAGGCCGTTCACTGTAGCCACCTGATTGTTCTGTTTGTTCCGAACGATCCATATTTATGGATGGTTCAACTTAAAAATATGCCTGCAACCCTAGGCAGGCTGAGTAAGCCGTGCTTGATACTGCGGGATGCCTAGATAGGAGCGATCCCCGGGTTCCATGCATGCTAGCTCTTAATCCACGCCAGGATTGCTCCAATTATGAAGCCTACTGTTGTTGGGCCTAGGGCTAGGAGCCCGAGTGTTGATGCAAGGGATTCAACTACGTGTATGAGCTGCGAGGAGGAGCCATATATGTTGGCTAGTAAATCATATATGTCTCCTCCAATGCTCCACACCGATAGAACCATGCCTAAAACCACTACGAGTATCAATGCTACTATGTACTTCAATGCCTTCAGCGAGAAGTAGCCGAGGGCAAGCCCCAACAGGAACTGTACTATGACCACGATGTATGTCCTCGGATTGCTCAACACCTTACCGAGGAAATCTATTTGAGTTGCATTTACACCGGTGTCCCCGGCTGATGCGAGCACCGGGGTCAATAAGAGTAGCGATATGACTGCTAAGGGGAGGAGTCTCCTCACAGGTTACCACCGAATAATAGTTATCGATACCCAGCTATATAAATGCTTGCGCCGCCGACTTATCGGTGCCGGGTGGAGGGATAGGCATCCATTCATTGAAGCCTGAAACTATGGCTAGATACGTGTTGAGAAGCCTCCATACGAGTCTAAGGAAGAAGGGCTTACCGTAGCGATGTATCTCCTCCTCGAAGAGCTCCATGTTCACCGCTATTGCCTGAGGGCTAAGTATATTGGGCTGAACCATTATCTTGCAGTCTGCACAGACCGTTAGAGCCTTTGAGAGAATACTATGCATAACCCTCAGCCTCTCCGCAGGCTTAAGCTTATCGAGCTCCCTCGCGTGCTCCGGCGATATGAGGATTGCGAGTGCAAGTATGTATCTATCCGGCTTGTCAAGAGGGTTCACCACGGTGAAGTTAACGCCAGGCGTACCAGGTGTGGACACGTTGACTCCCCATTTAACACGTGCCTCCGGCGGGGCTTCAAACCTCCTCAAGATGAATGATTCATCCATCAGCCACTTACTTATCAAGTCACCTATGTCGTCCTTCAAGCGTGACCCACCACTTCCCATGCAACAGCATATATGTGAGGACGTATTTATACTGGTGGAGGAATACATGGGTAGGAGAAGCCAAGTCGTTTACCCCTTTAGGGCGGAGAGGAGGTTATACCGTTGATTAACGCGGCACTCAAAGCCGGGGAGTACATAGGGTTCTTCATAGTTTCACTAGTCTCCAACGCGATACCGTATTCCACTATACCCTACCTGTTCTGGCTGGCACCCTTCTTTGCACGCATCAGAGATCCCTGGAGCCTTATGCTTGCCGTGGCTTCATCAGCGCTGGGAGCCAGCATAGGGAAGCTCCTCGTATACATGCTCGGGAGGGGTTTAAGCACTTTCGGCCGTGAATCCAGGTTCAAGCAGAACATAGCCTACTTGACCAGCAGGCACAGTACTGCGACATTCATCATGGTCTTCATGGCTGCAGCACTACCAATACCTGACGACGTGGTCTACATACCGGTAGGCTACGCCAGGTACAATATACTGCTCTTCTTCACAGCCCTGACAGCCGGAAAGCTCGTGGTAACCTCGATGGCAGCCGTCTACGGGAGAGCGTTTTCATTCCTTTTCGAAGAACACCCCGGCATACCTTCATGGGTCACGGTAGCAGCCTACATAGCCATCACGCTCCTAGCAATGTACATAGCTGGCTCAATAGATTGGATCAACATGAGCAACGTATTCAGGGAGAAGGGATTCCGCCAAGGGGTCAGAGTACTCCTCAGCGAGCTATATGCAACGCTGAGAAAGTTGCCGGGTTATGTGTCCCGTCTAGCAAACCGTAACTGAAAGCGTTTCTCCACCCTTAAAGCACCGGTGGTAATCAAACTCGTTGAGAGGCCTCTGAATACGGGTTGAAAAGAGATATAAGAGAGGTAAGGTATGGGTGAAATACGGGTAGATGGTATGCGATAAACCATGTATCCATAGCGGGATGACGAGGAACCCGGGATATGGAGAGGTATCTCGATGAATGAATAGTTTAAAGCGGGCTCCGACCGGCTCCCATACTGCATGAATACTTTCATCCTTCCAACATATCCGACCTCTTCCCCGCCCTGGAGGATAGGGCTTCCAGTCGTAATTGAGAAGATTTAAATGCAAGGCCGCCTGGAGTTAGATCATGATCTGGGTGGTAGCATGAGTAAGCATGAAGCAGATTCTGTGAGTGAAGCATTTGCAAGGATAATAGTGTACGCTGTGGTAGTAGCAGTAGTCATGGGTGTACTCCAGTGGTTCTTCACACAAGGCGTCGACATGCTGGTTAAGGCAACCAGGCTCGAGGGTTTGCTCGTGTTGAAAGACTACGCCACATATGTCTACATAATAGTCTTACTGGTATTGGGCTGGATGATCGTCAGCTCCGTGGCACAGTTATTCTACGTGATGCTGAGGCCGAAGTACGGTGCGTCAACAGCTGCAGCTGTGAGAAGCATGATTAAGATACTGGGCCTCGGCGGACTGTTAGCAGGCATAGCTGGAGGAGTGGCGGGTGGAGCAGCGGGAGTAGCCCTGGGAGGCTTCATAGGACTAGTGATAGGCTTCGCCACGCAACAGGTTCTTGGGCAGGCTGTTGCAGGAATGTTCATACTGCTTGTCAGGCCCTTCAAGATAGGCGATATAGTTGATGTCGCTGGTGAAAGCGAGGTCGTCGTCAAGGATATATCAACGATGTTCACGATCGTGGAGAGGAAGGACGGCGTCGAAGTACTCGTCCCCAGCTCGATGATCATAGGGCAGAAGATAGTTCTAAGGAAGCGGGCACAGTAACACACCTAGCTGATTTTTGTCGATACTGCTTCATTAAACACATTGCTCCTAAGCTACCCGCCTCCATGCTTGAGAACCGCCGGGATCACGAGGACCGATAGCAGCCCTGTCACAGCTATAGTTAGCAACGGCCCGAGAGAGGTGAACACGTAGCCCGAAGTGGCTGAGCCAACTAGGCTCACTGCTTCACCTATGAGGCTGTACAACCCTACTCCATACCCGCTGCGACTCTTAGCGAAGATCAGGAATAGGTTTGAATCTATTATGTCGTTAGCTAGATATATTGCCCCGAGGAGGAGCCCTATTAACGCTGTCTCCCTGACATTGATCAATGCGAGGAGCGCTGTGAGCCTAACCATCATGCTGAGTGCAAAGAAGCCCCTGCTGAAGACGGCGTCCGATTTAATCATCGAGTAGAGTGCGAACGCTACAGCCCTACCTATCCCGTAGACCAGTAGTACGCTGCTGACCCCCATGCCAAGTGTGTACGTTAAATAGTAGGGTAGCGGTGTCCACAGGTACTCGTTTCCCAGCCTGAAGCCTATTAGTGCTGTGACAACCACCCCGGTTGAAGCCGCTGCTGCAGCATATATTCTTGTAGGTAAGGGTGTTGACCCACCGATCTCTAGGTATGAGAGGGTTAAGAGGCCCTTGACAGGGATGAAGGCCCTGCTGAGCGTTGACTCCAATCTATACAGGATTCTCTCGATCTTCAAGGCCGGCTCGTGGATCACGAGGATGCCGAGTAAGTGTGCCAGCGTGAATAAGGCTGCAATGTAAATGTAGTGGGATAGCACGCTGGAGAAACCTATGTATGCGAGCAACGCTAGGATCGCTGATTCGAAGAGTAGTCTGAGCCTGGATACTGTGACCGCTGTATTGTTCCATTCACCACTACTCCTGGTTTCAAAGATATAGGTGTTCACCGCGAGCCTCGTCGAGGCCAGTAGCACTGCGTGAACCATGTAGGCTACGTATATCAAGGGTTTTTCATCAAACCACATAGAGAGACACATTAAGGCCTGTAGAAGAATCATTGAGAAGGAGCCGAGACGCCAGAGTAAGCCAACCCTCCCAGCATCAGATAGCTTGTCTGCAACCCTCACAACAGGTATGAAGACCAGTGTCCAAGCAGCGTTGAGAATGCCGAGCTCAACCGCGTTGAACCCGAAGTATTTCACCGCCACCAAGTTCACCAGTAGATCCATAACGGATATCAGCCCTATGTTGAAGGCTGCTACCGGTAGATCCATGTGAAACCACCGCCCAGCAACCATAGAATCAAGCACGCTGCCTTAAAAAGAAGGGCTTCACACGTAGTCCAGGTAATAACCCCACTGGAAAACAGGGTCTCCGCCGAGTAGCCGCGACACGTAATCCCTGCACCCAGCCGCCCTATCAGCGATCTGGCTACAGTTGTCTCTGCAGAGCAGGGTTACAAGGGGTTTATCGACTTGATCCACCTGTAGTGTTACAACCCTACCGCTGTAGTCGTGGTCCAGTGCCTCGGGGAGGCATAGTTCATCTCCGGGTCCCTCCACACGCACCCCATCGCCCTTTGAAAAGTACCCTTCCACGGCACGCTTCACCCCTTGCTTCATATATGGGTCGTCGACGTGTAACGGGTCGTGTAGCTCTATGTGTAGCTGGAGCACCTTAGACGCATGCCTAGCCACCCTGGCTGCAACCCTGCCGACTCCCTCGGCCACCTCAGCCAGTAGACCCGTATCCCTTAGAACCTTGAGGAGAACCTCGTATGTCCTAACCATCCTGGCCTGCCAGGGGTTCTCAATGGATCCGGGCACAGCGCTCCTGACCCTGGCTACAGCTTCATAGTAGGAGAGGCCCTTGAAAACAAGGTATGCGGCTGTGACGACACCGCTTCTCCCGAGCCCGCCTACGCAGTGCACTAGGACTGCCCCGCCTTCACCCACATGGCGCTCTATGAAGAAGCTGGCTCTAAGGAGATCCAGTAGTTCAACCGGGTGGAGGTCTGGGGTCGGTATGTGAAGTGCTTCGATCCCGTGGTTCTCCAGGGTCTCCAGGTAGTATGGATGCATCTCACGTGCCTCTGGGAGAACCACTACACCGGTGAAGAGCCTGGCCAACCCCTGGATATCGCTCAGCCTGGGCATAGGGGACTGGGCCAGCTTACCTGGGATCACCCATTTGAAAAACGTGCTCACCACCCTTTGAACTGATCCCACCTGGGTGGCGATGCCTTAACACCATCTATATATATTCCTGGCGGCGACTCAACAACCTCTCCTACCACAGTGTAGGGAACCCCATAGTACTCGAGCTCCTTGACGACGGTGCTGAGGCCTCCTCCATCCACCACCAGTACCACGCCGTACTCTTCGCCTCCAGCGAGCACATGCCTCCATATGCAGCTTGTTTCACCCCTACAGTACTCGTCGAGCTCGGGCGGGTGTAACGGGGGCTTCTTGAGGGCTATGCCGTGCCCGCTGAGCGCTGAGATATGCTGGAGCGTGTACCCTAGCCCATCGCTTACATCCATCGATGCATGTATGAACCTGTATGTGGACATTATAACGTGGGCAACCTCCACTCTTACACTGGTTCTCCTGGAAGCCTTCACAACCCACTCCAATTCACCGGCCTTCTCTACGCCGTGCAGTGCAACGAACCCCATTCCACCGTAGAGTCCTGTGACCACTACTGTGTCACCCGGCTTTGCACCACGCCTGCTTGGGGGGCGCTTGCATGTCGTGAACCCTATCACTGAGACAGCTATCCAGGGATCACCGCCCTCATTGGTGTCGCCTCCAGTGATCCTCACCCCGTAGTGTTCCCCTGCCTCCCTGAGCCCTGTGGCAAGCTCCTCGACCTCCTCGATGCTTGCATCACGGCTTAGCCCGAGCCCCACCATTGCAACACTGGGTAACCCGCCCTTGGAGACAATATCGCTCACCGCCCCTGTCAACGCCATCCATCCAATGTCCCGCCATGTCCTCCAGGGCAACATGAGTGAACGCACCCTGTACGCGTCCATTGAATATATGATCCTGGGGCCCCTTGGCAGCATATCTCTGGCGTCGTCAGGATGGCCCAAGTTCTCTCCGAGGGAGGGGGGAGAGATCAATCTACCGGCTATGAGATCCACTACTGCGTCCTCGCCTAGTTCACCTAGAGTAGTCATTCAACCACCGCTTCAACCACATTGTTTTTATCCCTGGCAAGGGGTATTTAGTTGATTCCAGGTCAAGGTGACCTTCTTGAGCAGCGGGGACAGCGAGTTCGCTGGCACAGCGACGCAGGCGGTCTTATATGGTGCGTCAACGATCACCCAGATAATCCTCCAGGTTGCAACCATGATGATCGTCTCGAGGAGTCTGGGTCCCTCAAACTACGGGGTCTACACGCTTGCACTCCTCCCTTCAACAATACTGTCCATTTTCTCCGACCCGGGTGTTACATCATCGATGCTTAGATATATTTCCGTCGCGAAGGCTAAGGGGGATGAATGCGGTGTCGCAGAGTCCTACAGGGTTTCACTCCTCATACTGTCACTTGTCAACGCCATGCTACTCGTCGCAATAGTGTTGCTCCCGGAAGAGCTCGGGGCATGGTTAGCGCAGAGGGAGGGTTTAGGCGAGCTCATCCTGGCAACTGCACCATACCCGCTTGCAACAACCATCTATGGTGCTGTGCTCACATACTACGCTGGCGTCGAGAAAGCCGCCTTGAGAAGCATCCTTCAGCTGCTTGCACCGGCTCTGAGACTAATCCTGGTCTCCCTTGCACTCATGCTTGGCTCATCGGTTCACGGAGTTATAGCGGCGCATGTAGCAACATATGTCGTGATGGCTGTGACAGGCCTAGCTGTCTCGCTCAGGGAGCTAAGGGGTTTTGAACCATGCAAAGGGGGCTTCGACTTAAAGGGATTCCTGTCGCTTGCCCTATCAATATATATGATCGGGCTCGCCGGCGCAGTGGTTGGAAGGATAGTGGGCTTCCTAGTGGCGTATTCGACGAGCAGCATGGGGGAGCAGGGTGACTTCATGGTGGGGAACTACAATGCCGCGAACGCGTTCCTTGGTGCAGTTGCATCAATACTGGGCTCCCTTACTGTTCCATTAACGCCTCTCCTAGCGAAGAAGCTCAACGATAACCAGGCTGGTGAAGCAAGCACCCTGATGATCAATGTGCTTACAGCTCTCACGATACCTGTCGCCATGTACCTCGTCTCATTCGCCGACGCAATAATCTACTCGGTGTACGGCAGGAGCTATGCTCTAGCACCCTTGTTCTTCAGCTATATGTCTATAAGCCTGCTCGCATGGCCCCTGCAGGCGGTGTATGGGAGCCTCTACTGGGTTCTCAACGACAGGAAGCCTCTCGCAGTATACGGGCTCCTCTTAATGGCGACCGGGCTCGCAACCTCCCTGCCGCTATCCACCGTGATGGGTTTAAAGGGAGTAGCGATAGCGCAGGGGCTCTACCCCTTGATCTCCTCAACTGTGCTAGCATACTATGGGTACTCAAGGTACCGTGTGAGACTCAATAAAAGCGGGGCCGCCGTGATACTAGTGTTATCCCTAACTCTCTCACAGCTGGCAAGGCTTGCAACCCTCCGCATACCCATGTATCTAGCACAGGCAGTAGTGGGCTTCGTAATATATACAGTACTGTTCACCGCTGCCGCCGGGCTCCTCAAGGCGATAGATGAGGCAGAGCTAAGCCTGCTCGACACGCTATCCAGGAGAACCCCTGTTATAGGCCCACTGCTCTCACTCCTCGTGAAGCTATACAGGAGGACCGCTGCACTCACACGTTAAGCATGCTCCTGAAGCCTGCCGCCGAGAAGCCTCAGGATCCGGGGTAAATCCCTGGCAGCCTCCACGGCTGCATCTGGCTCAGCCCTCATCGTGGCTAGTACAGCGTTCTCCTCGGGAATACATGATATCCTGATGTATTTCCCCCCGCTATTCATCAGTGTATTGACGAGTATATCCCTGTCTTCTTCACGTTCATAGTACACGTGGTAGCTCCTCCCCTGATACTCCACAACCGTGTTCCGTAATCCTTCAACACTGATGTGATCCCGCTTCAATAGCTTAAGCCACCCCTCTAACACTAGGTGGCACCTCCTAGGCTTAACCCTGGCATCCTTGACCAGTATGTCAAGCCTATCTATTCTGGCCGTGAGAAACCTGGCCACCGGGTAGTAGAGTAGGCTGTGCCTCGGCATCATCAACAGCATTGAGTAAGCCCTTCTCCCACCACTGGAGTCCAGCTTGTACTCGGCTTTAAACCCCACGAGATACCCGAGTATCACGTAGTTCTTGTCAACAGGCTTAAACCCCTCCTCCAGGGCGGCGACTATCTCACGCATCAACCACAGCATTCTTCTCCTCCAGTAGTAGTACCACACAACCATGGCTGCCGCTAGAATGGATAAAGCGAGCAATGCAAGCACATCAGCGAACTCCATGCAACCACCATCGTGAACAATGCGTCCCGGGGCTAAATAACCTTAGATCTAAACCGGCTCCACAGTTATGGGAACGTGATCCCGGCTATGACACTAGGTACGCCTTGGGCTCCATAAGTGTAACAATAGTATCTACCTGTACCCACATGTATCAAGCATTCATAAAAACTTATAAACTAGCGCCTTGATACTTTGAGCAGGGTTGAGTATTATGAGGTCGTCTGAAGCACTAGGTGCAGTAATAACCATTATTGGAGTGATAATGTTCTTCTGGGGACTTGCAGCAGGAGCAATGTATGGGAAAATAGATGGGGTGAATTCAGCAATATTCATAAACTCCTTATACCCTCTCCTGCTTGGTCCATGGCTGTGGTTCGGCGAGGTACCGTCAGCGTTAAGGAGGTTTGTTGAGGCGAAAATAGAGAAGTCGGCTCTTGAGAAAGCTGGGAGGGGTGGCGCCTGATGGATGTCATCGCGTTAGAGGTAATACTCATAGTTGTAGCCGTATACGGGGTCTCATACTATCTTTACGGTAAGAAAGTGTTGGAGGCCAGGGTTGTCCGTGCCGATGGAAGACGCCTAACCCCTGCCGTCGAAAAGTTCGATGGAGTAGACTATGCACCCGCCAATAAATGGGTGTTGTTCGGCCATCACTTCGCATCCATCGCAGGCGCAGGCCCGATAATAGGTCCTGCCACAGCACTAGCATGGGGATGGGGCCTTCCATTAGTATGGGTGTTGTTCGGCAACATATTCATAGGGGCTGTACACGACTACCTCTCGTTAATGGCGAGCGTGAGGCATGGAGGCTTATCCGTGATGTCCATAAGCGAGAAGACCATGGGTAGGAAGGCTAAGTACATATTCCTAGCATATGTGTGGTTCGCGTTAATCCTAGTGCTCGCCGCCTTCCTCAGCGTGGCATCCAACACCTACATAGGTACGCCTGAGGCCTCCACGATGACGTGGATCTTCATGCCTCTCGCACTGTTCTTCGGCATATTAGTATACAGGTTCGGGCTAAGCGTATGGAAGGCTACGGCAGTGGCCTTGATCCTCGAGTTAATAGGATTCATTTACTCGCTGAACCACCCGCTGATAGCAGACTACGGTAGTTGGGTTGCAGTGCTAACCATATACTCCTTCCTAGCCGCTGCACTACCAGTATGGTACCTCCTGCAGCCAAGGGATTACTTGAACGCCTACATGCTGTGGGCATTCGTGGGGACAGCTGTACTAGGAGGGTTGATGGTTGCCGGAACCCCCTTAAACACCAAGTTCCTCTACATAAACTGGGCGGCTCCAGGCAGCGTCGTCGGCGCTATTGGAGATGCCGCGAAGTCTAATTTCGCCTGGTTCTGGCCGTTCGTGCCGCTCACGATAGCGTGCGGCGCTCTCTCAGGCTTCCACTCGGTTGTAGCCTCCGGCACATCCTCGAAGCAGCTTGCAAACGAGCTGGACGCGCTCCTTGTAGGGTATGGAGGTATGCTTACAGAGGGCGCTGTCTCATCGCTCGCCGTACTCCTACCTGCCGCAATAGTCTTCGATCTCACCGCATTCCAGCAGACCGCTGGGATACCAGCTGACACCCTGTTGAAGCTCGGCATAAACACCACTAGTACACCCACGCTCCTTAAACTAGGTGCACAGCCCAGGTTCGTGACAGCCTATGGTCTCACCCAGGCCCTGGCGTGGAGCAAGCTTGGAGCAGACTTTGCAAGCGTCTACAAGGTTTTCAAGGTCTTCGCGGCCACGGCACTCACAGCATTCGTGGTCACAACTCTTGACACAGCTAATAGGCTGGCTAGATTCGCATGGGTCGAGTTCTTCGATTGGGTTAAACCGAAGAGTCCATCACTCCACAAGGTGTTAACCAACAGATGGCTCGCCTCGCTTATACCGGTACTGGCCGGCTACATGCTGGCTATCCCACAAATATCGGATCCCTTGAACCCCGGTAAATACATATATGCATACCAGGTTGTATGGCCAGCGTTCGCTGGCACAAACCAGCTTCTAGCGGCAATAGCATTGCTCTCCGTCGCACTCTGGGCCTGGCACGAGCAGAAGGTGCGTGGAGGAATAGCATGGCTGATACTGATACCAGCAGGCTTCCTCTGGCTCACCGTCACCCTAGCGCTAGCTCTCTGGCTATACTATGTCGTCCCCTCGCTGCCACCACTATATGTTACGGCACTGGGAGGAATAGTCGCGATATCCCTGGCATTAGACATATTATTGATGGTATTCTTCATACGTGGATTAATGAAGAAGACTTAAGCCCAATGCTTTTTCCCCTTCCCTCATAGGGGGTGAACACTATACTCAGGCCACTTAGTAGGCTCCTAGAGGGGTTAAAGCAGTTCATACTTGGAGTTAAGGCTTCAATGATCGAGAACGCTGTGGGATCGCTGGAGCTCGAGTACGCTGAGCTGGAGTCGGTGTTCCTTATCATGGTGATGGGCTCCCTAGCAGGATTGATCCCGGTGCCCCCTGCGATAGCGGTTGACATCCTCCCATTGCTCCGTGATGAAATAGCATTCTTCGAGGATAGGGCGTATAGGGGCAACGATGTCATAGGCGACCTCTTCTCAGCCATGGGGGGTGAATGGTAGTGTTCACAGAGTACCTGGGGATCCTGGGGAAGCCACATACCTTCATAGCGCTGGGGAAAGGAGGGGTCGGGAAGACAACCACTGCGATAGCACTGGCCCTGGAGCTCTCGAGGATTGGGAGAACCCTGCTAGCCAGCTTCGACCCAGCTAAACACCTATTGAAATATCTTGAGCTACCGGAGGCGGGGAGAATACATTCGAGGAACCCTTTCCACGCATATCAATTCGACCTCGAGCAGGCCACTGGGAAGCTATTGAAGGAGTTAAGAGGGAACCTGGAGAGCCTGGCCCCATCACTGAAGGTTCTGAACGCTGAGAGCGTGTTGAAGGCCGCGAGATACACTCCGGGACTTGAGGAGGATGCAATAATCCGCGAGCTCTCCAGGCTCTACGGGCTCACCGATTACGATTATCTCGTTGTAGACATGCCTCCTACGGGGCTAGCCATACGCGTTCTCATGCTTCCCGAGCTCTACACCTCATGGCTCGACGGCCTGATAGATGTGCGTTCAAGGATCCTATCATTGAAATACACCATTGGAAGAGTCAGGGGGATTAGGCAAGAGGTAAGCGACCCCGTGTTGAATAGGCTCATAGAGCTCAGGAACATGTATTCAGGCCTCTACACTAACCTGAAGAACCCGGAGAGGACGAGCTTCATAATAGTCGCAAACCCGGAGCCGCTTCCCCTCTACGAGATGAAGGAGATCACCAGGGCTCTCGCAGAATCCCTCGATGCGAGACCAAGGCTGCTCGTCATGAATAAGGTGGTTAACGGCATGGTGCGTCAAGCAGAGTACTTAGAGGCCCTTAGGGATTACTGTGAGATACCGTTTCCACACGCATGCATACCCCTCCTAGAGAAACCTCCCTCAACCATCAGAGATGTTGAAGCACTCTGTGAAAAAGTCTACGACTGCTGCAGGGTCTATGGGTACTCTCATCAAGCCGGTGCTCCAGTGTTAAAGGATTAGAAGAGGTGGACCCTCACCAGGTCCCCCTTCTCGAAGCCTTCAACGTTCTCCGGTATCACTATGTAGCCTTGGCTTTTGAGGAGGCTTGACAACACGCCGCTCCCCCTCAGCATGTAGGGTTCTGCGACAAGCATGTCGCCGGCGTCTCTCAGCGATACCCTTATATAGCTCCTGTAGCCAACAGTGTTAGGTGTTCTACGGGCAAGCCTTGCATATACCACGGGCCTCTCGAGGTTGCCTAGCCCAAGCCATTTTTTGAAAGCAGGCATCAGTATTGCCTCATACCCGGTCCATGCCGCGACAGGGTACCCGGAGAGGTTGAGCACCGGCTTGCCTTCAACCAATGTGAGAGTGGTTGGCCTCCCCGGCCTCATCCTGACACCGCGAAAGACAGTTCTACCTACGCCTGCCAAGGCATCTATCAATACGTCGCCCTCGCTGACGCCTGTTCCACCAGTTGTGACCACGAGATCGTTCTCGGAAACCGCTTCAACCACAGCATCCCCTATTACGGCTGGGTCATCTGGGAACACACCATAGTATCTTACATCAATGAACCCTGTGCTCCGGAGGAGGGCTGCGATGAGTCTCGCCGAAGAGTTGTATACAATGGTGGGGCACTCTGAGTCGACACCGGGCTCACACACCTCGCTCCCCGTCGTTAAAACACCCACCTTGATCCTCCTGTAGACCCATACTTTGTCGACACCTATGCTGGATAGGGCTGCTACATGCAGGGGTCCCAGCAGGGTCCCCTTGGCTACGATCACCTCCCCGCTTGAAAAGTCCTCGCCCCTCCTGGACACGTTCTGGCCGGGTGACACCGGCTTGAAAACCGTAACCCTGCTACCACTGGCTTCAACGTCTTCATCCATGACGACGGCATCTGCTCCGCACGGGATAGGGGAGCCTGTGTGAACCCTCACGGCCTCACCCCGCTCAAGGCATTCGCTAGGCGGCTTATCGCTTGGTGAAACCACGCCTTTCAACGCGAGCTCGACGGGACTGTATATTGAGGCGTTGACGACGTCGCCCGCGTAGACTGCGTAGCCGTCTACAGCACTTCTATTGAATGGCGGGACATCAACACCAGCAGTGACATCACTCGCCGCTATCCTGCCCAACGCGTTGAGAACTCTTTCCTCGACAACCTCCAGTTCCATCGTCCTCTTGAAGACGTCTGCCAGCAGTGCAACCGCATCATCAACGCTTATGAGCGTGGAGAGCCTTCTACTGGTCAAGCACACCACCAGCTAATCTGGGACACTATTCCCGTACCCGTATATTACTGCTACAATGGAGAGCACCGTGGCAACACCGGTGAGGATGCTGGGCAAAGCCATCCCCTCCCCGAGTATGAAGTATGCGAGTAATCCAGCCCCAAATGGTTCTCCAAGGGATATCGAGGTTACTAGGTATGCTGGGTAGTGCTTCAACAAGTAATTCATCAATGTGTGTCCGAGCATCATGGGTATAAGGGCCATTAAAGCGAAGTAGAGGTATGATAAAGGGTTAACTGGGAAAATGCTTACACCGGAAACCATATTATACATTAGTGTGAAGAAGGCTGCTGAAGCATATGTTGGGAACACGTAGCCGGAAAGCGACTCACCCACTGCTCCACGCGCATACCTCCCTATCTCGAAGTAAAGGGCCACGAGTAATCCGGCCATGAGTGAGAGAATCGCACCAGGCTGATACACCAGGTTGTTCACGCCTGTGTATACTGTGAGCGATGCAACTGCGGCAGTGAACCCGAGGACCTGGGGCATGGAGGGCCTGTACCCGTGGATTAATACATCTATGATGAGTGAGTAAAGCGGGTAGAGCACGACGAGCAGTGTACTAGTGTAAACGGAGACCATGAAGAGGCTCTTCATCCATAGGATGAAGTGCAAGGCGAGGGCTAAGCCGGAGGCTACATGGTACCATTTAAATCCCTTCCCCCTGTGTAGCCATAGGGGTAGGAGTAGGAGAGATGAGAAAAACATCCTCCAGAACGCGCATACCTCGCCGGGTACACCAGATAAGCGTACCAGTATGCTTGCCGAGCTTATTGCCACCCATACCACTGGAAGCAGGAAGATGTGCTTGGTGAGCATAGGCATCTCTGCGTCGACCTACAGCCTCCTAGGCTTATGGAACCCCATTATGTCGGCTAGATCCGATAGCACCAGTAGCACTGCTATGGTTAACAGTACCCTAATATTCTTCCTCACTGGATCCGGTTCATTGATGACCCGGTGCTTCTCATACATCCTGTTGAACGCGAGGGAAAGCCCTGAGGCGTACTCTAGTAGTCTATCCGGCCTCATGTACTCGTAGGCCTCTCTTAAAACCATTGGGTAGCCCACTAGGGCCTCCAGCAACTGCTTCTCTTCAACGTTGAAGCCCAGCTCCTCTTGCTTGAGCGATGACAATGTGTCGAGACCCCTGGTCTTCACAATGCTAGCGTCATCAAGGGGCTCTACCCCCCAGAGCCTCCTCAGTATGCTCTGCGCCCTAACCAACCCGTATGTAACCGTGATCCCGTGCTCGAACACCCCTATCCTCCCAGGGTCGAATGAGAGAACCTTGCCGGGTTCAACCGATAGGAGGAGGGCCCTCGTATTGTTGACCGCGAGGATCCCGGCTACACTCCTTAACTCCATGTAATCCCCCGTGGCCTCACGCTTAAAGCCCCCGGTTTCCTCAAGATGCTTCCCGATTATAGAGTTCTCCATGTCCATTAACAGCTCGTCGACAGTGTAGTAGATGCCGCGCCTACCGCTCATTCTCATGCCTTTCAAATGCACCATTTCATATGAGAAGTGGACTAGGTTGTCTGCTTCCCTCCTGTAGCCTAGCAGGTATAGAACCGCCTTCAGCTGCTTCTGCGCCCTCGACTGCTCCACCGCTATCACATTGTATACTTTTTCAGCCCTGTGCCTTGTAAACTTCATCAACGTGTAGGCTATGTCCCTCGTCACGTATAGTGTGGTCCCATCACTCCTCCTGATTATGAACCTACCCGGTTGATCCGGGTGGAAGAGGTTCTTAACATACTCGTGGTCCTCGCCGGCTTTATTGAGGTCTACTTCAACCGCTCCATCAACCACTCTAGCATACCCTGACTCGATGACTCTGTCAACCACCTTCCTCGAGAGCTCTAGCACTTCATCACTTGACTCATAGTCGAATCCGTCGAATGACACGTTGATCTTGCTGAGGGTTTCGAGAAAGCCCTTTAACACCTCCCCCGACACCTCCCTGAGCAGGCGCCTGGTCTCCGGGTCGCCTCCCTCAGCCCTCCTCATGATGTCGGCTATCTCATCTTCAGCTGCCTCATACCCGTTGAACCCGCTGGCCAGCCCTCTGCACACCTCCCAGTACTCCCTGCAGAGAGCACTCTTTGCTTTCACATACCCGGTGTACTCCTTGTAGAGCTCCCTATACTTCGAGGCGAGCTCGCGGAGTCTCCCACGGTATTCACTAAGGTAGGCTGCCGCGTCTCCTCCAGCTGTCTCCAACCCCTTTATCTCCTTGTAGAGCTCTCTCAGCAGTTTCACCGTGTCATGTTTAAGGCTCAGCATGCCCCGTATAGACGCGATCCTCGAGTGGAATCTCTCGAGCCCAGTCACACCCTTATCCATTATCAGCCTCCTGGAAGCCTCCTCCAGCTCCTCTACTAGTCTCGCCAGCTCCCTGGAGAGACCGTCTAATTCATGGGCGAGCTTATCCTCCTCGATCAATATGTTTGTGAGAGCGTAGACGACGCCGTACCAGTGGTCAATCTTCATCCCTGGCCTCGGCGTCACCCCCTGTGACCTAAGCTTCCTGACACCGTATGCTAGCACTGCGACCTGGCGTCCCAGGTCGTTAACATAGAATAGTCTTGACACGTTGAAGCCGAGGTATTTGAGTAGCCTTGAATACGTGTCGCCGATCACGCTGTTCCTACCGCTACCTATGTGAAGAGGGTGCACAGGGTTAGCACTTGTGTGCTCTACGACAACGCTTCTACCAGTCCCGATACTTCTCAAATCCTCCAGTAGCTTACCGGTTAGAAGCGACTCCATGAAGGACTTGAAGATCGAGGAGTAGTCGACTTCGACATTCACATAGCCGTTGATGAATAGAGCCCTCTTAACCCTGCACTCTGCCGCGGAATACTCAACCAGCTTCCCGGCAATAGACTCCCCGATCTCCCCCCATTTCTCCCGGGGATAGTTCTTTAAAACCGCGTGGAGTGCGACACCGTAGTCACCCATCCTCGGATCAGGTGTCGGTGCAACCCTTATCTTGCCATCCCTGATGTATCCCTCGATGAGTGATTCATCAATACCTGTCACATCCCTCAGGGCTTTCAGTAATCCCCGTGTAATACACTCCTGGAGCCCCGTCATCACCTAACCCCTTGCATGGGATCGATTATGATGCATAGTTAATATAACTGAACTCTCTCCATCCCGAAGAGTAGTGCTTCCAGCCTAAAAGACCAATACAGGGTGCTCCAGTAGCGCTGACCTCCTCCCCGCCCTAAGAAGGTTTCCCTGTTCAGAGGGTTCACTGGTTCCCCTGCATCCCCCGGGTTTACACACGTCATCTACGGGGCGGGGATGCCTCCGCGGGCTCAGGGCTAACCCTGAAGACAACACTCAGGAGTTAGGAGCCCCTCACGCCACACCTAAACCCTTCAACCCCGCCTTAAGAGACAGAGCTTTCAGTTGTAATATGTGAATGGGTATCTCTGATCCATCTCAGCGGGCTCCAAGCCCTACTAGCTCCTCAACCCTCCTATAGAAGCGCTCCCACCACTCCCTTGCCGCCGCCTTCTTATCTGCCTTGAACTTGGCAACCCATTCAGGGCTACCGTACTCCTCGGCTGCCAGAGCCATGAAGTCTACTGTCTTACCCGACTCCCAGAACACTGGGAGTGCACCCGCGAGCTTCTGATACTCTGCTATCCTCTTGTAGAGTTCACGTGTCTTCTCAAGGGGTTTCTCGACACCGTAGAATTTCTCGAGGAGTATTGGTACTGCTTTCTCAGCCCAGCCTCTGTGGAACCTGCAGAGCCCGGCGTCGGATATCAGTGCCTCATATATAGCCCTCTCAACAGACTTGGAGGCAAAGTCCTCTGGCTCCATGAAGACGCCGCTGTAGACAGTCCAGTATTTCCCTAGGACAGCCAGGGGGGCTATTAGCCCTGGCGTCCAGTAGAAGTTGGGTGTTATATGGCCTTCCTCACCGAAGGCAGCGTAGACCGGTATATCGCTGAACCATGTCTTCTTCTCGACGACTCTCTCCCGGTATAATATGTCGAGAACCTTGGCGGCCGCCCTCAGCCCTTTCTCACCTATTAAGCGGAGCACCGGGTTCGTGCCGAAGGCGAGCTGTTCAACTATTCTAGTAGCTAGCTCAGCGTTCACCCGGGAGTGTTCCATGGTGTAGGCTGCTGGGTCGAAGAAGGGTTTACCCGGTAGTCCAACCTCCTCCGGCTTCAACAATCCCTTGTAGAGGGCCTCGAATATGAAGCCCACTATCTGCCCCAGCTCTATGGCGTCGAAGCCGTAGGCGTCGGCGAGCTCGACTACTTTCTCAGCGTCATGTATATCCATGACGCCTATGAAGGGGCCTAGGCCGTTGTAGGGCTCGTAGTCGCTCTTATACTTGCCCAGCCTCACCTTCTTGCATGCAAGGGGACATGGCTCCCCGCATGTCTTCCAGCTCCTCGACTCAATGGCCTCCTTGTTGAAGGGCTCCCAAATGTGCTTCATTATCAGCTCGTGGAGTCTCTCCCTAACGGCTTTAGGCAGGTAGATCATGTTCCAGTTGAAGACCGGCGTCGTAACCTTTAGGTGTGGGTAGTTGCCGCCGAGTGTTCCACCGGTGTTCAGCTTCGGGTCATACCTGTACTTCACGCCTGCATTGATCACTGATTGAGTGTAGGGTTGCCTCGTTATCTCCATGAATAGCTTGTCGAGCTCCCTTACATCGTTGAGCTCCACGGGTACTTTAACGCTCCTATCGTATCTGCCTCCATATATTATGGCTGCAACACCGTGCGCCCTGTAGAGTACGCTGCCACCGCCAGCCCTAGCCGCGAAGTCCTCGCTCCCGAGATCCATCCTCCCCTTACTCAGGGTTATAGATGCCAGTGCACCTATATTCGTGTACTTGGAGGCCGGCCCAACAAGTATGGATCTCCCGTTGAACTCCTCGTAGAACCCTGTGAAGCTATCGCTTAGATACTGCTGTAACGCGTAGATGCCCCTGTACCCCTTGTAGCCCCTCCATACTCCCTCCAGTGTGTCATCCGGTATCTCGTGGAACTCTACAACGGGTTCTCCGTCGCCTTTATCATATACTTTAACTATTAACGGCACCTCAGACCTGCCTAAGACGACTAGCGCGTCAGCGTTGACCCTGAACTGGAATGCAGCCCCACCCATCTCGGAGACGTGGAGCCCCCTGGTAAGCGGGCTCCTGAACACTGCGATGAACCTATGGGTACCATACATCTTCGACCCTGCGAACAACCCTGCCCCTAGTACGAGCACGTTGTCAGGGTGGTAAACTGGTTTACTCCACGACTTGTATATCTCCATGTGGAGCTTCAGTCCTAGTGAGATAGGCGAGTAGATCTCGCTTAAATCATACTCCTCAACCCAGTGCCTTCTGCTTGAAGCATCAATGAACAATGCCCTATACCTGCGCTTCTCCATCACCATGCACCGTGCTCAATATTTAATACATTCCTTATTTAAACATTCTCATTGAAAACTAGGAAAGGAAGCTGGAATTTTTCAATCAGTCATGGAAACAAGTCCCCAGGGAAGCCGGCCCCATGACGCCTGCATCACCACCGTGGAGAATGCAGCTGCTAGGGTTAAGCAAGTATTTTAAGAGACACCACCTATGCCTCTAAGCCTCTGCTCGAGGTCTTCCACTAGCTTCTTAACAGTGTCAAGCTGGCTCGATGTGAGTCTATCCAACCTCTCAAACAGGTTCCCCAGAGTGGCCAACAGTCTAATCAACCCGGTTTCCCTGGCTAACCGCAGCCTCTCAAGATACCTCCTGGCCTCCTCTAAATCCTGCTTGTTTTCATCCAGGTATCTCCTCCCCTCCTCAGTTATCCTGAAGAGAACCCTGCGTCTCCCCTTCTCAAAGCTCTCCTCGGCCTTCAACAGTCCTTTCCTAACCATCCCTCTCAGCAACGGGTAGATCAACCCGGGGTTCACGGGTAGTCCGGTTTCCTCACGTATCTTCTTCAACAAGTAGTATCCGTGGAAACCGTTTTCACGCGCCATGTCAAGTATCAGTAGCTCTATGTATTTCCCCTTATGCCTTATCCTGCGCAATGGAGTCGCCTCGCCTGGAAAGATATTTAAACTGATATATCTTTTTAAATATTACCTCGATGCAGTGCATATGGAGGCGCAGTAAGCGTGAGCGAGGTAATAAGGCTTGAAAACATCTGGAAGATCTACAGGGTTGGAGACGTTGAGACAAAGGCGTTGAGGGGCGTCACACTCACCGTTAACAGGGGGGACCTCGTAGCCATAATGGGTCCAAGTGGCTCCGGGAAATCCACCCTCCTCAACATGCTTGGACTGCTCGACAAGCCCACTTCAGGCAAGATATTTATCGAGGGAAGGGATGTAACAGCGTTAAGCAGCAATGAGGTAGCCGATGTAAGGAACAGGAAGATAGGCTTCGTCTTCCAGCAGTTCAACCTGGTGAACAGGTTAACAGTCCTAGAGAACATAGAGCTACCCCTCATACCAAGAGGGATACCAAGGGCTATCCGGGTTAGAAGAGTAGTGGAAGCACTCAGGATGGCTGGCGGCGACGAGTCATGGCTGCCTAAACGACCCAACCAGTTGAGCGGTGGCCAGCAGCAGAGGGTGGCCATAGCAAGGGCTATAGTGGGTGAACCCGAGATCATTCTAGCTGATGAGCCGACGGGGAACCTTGACAGGGCATCCGCTAAACTAGTGATGGAGACCTTCATAAAGTTGAACAATGCAGGGTTGACAACCATAATAGTTACACACGACCCCGAGATAGCTAACTGCACCAGGAAGATACTGTTACTGAGGGATGGAGTCATTAAATCCGTCGAGGACCCGAACCCTGAGAAATGTATTTTAAGAACAATGTGAGTTACCAGTAGAGGTGGTTGCTTTGAAAACACCGATCCTTGCAACCCGCATACTACTACTAGTGCTAATAGCGGGCTCCCTCATACAGCTCACCCCTGTCAATCCCCAGACAGGTGATTGGAACCTTGAAGGATACTCCTATAGATCCAGGAGCGGGGGAGACATCTACCCTGGCAGCCAGGCAACACAGCTAACCGTTGACCTCAGATACATGGGTTCAACCAGTGCGACATCCCCCTACGCCTGCCTAGTGCTGCCCGACGGCTTCACGGCAAGGGGATCAGGGTGCAGTAGTGCAATGTACCCTAACGGCACATACATCCATGTGATCTCCCCTGGCGACATAGCCCGCTACTCTTTCACAGTGGATGTGGCAAGCAACGTTAACCCTGGAGGATACCCGTTCACCCTGAACGTCTCGTATTATGTTGGAGGAGTAGTGGAATACTATGTTACACAGGTCTGGGTTAATGTTTCACCCTATCCACCGCTGGCAATCGAAGTGGAGGAAGCGTATTTCACGCCCTACGGCTACGCTGGCTCGAACCCTGTGAGCCTCTACGTGAAGCTGGTGAACAAGGGGAATTCATCAGTGACATCCATGGATCTAACATTAGAGCTCCCCGGGGACTACTTCACGCCGCGGGAAGTCAACTCCTCCTACACGGGGAACATTGACTACGGTGATACAGCCTCAATAGTGTTCAGCAACATACAGATTAAACCGTATACCCCGCCAGGGGTTTACACCGCTGTACTGAAGGTTTCAGCAGGGCTCTCAACAAGTGATGGAGTAACATATAGGGAGAGCGCCGAGCTATCGTTCCAGATCGGGGTTGACGCACCGCCACAAGTGGATTTAAGAGTCCTTGACTACTCGCTTACAGCCCAATACCCGTTGCCTGGCTTAAACAACACTGGCATCAGGCTCATGCTTCAATCACTTGAGCCCGGTGCTGTGAGAATACTCTACTTGAGAACAGAGCTGGTGAACGCTGCAGCGGGGAATGGAACCAGTACTATTGTACAGGGGGTTGAAGGCACTGTTTCATATATGGATGTCGTAGAGCTCCGGGTCACCGGTTTAAACATAGCTAGCAATGCTGACACTGTTGAGGCACGCGTCGAGATAGCGTGCATGGTGAACAGGGATCAGTCATGGTACCCGGCTACATATGTAGCGAGACTGGCCATACCGCTGCAGGATCTATCCAGGGCGAGGATAGCGGTGAGCAATGTATCATGGACAAGCATAGAGGCGTATCCGGGCTCCACGGGTCTAGGCCTCACTGTGACACTGTTGAATAGTGAGGGCTTCACCATAAGGGATGCTGACGCAGTCCTCGAGCTGCCAGCTGTCTTCAGGCCTCGAGAGGTCTTCTCGAGAAACATAGTTGTAAACCAATACTCTCTGACGGAGGTAGTGTTCAACAATATAGATGTAGCCCCTGACGCTGCCCCCGGAGTCTATGCAGCCACTATGACACTGAAGGGTTTCCTCTCCAATAGTGACGGCTCAGTCAGGTACATTGAACTCTCGTTCACCATAGCTCTAAGAGTATCGAGCACGGGGAGCGTAGAGGAGTGGAAGCCTAGGCTGGTGCTGGTCAATTACTACTGGGGTGAGGGGACACCGATATATGTATACCCCGGTAACCCGAGAGCCGGGCTAACAGTGGAAGTAGCCAATACGGGGGTTTACCAGGCGTCCAATGTGATCCTGGAGCTTAATGCCCCAGGTGATCTCATACCGCTCACAGGTAACGCTACATGCACGGCTGCACTCGCACCGGGTGCCACATGCACGGCTGTATTCTACTTAAACCTCTCCAGGGCTCAACCCGGCTTGAAAACATTCAATGTTACTGCACGGTTCATAGTCAACGCGTTCAACACCAGGCTACAGCTAAATGAATCCATGAGCTTTACACTCATCCTCCCAAGCTATGGAGCCGGCGGGGGAGTCACAGTGGCATCCTCAGGGTGGAGTGCGGGCAACCCGGTTTACCCTGGGGAGAAGGGAGCAGTATACACGGTGACCCTGGCCAACTTGGAGCCATACCCCGTGTACTCCATGTGGGTCTCAGTTGAAACGCCCTCATGCATAGTGCTTCACGAGGGCTCCAGTAGAACAGTGTATGTTTCAGGCCCCTTGAACAGTCTGCAGACCACTACTGTGAGCTACGTGGTTGATGCACTATGCGGGGTCCCCGGCTCCTACACAGGGTACCTATACGTAGACTACTATGTTCAATACGCTGGGGGAGGATATAGGAGGAGCTTCAGGGAGCCAGTGGCCTTCGTGGTCAGCGAACCCGGCAACACTGTGGAAGTAGTGAAGACTGGATGGGTTGGGAGCGCACCCATGGAGGAGGGAAGAGGGTTAAGCTACATGGTGGTTGTGAGGAACAATGGATTCCCATCGCTTTCAAACCCCGTTCTCACACTCTACCTGCCGCCCGGCTTCCTGGATGCATCAAGCAATACTGGAATAGCTGTTGCAACCCCAACTGCCACTATACCGAGCCAGCAGCTCTCCCTACCTATTCAAGGGATAGATGTGTCAACCCTTCTCCAGGTTGCACAGGGCCAGCGATCCACGGGGGCGCAGAGGGGTGATCTAATGGTCTTCATCGTTAGACTCCATGTGTTGAACGCCTCAGCCGGCGTATACAGTGTACCCTTCACTCTATCATTCACGGATCACTGGGGATACGTCTACAGCGTTAACTCGACCCTACAGCTGCAACTAGACTACCAGCCACCGCTGCTCACCGTGCGCCCGGTGTCACCCCTCATTTACTTCACGAACGGCTCAAGCATGTTGGAGGTTGAAGTAGTCAACGAGTACAATGCATCAGTATACAATGTGTATGTGGCCCTGATACCGGCCTCCAATAACGTGATACCCCAGGGAGCCGTGAAATACATTGAGAGCCTGCCAGGCAACTCTGCTGCAAGGCTGAGGTATGAGGTTGTCTACAACCCGGTCTCCCTGAGCATAGGTGGGGGCGTCTCCGCCTCCCCTTCCTCAGCCGTCTTCACGGTTTCACTGTTCTACCGTGATGCATACGGCTACACTAGATCGCTTAACACAACCCTCTCAGCCATTGTAAAGCCGTTCATAAGCCTAGAGTTAACGCCTGACACCACAGCCAAGTATGTAGGGGGGAGGCTGAGCATCAACGGCATAGTACTCAACAAGGGCCTTGCACAGGCTAGAAGCCTGCTTGTGAAGGCTTACTACGGTGGATCCAGCGGGTACTCGTTCATAGGGGACGTAGACCCGTCATCTCAAACACCCTTCAGAATAGACCTTTACCCCGCTAGATACCTTGAGAACTGCACCGTGGTATTGGAGTTCAGGGATGAGTACAACACGCTCTACACTTTAAGCTACACTATACCAGTCCAGTACATTGAGCAGACGGTAACCGTGACACAGCCGCAGGCCGGCGGCCTCAGTGAATACTATATAGTCATAGTGGTGGCTGTTGTAGTATTCCTGGCAGCCGTATTCTACATGCTTCACAAGTATGTTAGTAGACATAGAGCAGTGGCTGGTTGAAATGCTCGCCAGCGACATACTCAGGCTCAGCGTTAAAACCCTCTCCGAGAAGAAGCTGAGAGCTATTCTAACAATCATAGGCATAGCCATAGGGCCAATGGCCCTGATCACCATAGGGAGCGTTACATCTGGTTACGGTGACTTCATAGTTAACAGCATAATGGGCCTAGGACAGAACCTCATAGTGGTTACACCGTCCAGGGATTACAAGCTAACCCAGGAAGACCTCGACACGCTCAGAAGCATTGAAGGCGTGGTCGACGCCTCACCATTCTACTCCACCCAGGGTGAAATATATGTCGGGGGAGAGAGGAAAACCGTGTTCATCTACGGTGTTGACGCGGAGTTCATACTGAAGGCTCTGACAAGCCTCACCGTAATGGAGGGGAACCCGCCGTCACGAAGCGATATCGGTAAGGCACTGGTAGGGTACAGGATAGCGTTCAACGACAATGGTGAGCGAGAATACGATCTAGGGGATGTAGTCGCGATCACAGTGTACCAGGTTCAGCCAGGCGGGAAGATACAGGTGAAGAGGCTGAGTGTAGCAGTCTCAGGCATCCTGAGCAAGTATGGCGGGGCAGCCTTCCTAAACCCTGATCAAACCATCTTCGTGTCCATGGAGACCGTTAGCAAGATGCTCGGCGTGAAAGACTGGAGCGGGATCCTGCTGCTCGCCGAGTCCCCTGATAGAGTTGACGCCGTATCAGAGAAGATAAAGGAGATGTACGGGGGGAAAGTCGACGTTATCTCCTTCCTTGCTATTGCAAGGATAGCCTCCAGCATAGTCTCCGCTGTGAACTTCATAACTTTTGCGGCAACATTATCAGCTTTCGCTGTAGCCGTGGCCGGCACGGCTTCAACCATGATAACAAGTGTCGTGGAGAGAACAAGGGAGATAGGCGTAATGAAGGCACTTGGATTCAAGGATAGAGAGGTACTCGTACTCATAATAATGGAGGGCGTGCTAATGAGCCTCATCGGATGCGTTATCGGCCTCTCAACCGGGGCCATCGGGGCACATGTACTGTCTTCAAGGGGGTTAACAATATCGAGCGGCGGAGCCTTTACATTAAGCATTCAGGCTTCACCGAAGATCACCCTGGAGCTACTGGCCGAGACCGTGTCGCTGACCATACTCACAGGTATCCTTGGATCAGTGTTCCCCGCCTACCGTGCAATGAAGATACCGCCAGCCGTCGCGTTGAGATACGAGTAGCCGGCGAACCTCTACCCGGATGGCTTTTCTCCAAGGTGCACTAGCCTCCTGAGCTCGGGGTCCTCTCCAAGTAGCTTGATGACCCTGGCAGCCTCCACATCGCTCATCAAGCCCGTTTCAAACCTGTAGAGGCATGCCCTACATACACGGTGGGAAGAAGGTTCTCCACATATCTCGCAGATGTACCCCCTGGTGCTGCTTGGCTGCCGATCCCTTGTAAGCGATAGGAGGCTGTTCACTAAGCCGTATTTAACTCCTGGATACTTGTCTTCGAGCTCATTTATCATCCTCCTAATGGTGAATCTTATATTGTAGTGGGCGTAAGGGCACTGAACGTATTCTGGTTCAACCAGGTTGTTCAGCAACGCATAGAGGGCTGACTCTTTCTCTAGAACCATGTAGAATGGTTTAACCCTCCTGATGAACCCGCCTTCCCCATTACCCGTGACAGGTGTAAGCCTATATATCTTGTCAACACTGTTCGACGCCAGGTTCATTATGAATGTCTGCACCACGTCATCCATGTTATGTGCTGTCGCGATAACAGTGCCCCCGAGCTCCCTGGCAGCCTTGTTGAGCACGTATCTTCTGAAGACCCCGCAGTAACTGCATGGAAGGTATGGTAGCCCCCTCGACCTACCTTTCTCCACTATCTCATCGAGTGTTGCACCAATGTATTCCTTGAAGCTTGCTACACGGTATTCGACGCCGTTCTCCTCAGCGTACTTGGCAAGGTTCCTAATGGTTTTCTCCCTGTACCCGCTTATCCCTTCATCAACGAGTACGGCTGTTATGCGCCAGCCGGGGATTTTCCTCGACAGCTTTCTAAGGAAATGGAGGAGTGCCATTGAATCCTTCCCACCGCTCACCGCTACTATTATGTGTTCTCTTTCCCCGAGCATCTCGTACTTCCTGATAGTCTTCTTCACCTTCTTCTCGAAGTACTCTATGAAATGAACCCTACAGTAAGCCTTCCCGTTAACCGGGTTCACGTATACTGCTGGCCTCCCGCATACACTGCATTTCGCCATGCTTGCACCCTGAAACCATTGATAAACCCATACGCGAATCAATATCCTCTGAGACGTTTAAATGGTGTAGGCTGCTTGATCAGGGTGCTCGTGCTCTCCGATATCCACGAGAGGACGAGGAGCCTCCCGAGGCTTGCACGCAGGGTCAGAGAGCTTGGAGGAGTAGACCTCGTGCTCCTCGCCGGCGACATCACATACTTTAAGCCCGTTGAAGCCGCCGTCAAAATACTGAGGGAGATAAGGGAATCCATCGGTACACCGGTCTTCTACGTGCCGGGCAACTGCGACGACCCCAGGCTGACCACGGATGCAGAGTCCGCTGGCGACATAGTTAACATACATGGCAGGCACGTTGTGCACGGAGACTACGTGTTCTACGGTGTGGGAGGCGGCGGGATCTCACCGTTCAACACGTGGATCGAGTACGGTGAAAACGACTTTAAACGCCTCCTCGAGAACGCCAAGGCCCATGATCCAGGGAGGCTGGTGATGGTGACTCATCAACCAATAAAGGGCTTTTTCGATGAAGTCAACGGCGTCAACATCGGGTCGGAGGCATTCAGGGAATTCCTGTATAGTGTGCAACCACTTCTATGGGTGACGGGACACGTGCACGAGCACTCGGGATGGGTTAGAGCCGGGAAAACAACCGTGATCCACCCCGGTCCCTTCATGCGGGGATACTATGCCTTAGTCAGCCTCTCAAACAGCGTAGTTGACACACGTGTCGAGAGACTATAGCATTAATAAGACGCCACCCGTCTAACCACATGAAGCTGGTGAGGCATGTTGACCACCGGCCAGCTAATAGCCCTGCTGATACTGGCATGGATCATTGGAGGACTCATAGTAAGATCGAGGAAGCCGAGTATACCTGTATGGGCGATAATGGCTGCGGCATCAACCCTCACAGTTATAACGGGGCTGGAACCATTCAACGAGATGGGGTATTCAATAGACCTAGACGTCATACTCTTCCTCATAGGAATGTTCAGCCTAGTTGGCTTAGCTGACGAGAGCGGGTTGCTGAGCCTCATAGCCGTTAAACTAGTATCCAAGGCGAGGGATACACGCGAGGTCTTCATAGCAACCTCACTGGTACTGGGATTACTCTCCGCATTCGCTGTGAACGATACTGTAGCTTTAATGGGACCCCCCGTAGTGTACAGTATGGCGAAGATAACGGGCACCGATCCCCTGCCATTATTCCTGGTGCTGGCATTCTCTGTTACAATAGGCTCCACCATGACGCCCATGGGGAACCCGCAGAACCTCCTCATAGCGATAGAGTCCGGTTTAACAGCCCCCTTCATAAGGTTCGTAACCATCCTCTCGATCCCAACGCTCGTAAACCTCGTGTTAACCCCACTGATAGTTATGAAGATGTACGGCGTGGGGAACAGGGGGCTCAGGGGCTTCATAGCTGTACCCGAGGAGCATCTGAGGAACCGTCGAGACGCCCTTATAGCTGGGTTCTTCTTCACAGTCACCGTTATACTGCTCGTAGCTAACGATGTACTGGAGCTAATGGGGATTAGACTCGTAGAGCACAGGGGCTTCATACCCTTCGTTACAGCGTCGCTTGCATACATACTCTCATCCAACCCGAGGAAGACCCTTAGCAGGGTGGACTGGGGCACCATAGTCTTCTTCATAACGATGTTCATCACGATGGATGGCATCTGGAGAAGCGGGGTGATTCAATCATGGCTTTCGCTCTTCATGCCGAGGGTACCGGGCAGCCGTGTCTTAGAATACATTGAGCTGATCACGGTATCACTGCTTCTCAGCCAGCTGCTCAGCAATGTCCCATTCGTCAAGCTATTCATAAACTACATGAAGTCCATGGGGTATACAGGTGTAGAGGCATCTCCATGGCTCACACTAGCCATGGGTAGTACGATAGCCGGTAACCTCACGCTTCTCGGTGCAGCATCCAACATAATAATCCTTGAGGTTCTTGAAAGCAGGTATGGTAAAACCATATCCTTCATAGAGTTCCTGAGGACAGGCGCTGTAATCACAGCTGTGAACATACTTGTCTACACGCCCTTCCTGCTTCTCGCAGGCTAGTTAAGCTAAGGATACACATGACTACTTCCCCAAGAGCCTGGAGACGGCTTCAGGAGGCAGTAGAGGGGTTTTCCCCCCGGTGAGTATCTCTGAGAGCAGGTATACCTGTGAAAGCCTTTCGAGTGAGACAAGCACCTCCAGGGCCTCCTCGAGGCTTTCACCAACGGCTACAACACCATGGTTCGCTAAGAGGGCTGCCTTACGTCCCTCCAGGGCCTTGACGACGTTCTCAGCTAGCTGAAGAGTGCCGTAGGGCGCGAACTCTGCTACCTTGACCTCGCCCCCGATCACCAGTATTGCCTCTTCGATTACAGGGGGGAGAGGTCTTCTCGCTACGGCGAGTGCTGTAGCGTATACTGTGTGTGCATGTATCACAGCGTTGACGTCTCCCCTAGCCCTATATATTGCTAGGTGAAGGTTTACCTCCGATGATGGCTTCCTATGCCCCTCAACTATGGAGCCGTTTACATCGACCACTACTATGTCCTCGCTACTCAGACGGGACTTAACCAGCCCACTAGGGGTTATGAGCACGTGGTTCACGCCCGGTATCCTAAGGCTTATATTCCCCGATCTACCGTGGTTTAACCCGTGTTCCTCAAGATACCTCGCGACCTCAACTATTCTAGCCTTGAGGTCAGTGTACACGACTACCACCCATGATTGTGGACTCCAGATGCGGGAAAAACTGGTTACATGCCGAGGTATTTCTCCCTTATGTACTTTATGAAGTATTCGGGATTGTACTCTTCACCGATCATC
The DNA here is from genome assembly GCF_000186365.1 of Desulfurococcus mucosus DSM 2162. Taxonomy (NCBI): domain Archaea; kingdom Thermoproteati; phylum Thermoproteota; class Thermoprotei; order Desulfurococcales; family Desulfurococcaceae; genus Desulfurococcus; species Desulfurococcus mucosus. The sequence goes on from NC_014961.1 coordinate 624,454, forward strand.
CTTCTAAGCAGCTCCTTCGGGGGGTATGTCGCACCCCACCTGTGTATCCTTTCACGCAGCCATTCCTGAATGTCGTTGAACCTCTTGCTAGATATAGCCTCCCTTAGATCCATGCTTCCCGAGATCACGTGTCTTATCTGTGCAGCCACGAGGTTGCCCAACGTGTAGGTTGGGAAGTACCCTATGCTCCCCATGCTCCAGTGTATATCCTGTAGTATTCCCTCGCTGTAGGTCTTCGGTTTAACTCCCAGCAACTCATCCATCATCTGACTCCAGAGCTCCGGTAGCTCTGAGACCTTGACCTCGCCCCCGATCACCAGCTTCTCTAACTGCGCCCTGAGCACTATGTGCATGTTGTATGTTACTTCATCTGCATCGACCCTTATGAGGCTGGGGCGTACCGTGTTGAAGTATAGGTATAGGTCTTCAACCGTGTAGCCCTGTATGAAGTCGAGGTGTTCTTTCAGCAACGGGTATACTACCTCGGTGAACTCCCTGCTCCTGCCAATAATGTTCTCCCAGAACCTGCTCTGACTCTCATGTATGCCGAGGCTTACGCCTGTGCCTATAGGTGTGTAGGCTAGTGCTGGATCTATTTGTAACTGGTATAATGCGTGGCCATACTCATGTAGGACACTGTACATTGTTCTCTTGAAATCCACTCCCTCATACCTCGTAGTTATCCTCACGTCGTGTATACCCATATCTATTGTGAACGGGTGTGCTGAGACATCCAGCCTAGCCCTCTTGCCGAGAGGGTATCCCAGCATCTCCAGTATCTTCTTGTTGACGATCTCCATCCTCCCCTGATCATATTTCACTGATTCAAGGGGGTGGCTCCTCGGGAACCTGGACTCGGAGGCCACTTTCTCTATGAGTGTCTTCAAGTCGCTTCTCAGCCTTGTAAGGATTGCGTCAACATCCCTTGTGGTCAACCCCTCCTCGTAGAGGTCCAGCAGGGCGTCGTAAGGGTGCTCCCTCCACCCTAGGAAGTCGGCTGTCTTCCTGCTTAGATCAAATATTTTCTCCAGGTAGGGTTTAAACTTCTCGAAGTCGTTCCTGGCTTTAGCCTCCCTCCAGGCCACCATGGCTTCCTGCGTTGTCTTAGCCATCTCGGCAACCAGCCACGGAGGGAGTGAACGAGCTATTCTTATCGACCTCTTAAGGACTCTCACAACTCCTCTCTCATAGTCGTTTAAACCCTCCTCCTTCTCAGCCTTCTCAACGAGTCCGATGAACTCTGGTCTCAGCGTTAGTTGCTGCGAGAGAACCTCTAACTCGGCTCTAGCCACGGCTCTATCCCTGTAGCCTTCCTCAGGCATATATGTTTCACTATCCCAGCTCATCAGGGAGCCAGCGTGGCCTATAGCCCATATAACCCTGTACTTTTCAAGGATCTCTTTTACAACCTGGTTCTGGAAAACCAATCCATCCACACCTTGACAGCTGGTTGAATCCCTTTGAAACTATAGGGGTTAAGCAATAAAAGCCTATCCATGGATAACCACTGCGTCCTTGAACTCAGAGGTGTGGAGAAGCCTGCATACATCCCTTGCAAGGGCCACGGGGTCACCGTATATCTTTAGCTCCGCCAGCTTTCTTTCATCGATGTAGGGTGCAAGCACCTCAAGCCTATCCGAGGGGAACCCGTTTCTCAGCAGGTATACTGGTTTACCCATGCTATATGCAAGCATAACCTCGATCATCGTGCCGACGCCTCCTCCAAGAGCCACTAGTGCATCACTGCTCCTAACCAATGGTATGCTGCGTGCCTCTGGAGTTAGCCCTGTCTTGACTACCACTGCCTTCTCAGGGTAGTGGAGTCCCTCCATCTCAGCATACGGGTATATCAGCACCTTTAAACCACATGTGAGCGCTGCGTCGACGATAATCCTCATCAAGCCCCAGTAGCCTCCTACAGCTACGGCTAAATCCCCGTTGCTACACCTGCAGATCTCCTCGATGAACATTCTTGCACTATCGGTCTGCCGGGGATCCGGCTGGCCGCTGTAGGCAGCGACCGCTATGGTTCTCACATAGGGTCACCATCATGCTGTGTGCAAGATATATTATGTCGCTTGAGCAGACATAATAAATCTAGTGGAAACGGTGGGGAAGCCTGGGTGTACTGAGATACATACCTTTACCGGAGCCGATTGGCCCGCCTGGTGAAAGCCCCCAGCATGGAGCCAATGAAAGCCTCACATATACGCCAGTAGCTGGTTCATGGGCAGCATCCCACAGCCTCCTACAGCCCAGCATAGTTATACCGCTGCTTGTCGCGGCCTCAGTAATCCTAGTAGTGCTACTTGTATTCACGCTTTCACCGACGCGGATCCCGCAGGGTTCAACCATGTTCAGAGTCTCATATGCCCAGAGGCAGGATCTACGATTAGCGTACCATTACACCGGGGTTAAAGAGATACTTTGGAGAATCCTGAAGAGGCTCAGGGAAAAGTATGGGTGCACTACATGCACACCAAGGGAGCTGGCACGCCTAAGGATGTCGGGAATCCTTAAGAGGTTTGCAGAAGTCTACGAGGACGTGGTCTACGGCGCCATGGATAGAGAGGACGCCCTGGATGCAGCGAGGCTCACCGAGGAGGCTGGATGACATGTCCAAGGCTTACTGGCTCGGAGTCCTAGTGCTATCGCTACTGATGATCGGGTACTCTAACACGCAGATGAGCCGGGGACTCGTAGGCGACCCACCCTCAATCTACAACAATATGCCGGGCGGCCTCACGATTTTCACCGGCATGGAGTCACTTGAGAGAAGGGTAAACGCCATATACTCCTTTAGCGAGGTCGAAAAGTACACGCCGAGGAACCATGCCCTATTAGTCGTGGGACCCGACACCTCTCTCGAGTGGTCTCCTACCCTCGCTCACTGGGTGGAGGAGGGCGGGCTACTCGTAGTCATGGATGAATCCCCGAATTCCCAGATGCTGCTAGAGGGCTTCGAGATACATGCTGGAAGTGGACGGGTCATCCAGGAGGTGGCAGTCGGGGTCTGCAATGTTGGCAACGCGAGCATAAGGGTGGTGTTCAATGTGTATGCCGAAGTGTATTCTACCAGTAGGCACGAGGTCCTCTGCCGGGTCGGAGGCGTTGTAACGGGTTTAAGCCGTAGGATCGGGGGTGGAGAAATAGTAGTTATAGGCGACTCCAGCCTAGTCATCAACGAGGTTTTATCGAAGAGCCCTACATACGGTAACAAGTTCTTCCTTGACGCCGTGACAGCTGGGAGAAACCTTGTCTTCTACGAGGGAAACAGACTCTACTCGTATTCTTCAACGCAGTCCGTGATCAATTACATCAAAGGCTTCACCACGCTGGCCACAAGCCTTACTCAATCCATGTATTGGAGTAACCCCGTGCAAAGGACTACCCTTATAATCATAGTCATTGCAGTAACCCTCGCCATCATACTCCTCGAGTTCGGATCCCCGGTTATCCGTGGCAGGAAATATTAGTCATCAACAACATATTCGACCAATGCATGGAGGACTGCACGATATGGGCCGCGGGGAACTGGGAAGAAGCGAGGTGGAACGATACAAGCTTCTAATGGATAGCTGCGTCAGCAACATACAGAGAAAGATCATCGGTAAAAGCAGAGAGATCCAGCTAATACTTGCAACCCTCTTCTCCCAGGGACATGTGCTCCTCGAGGGCGTACCTGGAACAGCTAAGACACTGCTGGCTAAAACGCTGGCAGTCACCCTGGGATTAGACTTCAAGAGGATTCAAGCCACCCCGGATCTCCTTCCCTCAGACATACTAGGGGTTAACATATATGATCCGGCCACAGGAGGCTTCATGTTTAGAAAGGGACCCGTCTTCACCAACATCCTCTTGTTCGACGAGGTTAACAGGGCACCACCTAAAACACAGGCAGCCCTCCTGGAGGCCATGCAGGAGAGGCAGGTTACAGTTGAGGGCGTCACCTATAGGTTGCCGGAGCCATTCCTCGTTATAGCAACCATGAACCCGGTGGAGACGGAGGGAACGTTCCCATTGCCTGAGGCACAGGTCGACAGGTTCCTGGCACGCATCGTCATAGGGTATCCATCAATAGAGGAGACTGTTGAGATGTTGAAGAAGTATGACGATATAAGTGTTCTCGACGACCTTAAACCAGTGCTCGACAGGAACACGGTGATCGAGTTAACAGGTTTATCCAAGAAAATATATGTGGATGAAAACGTGCTTAAATACATCGCGGGAATAGTGGAGGCCACGAGGAGGCACCCGATGGTTAAGCTTGGCGCGTCGCCCAGGGGTGCGATAGCACTCCTACTCCTCTCCAGGAGCCTTGCACTGATACATGGGAGGAGCTATGTGACCCCGGACGACGTGAAGCAGGTTGCACACGCCGCTCTCTCCCATAGAGTGATCCTTAGAAGCGAGGCCAGGTTGTCAAAGCTAACCCCGGAGTCCATAATCGATGAGGTGCTGGATAAGGTGGAACCTCCTTGAAGATCACGGGTGCCGGGGTGGCGTATACTGCAGCAGTAGCCCTTTCAACACTTTACTCTATTGCCTCGGCGAACCCGTTACTCTACATGCTTTCCCTATTCCTCATGCTCGTACTCCTCAACGAGTACCGCTTATTCAAAGATGCATCCGCAAGGATCAGTAGGATACGTGTCTCAAGGGGGGCATCGAGTAGAAGCGTTATGGAACTCGAAGAGGTTGACTTGGAGATAGAGATAGAGAACAGTAGTGGTAAGAGTATTCCAAGGCTCCTGGTGATCGATGAGAAACCCGTCTACACCAGTGTGAAGGGGAAACCAGTGTTCACAGTATTTATTCCAGCATACTCCAGGACCAAGGTGAGCTATGGCGCCAAGATCCTTGCACCCGGCAGGATAGATTTCTCAAGGATCCGGTTAGTGTTCACAGACCCATTGGCTTTCTTCTACGAGGATCTATTAGTCGAGGCAAGGCTATCCATAACTGCCCAACCATTGTACACCAGGATTAGTGAAACCTTTAGGAGCATTGAGAGGATCACCGGGATCCATGCAAGAGGGCTTGCCCTTAGCGGTGAATACGACTTAGCCGATATAAGGGAGTATACGCCAGGCGATGACACCAGGAGGATCCTGTGGAAGCATTACGCTAAAACAGGTAGGTTGCTTGTGAGGGAGGATTACGGTGAGGTGAAGCCCGTTGTGCTCCTCGTGATCGATGTGAGAAAAGAGCTCTGGGGAATAGGCACCGGGGTCAACACGCTTGCCCACATACAGCTGAGGCTGGCTAGATCCCTGCTCAAGGAGCTTTCAGGCCTAGGTGTCACCGTGGATCTAGCCGTGTGTACTGAGCAATCGCCCAAGGTATACTTGAACGCCGGCGGAGACGCTGATGCATCCCTCCACGCTTTACTGAGTACCTTGAAGGCGGGTGAGGGCTGCGAGATCCCATTATCCACTGTTAGACAGGTTCTAGCCGCATATGGGGAGGGCAGAAGGTATGATGCTGTCCTAGTTGTCGCGAACCCGTTGTCGATTCTGAATGAGGGCGTTGAATCCCTTGGGGAGCTGGCAGCTATCTCCCCGGGGAGAACCCTTGTAGTAGCCCCTAGATTCGAATACGAGGCGGCTGGGCTAACCATGGATGATATAGGGGAGCTGGCCGTCAGACTCATGGATGAAGCCGGGGTGATCCTTATGGTGGCTGAGGAGGATTTAAGGGTGGTGCATGAGTGACGTGGATGCTCATCATTCTAATAGTGTACCCTGTGCTTCTAGCTGTGGACATCCTGCTAGGCTTGGATCTCACGCCGCTGATAGCCTTGGCTATACCGCTCCTCTCATCGATTACACAGCCGGATCCCTCGATAACGATTGCACCACTACTACTAGTCGTGGCCAGGAGCATTAACTACATCTACAGGACCAGATCCCCCGGCTTCCATGCTGCTAGACTACTCCTGGAGTTTTCATCTCTCCCCTTATTCTTCCTCCTCTATGGTTCAGCAGTAGTGCTACTACTGGGCTCAAACACCCTGCCGGGACTAGATCCATGGGTTTCAAGCGTGATCTTCCTAACCACGTTCTTCACCGCGTCAATAAGCCTCTACATGACTGAACCCCCTGTGGCATGGATGGGTAGGCTACTGGAGCATGACGCTGGAAGCATTGAGGACAACTTATGGAGGATCTCGCTCGCCTCCTCACTCCTCCTAGCAATCCAACTCTACATGGAGATACATGCATACATCATAGTCTACCTGGCCCTCCTAGGGTTAGCAGTGTACTATAGGAGGCAGCCATTCCACAGCAGGCTGCTACTGGTTGCATCGCTCGCATACTCTCTCGCATTAACAATTATTTAGCTACAGCTTAGATACAGCTATAATTGCTGCAGGCTCGGCGATGACGGTGGAAAGGGATGACGGGTAGTCTCGTGAAGGCGGCTTTCATAGGTCTGCTGGCGGCATCCATCTTCTTCCTGGTGGTATCAGTCTGGCTACTCTACATAGATAGGGCTCTACCCTCACTGCTCTCGCTCTTGATCGGGTTAACCCTCCTATCTACATCGCTATCCATTCTCAGAAAGCTGACCGAGGGCTAACGCTTATTTACTCGGGTTTCATGATATCATGATCATTGGGGAGTGAAGCCGCGTGCGCATCGAGCTCCTCGCGTTCGACAGCATGGGAGTTAGATCCATGTCGACATTCGTGTCAACCAAGGACGTTAAGATACATATAGACCCAGCTGTCTCACTAGCACCTAAACGCTACGGGCTGCCGCCTCATCCAAGGGAGATAGACAGGTTGATTCAAGCCGGGAAGGAGATAGAGGGTAAAGCGTACAGGGCGGATGTAATAATCATCACACACTACCACTACGACCACCACGATCCAGGCTTCCTCATTCCAATCGAGATATACCGTGACAAAGTAGTCTACATCAAGGATCCCCAGAACAACATCAATGCTAGTCAGAGAGCCAGGGCAGCGAGGTTCATCAAGCTCATCGAGCCCGTTGCACGGGAGATACATGTAGCAGAAGGAAGCGAAGCCAGGTTCGGCGACACCGTTATACGGATGAGTAGTGCGGTTCCCCATGGTCCAAGCAATAAGCTTGGATACGTTGTCGAAGTAAGCGTGAAGCGCGGGAGGGAATCCTTCCTCTACACGAGCGATGTCGAAGGACCCTGCCTCGACGAACACGTCGGCTTCATACTCGAAGAAAAGCCTAGGATTCTCGTGGCGGACGGCCCACTAACCTATATGCTTGGCTACAGGTACTCGATGAAAAGCCTTCAGGCAAGCATCGCCAACTTAAAGAGGATCATTGACGCCGGCGTGAAAGAGATAATAGTCGACCACCATCTCCTCAGGGACCTCAAGTACGGAAGCCGGATGGCTGAGGCAGTAGACCACGCCTCAGTTAAGGGGGCTTCAATGAAAACCGCGGCCGAATACATGGGTAAGCCTGTTGAACAACTTGAAGCCCTACGCGATAAGCTCTATGAGGATGAACCCGTTAAGGAGGCCTCTATACCTGAAAACCTCAGGGAGCTCCTAGAGGAGTAGTAGGCGGGCTTGGAGCAGGGTGTGAGGCGACTGTAGAGTATTTACTAATATAAATAGTTGCTACCGATATAGGGTCATATGGTGCACCTAACATGGTTAGACGATACGATATATTGGTAATCGGGGGCGGTGCCGCCGGCTTCACCGCCGCTATCACCGCTAAGATCCTTTACCGCGACTCAAAGGTGTTGATGGTTACGAAAACCGATAAATCACCCATAGTATGCGCACTACCCTACGCTATAGCCGGCAACAGACCTCTCGACGACTACCTGATGCCATACAGCTATGCCTCCAGTCTAGGTGTCGAGATACTTGTTGACGAGGTCGTAGACATAGACACGGAGGAAAGGGTTGCGAGAACACGTGGCGGGGAAGAGATACGCTTCGACAACCTAGTGATAGCCACGGGCTCAAGGCCGGAGGCCTACATGGCTGAAGGAGTAGACCTCAAAGGAGTCTACGTCCTCGGCAAGGAGTATAGGGAGGTAGCAGAGCTTAGGGAAGCAGTTAACCGTGACGGGGTCAGGGTCGTCCTCGTGGGCAGCGGTCTCACAACAGCTGAGCTGGCTGACGCCCTGAGCGGCATCCCAGGGTTAACGGATCATGTTAAGAGGTATGTAACCATAGTGTCAAGGAGGAAGTATATTCTCTCAAGGTACTTCGACGAGGAGTTTGCGGAGCTAGCTGAAAGGGAGCTTGAGGCTAAGGGAGTCACCATATATTCCAATACAAGGGTTAAACGCATACACGGCCATGGGAGAGTCGAAGAAGTGGAATTAGACAACGGGGAAGTCGTTAAGGCCGATGTAGTCGTCATCGTCCCCACATGGGTCCCGAACACTGAGCTCGCGTCCAGAGCTGGCCTTGAAATCCGGGGGCGCGGCATAGTCGTCAACGACTACATGAGGACGAGCAAGCCCTACATATATGCTGCAGGAGACTGTGTTGAGAAACGCGACTTCCTCACCAGCGATCAAAGGGATATAAAGCTGGCTACCCTGGCATGCGAGGAGGCACGTAGAGCCATATCGGCGATCAAGGGTGTGACACTGAGTGCCGGGAGGATGGGGAGGATACCTGTCACCGTTACGAGGGTGGGCGGCGTGGTCATGGGTGCGGCAGGCTACATAGAGTCCCATGCCTTGAATGAGGGTATTTCATACATAGTGGGTAAGGCGAGAGCCGTCAACAGGCATCCAGCATGGCTACCCGGTGGCTGCGAGATCCAGGTTAAACTCCTCTTCCTCGAGGATGGGAGGCTGATAGGGGGTCAGGCGGCTGGGCGCTGTAATGAGGTTGCTGAGATCGTTAACTCTATAGCGCTAGCCATACAGGGCTCCCTTAGGGTTGAGGACTTGATAATAGGGTTGCAGCATGGCTCACACCCGTTGCTAACGTACTCACCGGTGATGCATCCATTAATAAATGCAGCTGTTGAAGCATACCTTAAGATGAAGAATTAGAGCCTGCCCATCAGCCGCCCAGCAAGCATCAGCGACAGGCTGGCTGCGAGGATGGAGATCGAGTACCAGCCTATAGCATTAATGTCTGCGAGCACCCTGCCGAGTAGCAGTATTGCGAACCCGGCCACACTGAGACTCGTTGTGAAGACGCCTGAGGCAAGCGACTGAAGTCTCCCCGGTAGCTTCCTGGATATGGATATCACTAATCCCTGCTCAAGCAATGGATATATTGGGATAGCCCACAGCACGCTGACCACCACCGGGTCCCCTAGGTTTAGGAAGACGGCTATGAGAACCGCGTACTCGGCGACAGCGATCATCGCGAGGAGCACTGGGTTCCTATTATCGGAGACCCTGCCTATAATGGGCCATATGGCGGCACCAGTGATTGCAGGTATAGTGTTCACGACTAGACCATATACTACGGGATCGGTGAGCATGGATCTCAAGGCTAGAACATAGTTGCTGAAGAAGAACCTGACACCCGTAAACGACAGCACTGAGGCAAGGAAAAGAGGCCAAACCCTTCCCGCACCATCCACAACCTCCATGAGGCTTGCACCAGGATAAGTCACCTTCCCCGGGTAGGCTGCGTAGACAGCCAGATAGCTCGCTGATACCATGGCTGCAAGCACAGTCATACATGCTGTAAACGAGAGGCTTTCAGCCATGTATCCCCCTATTACTCCGCCTATAGCCCACCCTATGGAGCCCGCCACGGCAATCAAAGAGTATGAGGAGCCCGATGAACCCGTGTAGTGCAGCAGCCCCCCGTACACGTTAGGCGATGCCATGCTTGTCAACACGCCGTACATAAGGATAAGGTAGGGAAGCGATCTAACCCCGCCCATGCCGGCAATGATGAACGGTATGGATGACAACGCGCCGAGCACTATCATTCTCCTCCTGCCAAGCATATCGCCAAGCACGCCTCCTACAACGGAGAAGAAGCCGGGCAGGGTCTCCGATGCTACGAGGAGGCTCATGAACGCGTAGTCGGGTCCCACCTCTATGTAGACGGCGTTCCTTGAAACCACATAGTATGCGCCGCCAACGATCCCCAGCATCAGTGATGCAGCGTAAAACACCAGTAGCACCCTGTCCACCATTACCACCATGCTTCAACGCTAATGCTGAGACATTTAACGAAGCGGTTAAATCCTAAACGCTAAAAAGTTGAAGGTGCATCAATGTATTGATGAAGCGGTGGCATAAGGGTTGGGGAACTACACGGTTATCGCAGAGGATTTGAGGAAAACCTATAAGACCAGGGAGAGGAGAGGACTCCTCAAATCCACAGTGCAAGTCATTGAAGCACTTAAAGGAGTTAGCTTCAAGATTGCACGAGGAGAAGTGGTAGGCCTCCTGGGTCCCAATGGAGCCGGGAAGACGACCACCGTGAAGATCCTTGCCACACTACTCATACCGGATAGCGGGGACGCATGGATCAACGGGTACCATGTCGTGAAGAACGTAGACGATGTGAGACGGAGTATAGGCGTGTTGTTCAGTGTTGAGAAAGGGTTTTACGCTAAGCTAACCGGGAGGGAGAACCTCAGGTATTTTGCCGCACTATACGGGTTACACGGCTCCGAGGCCGATGCCCGTGTCGATGAATTACTTAGGCTACTTGAGTTGGAGAAGCTCGGTGCATCGGACAGGCTATTCGAGGAGTACAGCCTGGGGATGAAGGCTAGACTCGGGTTAGCGAGAGCCCTACTAAGGGACCCACCAGTGTTGATTCTCGACGAGCCCACGTTGGGCCTTGATCCTCCTTCAGCAAGAAAGATAAGGGGCCTTGTTAGGGAAATGGCCAGGAATGGTAAGACAATACTGTATACCACTCACAACATGTTTGAAGCCGAGATCGTGTGCGATAGGATACTCCTCATAGATAAGGGCAGGATAATTGCCGAGGGGACCCCGGGGGAGCTTAAGGATAAGATAGGGGGGAAGAGGACTATTATCGTGAAGGTGAGAGGCGATCCCTCACTGGTCTCAGCTGTACTCAGGGAACTCGGCTTCATGGATGCTGTAGCCGAGAGTAGCGAAGACGATGGTTTAACCCTGAAGCTACTGACCAGCTCACCTGAAGACGATGCAACCATGTTGCTGAGAGAGCTGGTCAGGAGAGGTATCGGGGTGAGTAGCCTCAGGATTGAGGAGCCTACCCTGGAGGATGTCTTCATGTATTTTACGGGGAGGGCTGAGCCTTGAGGGGCTTGTTGGAGGTGGTTAAAGCCGAGTACGTCTTCGTCTACGGCGATGTCCTCAGGAGGAAGAGTGCATTAGTGTCCTTTTTAGCATACCCCTACATGCTCTCAGCCTTCATACTTATAGTGGGTTATGGTGTTGGAGGACTTAACGCTTTCACTGAGAAAACCGGGGTAGACCCGGTTTTATTCTATGTCTCCGGGAGCTACATCATGCTCAGCGTTATGGCTGTCAGCGATGATCTCATGTGGCGCCCTGATTTCGATCACTGGATGGGTACGCTTCCATACGTGCTTCTCTCACCGGTTAGCAGGGCGTACAGGTACATTGCTATACCCTTGCCACGTTTAACGCTCGTGGTGCTGCTTGGTGCGACAAGCGTTATGCCCGTGTTCACGGTTCTCGAAGGGCTTGGAGGGATCCTAGCTGGGTTAATAGTTGTCTTAATTGGAGTGCTAGCCTCCCTTTCATTCATACCGGTGTCGATGCTGGTAATGGGACTACTATACAGGTCGACGGGGGAGAACTGGCGGGTGTTAAACATAGTGAGGCCCCTCCTAATGATACTCATCGGCGTGTATTATCCAAGGCAAATGATGCCCTGGATAGGTCGCTTAGTCACCTATCTGCTCCCGCCAAGCAACTCGGTGGAGGCTGCTCAGAGATTCCTTGCAACTCTCCAACTAGACACATACTCCTGGCTGCTCATCGGTCTCACAGTGGCTCTCTCCATCGTCTACCTACCGGTGGGGATTAAGGGTCTTGTTGCATGGGAGGGGAGGCTCCGCTTAACCGGGGTGAGAACCGAGTGATGGAGACAGCATACCATACTCTCTCAGCCTACTTCAAGGCTGAAATGGTGAGGGAACACGGGTTCTGGATCAGCCTGCTGGGGTTCACACTGTGGGGCTTCCTCTTCATAGGGCCGGTTGTATTGTTCTCGCCGAGCAGCATGCCCCGTTCACTTGTAGCCGGCTACGCGCTGGTCGCGATGACTGTGTTCTCATCGTACATGACTGCTACATGGGATTGGAGCGGGCATTTGAGGTGGATGCTTAGGAGCGGCGTGCTTGAACACGCTCTTGTAGCCGGTAGGAGTATATACGTATACTTCATGGGTTTGCTCCCGGTTAGCTTGATGTGGCTGATGATAGAGGTGGGTGAAATATACTTGTTGCTCACAGTGCTTTACGCGCAGCCGGGCTTCAACATAGCAGACCCCGTGCTACTGGTTGCATCACTAATCATGCTACTGGTGGTGCTCGTGGCTCACAGCTTGATAATAGGTGCATCGGTTCTAGCCTCTGGTACAAGTAGTATTGTGACGGAGTTAATATCCTGGCTCATCCCGATTGCGAGCGGTGGCATGACTCCCCTAGCCTCGATGCCTCCACAGGTGCAGACGCTGGCATTGATGACGCCTTACTCCTACCCGGCTGAACTACTCAGGTACTCCTTGCTCGGGGCCCCCATGGTGCTTCACACAGGGGACGTGTTGCTCTATGGATCACTCTACGCCTCACTATATCTCGCAGCAGCTGTTGCCTCCAATACTCTTGCATTGAGAAACATTAGGAGGCGGGGTGCGCCCTCCATAGGCATGTACTAGGCTCTGCGGGGCCTTAAGGCTTAATAACTCGGAGTCCCATGACAAGGTGCTGGTGGCCTGCATGACCTATAGGGGTGAGCTTGAAAAACTCTCCTCTACACTTATGGAACTAGTATCCAAGGCACCTGAGCTCCAGGGCTTCGTGAAATATATTCAAGAGGCTGAGTCACCAGCCGTGCTAGACGCGAAGACCAAGGAGCTCATATCGCTGGGGATAGCCATAGCCGTGAGATGTGAGCCATGCATTATCTGGCATACTGATGCAGCGTTGAAGGCTGGTGCATCGCTCAACGAGATCCTGGACGTTATAAAAGTGGCTGTCTGCATGGGTGGGGGCCCTGCACTCATGTATGCTTCAAAGGCCTACATCATCGCCAAGGAGTTCGCCTCAGAGAAGCAGGGAACCCTGTGACACCTCTTGTTTTCAAACACGCCTAATTTATAAGTTTCTAAAGCAGATCACAGAAACATAGCCTCCAACACATGGCGTGCGGAGAGGTAGCCCGATATGTCACTTTTCAGAAGAAAGAGGAGCCTACCCTTAAGGATAAGCGACATAATGTCGACTCCCCCTATAACGATAAAGGAGACTGAGCCCGTTGAGAAGGCTGCTAAACTAATGTTCGAAAACAACACGTCCAGCGTTATAGTCGTGAACAACGATGGCGTACTAACCGGCATAGTCACAGCGAAGGACGTGGTCGCCGCAGTAGCCCTCGGCAGGATAGGCCAGGGGATCCCTGTGGGGAGGTTCATGAAGGAGAACCCGTTGACGATAAGCCCTGATGCATCCATAACTGATGCACTGGAGAAGATGAGGGAGTTTAACGTTAGACACCTACCCGTGGTGGATAAGGATAACAGGCCAATCGGCATGGTCAGCGTGAGGGACATAATGGATGTACTTCTCACGCTTCTGAGGATAATAGAGTAAGCCTCCAACCCTGCTAAGGCGTTATGTCTAGACCGGTCTTTTCCCTCACTTTTTCCTCAAGCCTTCTAAGCCATTCAGGTATCCTGAAGCCCACTATGGACCTCCCCTTGTCATATGGCTTTATATCGAGTACAGGTGTGCCATCGTAGAGGTCGAGGCCTCTGACGTAGAGCCTGTCCTCCTCTATTTTCTCAAGCTCCACTATGGTTAAAGCTATAGGGTTCGGTCTATGCGGGCTATCCGTGGCGAACACGCCTACCTCCGGCAACTCCTCAGGCTTCAAGCCCAGCGTCACGAGTCTCCGCGGCTTTACGAGAAGGGTGCTTCTAGCTTCATACGGCACCTTGTGCAGGTATGCTATGATGATCACATGTGAGAAGCCTTCAAGCCCCCTGAGGCCCTGTGAATACTCGGGTAACACCTCTATGTAGCCGCGTACGCTACTCCTATCGAAGACGCTGCGGATTTCCTCATCCCTGAGACTGGTTCTAACATATCCTATAGGCTTCAACACTATCTCCAAGACTCATCCCTCAGCCTGCTACACTGCTGCATGGTTTAAGACACTGCTTCTCAGCCTGCTACACGAGTACGCTACGGCCTGTGCCACTAGTATGGCGCTGCCGAGGAAACCAATGTAGTCGCCAGCCCTGTGTAACCCCACAAGCCTCTCCAGGTCGCCGAGGAACTCGGAGCCTAGTCTACGTAGTTTTTCATCCGTACTCTTCGACTTAGCCAGCCTCTTGACCCCTGCTACTGCCCTGTCGATCTCGCCAACCTGCTTTGAGAGCTCGTCTAGCTCCCCGCGAACTATAGAGACCACCGCAGTATTCAAAGCGTCCACAAGGCTCTTCATCAACAATCCTAGTTCTCCCTCGATCAACCCGTCTACATCGAGCTTTAAGACGGGCACATGTACAGCGTACACTAATACCTCCTCAGGGGTTTCCTCAAGGAGCCTGGGAACCACTTCCAATCCCAATAGCTGTGGCTCTATATCACTGTTGACGATGAGCCTACCCAGTAGTAGCATGTGGAGCTCTGCGTCACGGTATTTAACATGGATGTATGTGCATTCCCCTCGCTTTAGTAATGCCTCCAAGTGATCTCTCAATGCCTCACTGTACTGTTCCCCGGTGAAGTACTTTCCATGGAGCTCCGCCAGCAGGGTTACCTCGAGTACCTGCAGCATCCTTCCCAGAGGTATTCGTGAGGATACCTCCGTTAACCTGTCGCCCAGCTCCAGTTCGACACCGTAGAAGTTTATTTTCACCGTGGGCATCTGGCTCGCCTAGTCTTCGCATGGATTAACACGTAGCCCATTATAAAAATATTTCCCTGTAGGCATGGAAACCTGTGCAGGACTAGTGGTAACTAGGCAACGGTTTTAAACTAGTGAACCAGCTACTACTCCAATGTAGGTGGTGTCGAGGAGATGAGCAGGTTCATCGTGACAGGGGGAGCTGGCTTCATCGGCAGCCACTTGGTAGACTACCTTGTTGAAAGGCTTAGGGCTGAAGAAGTAATCATCATAGACAACTTGTCATCGGGTTCACTAGTGAACATTAAGGGGCACTTGGAGAAGGGTGTAGCCAGACTAGTGGAGGCCGACCTAGTCAGGGAAGGTGAATGGGTGAAGGCTTTCAGGGATGTCGACATCGTGTTTCACTACGCTGCAAACCCGGAGGTAAGGGTTTCCACCGTGGAGCCAAGGATTCACTTCGACAACAATGTGGTGGCGACTTTCAACGTTCTCGAAGCCATGAGGGTCAGTGATGTTAAAGGGATTGTCTTCGCCAGCAGTTCAACCGTGTACGGGGAGCCCTCTGTCATACCGACACCCGAGGATCATCCATTGAAGCCTATCTCCGTTTACGGCGCCTCGAAACTAGCCTCTGAAGCACTCATCCAGGCCTACTGTGAGCTCTACGGGTTTAAAGCCCTTATACTCCGCTACGCTAACATTATAGGTGCTAGAAGCAACCATGGCGTAATAGTCGACTTCATAAATAAGCTCAGAGCGGATCCTTCAAGGCTAGAGATACTTGGCGATGGAACCCAGAGGAAGAGCTACCTCCATGTCAGTGACGCTGTTGAAGCAACCATGCACCTGGTTGCAAGCAGGCTGGGAGCCGCTAGAGGCGCCGAGGTATATAATATCGGTAACAGGGACTGGGTCACTGTAACCGAGATAGCCGACATAGTCGTGGATGAAATGGGGTTGAAGAGTGTGGAATACGTCTTCAAGAGGACTACTCCTGATGGAAGAGGGTGGCCTGGAGACGTTAAGCTAATGTTGCTAGACACCAAGAGGCTGGAGTCCCTTGGCTGGAGGCCGAAGCTGTCCTCAAGGGATGCAGTGAGGAAGGCTGCAAGAGAGGTACTCGGCAAGGAGCACTGAGGATGAGCCGGGATCGCTGGTGCCCGTCCTTGTCATGCTGACCTCCTCCCCCGCCCTAAAGGGGTGAGGGTTCCCCGTTTAGGGGGTTCACTGGTTCCCCTGCATCTCCCCGGGTTTACATCCGTCATCTGCGGGGCAGTCGGGGTGGTAAGCTTTAAAAACCTATAACTATGTTATAACGGGCTGGCCAAGGGTGATGAAACTTGAGGCTAGTGGAGCCAGGTATGCTTAGAGCACGCAAGATAAGGCTCGAAGAGTATCTCAGCCTGCTAGGGAAGATTATCTCGGAGTGGAAGACCCCGGTTATCCGGGCGCCGGGCGGCGTAGTAGTAGATGAGGATTTAGGCGTCTACACGGCGCTACGCGAGTTCGGTGTCAGGTATATCCCGGTAGTCGATGACGCGGGCGAGGCAGGGGGAGAAGTCCCACTCGACCTTCTGGATCCATTCCATGAAGTACGTGGAGGCGGGGCAAGGGTCTACGACTCCGTAGTGGATTTAGTTTCACGGGATCTCCCGACGCCACTGGTAAAGCTGAAGTCCTTGAGCAGGGGAGACGTCAGGGTGTGGGCTAAGCTGGAGTGGTATCATCCTTTCAGCCTGAGCATTAAGGACAGGGTTGCCTGGTACATGCTTCACAGGTTGCTCGAGGAGGAGGGTAATCCACGGAAGCTGTATGAAGCTTCATCAACGAACACTGGCATGGCCCTCGTGGGGCTGGGGAACTACCACGGGGTCAAGGTAAGGGTCTACCTGCCTTCAACGGCTCAGAGGTGCGTCGACTACGTGTTCCAAGCCATGGGTGCAGAGGCGAGAAGGGAGTCAACCCCTATAACGATAGGGATGCTTAACAAGGTCCTCATAGAGGCCTCCAGGGACGGCGCCATCGTATTGAACCAGTTTGAGAACGACTATAATTTCCTCGTACACCTCAGGTACACCGCTAAGGAAGCCGACTACCAGTTAATGAGCATGGGGGTCAGGCCGAGCGCCGTGGTAGCTGGGCTCGGGACAAGCGGGCATTTCTCAGCTCTCTCATTCTACTTTAAACACAGGTATGGACGTGTGAAGACCATAGGTGTTCAACCAGCTCAGGGCTCAAGCATACCGGGTCTCAGAAGGATTGAGACGGGTGTTAAATGGTTGCATAGTGTTGAAGCAGACGAAGTCGTAGATGTCACATTAGAGGAGGCGTTGAAAGGCGTATTGCATGTAGCCAGGGGAGATGGGATAATGCCGGGCTTCAGCTCTGGTGCCGTGGCATACGCGTTGATGAAGCTCGTTGAAAACGGGTCGCTGAGCGGAGACGTGATAGTTGTATTCCCGGACCACGGGTTAAAGTATGTTGAACTACTCGAAGGGCTTCTAGCGGAGAAGTGCGTTGAAGAAGCCCCGCAGAGCTGGCACCAGCCTTATGCTTAGCTGCTTCCAACACTCTAGTGGCCTAGGATGAATCCAAGTATCAATGATACCACGAGGTAACCGTTGAAGTCTGCGAAGGTGGTCATCAACGGGAACACTATGTTGTCTGGATCCCATCCATGCTTGAACGACTCAAGGGTGAGGTACATTGTCGTGAAGGCTGAGAGGAAGTAGACTATGATGAATGATAAGGAAACCACCATTAGGGAGGATGCCCATGTTGACCCACTCCCTGAGGCCAATACGACTACATAGGCTGCAAGCACCGAGGTAAATGTTGCAGCAGCCTCCACCAGGATTCTTCGCCTATATTCACGGTGGGACAGGCGACCCCTTATATGAAGCTCTATGTTCATAATGTTCCCGATGTGCCCCATCGACGCACCTATTAGGGCGTTGAATGCTGGAAGAACACCGAGTACCTCGGGTGCCTTAGCCAGGGTTCCCAGGCTTGATGCAGCTATGAAGCCGCCTAGGCTGCTACCGGAGGCAGCTATAATGGATGATGCCGTGTTCTCCATAACCGGTCTCTCCTGGCGTACTCTAACCAGGTATGTGTAGGCCACTCCAATCGAGGCTACTACGGCTACCACGAAAACCGCTTTAACCAGCTGTGGTAGGGAACCGAGCATTAGGGAGACTGAGAGGAGTGTGAAAGGGGTTAGCGCGTCTCCCACCCCTGTGACGACCACCGCGACGAACCCGGATGGGTCCACGCCTTTCTTGAATAGCGTAATCGTGGAGGCAGTAACCACGGGGTTAAGTATTGCGAACACTATGATTGTTGACGCTGTCACAGCGAAGAGGAGGGAGACCGGATCCATCATAGCCATGTTGAAGACGTATGAGAGAACCGCTCCTAGGATGCTGAGCTCGAGTGAGACTATGAGTGAAACCACGTAGCCTGTAAGCGTGTTGAACAGGTTGAACCTGGTGAAGAAACGCGGCTCAACCTCGCCGAGGTGGAGGGCGGTTGTAAGCCTGTAGCCTATGGCCCCGTAAACGTCTCCACGTAGATCCATTAACCCTGGTATAACTATCATTAGCACTGGGTAAGCGGTCAACAAGTCTATGTTGAAGCGTAGCGTTAACCCTGCTACGACTTCGCCGACCGCAAGCACTAGTAGCGGCACCATCGACTCGGCTAACTCCCTGAGCGTTGCAATCCCCGTACACCTTGAGCACTCTTGCTGATGCTTTTAAGAGGGGTCACGGTATATATATCTAGCATCGAGGAGTTGGGTGGTGTCAAAGAATCTCTCACCTGAGCAACATAGAAGGCTTCACAGTAAATTCACGAAGGTAAAGTATAAGCCGATATCCGTCAGCAACGTATTGAAGACCATTTGGAGCCTCAGCGACATAGGGTTGGACCTAGCCTTCTACGCTTATTTCTCAAAGGACTCTGAGGCAGCTGAACGGGTCCTCGATATAAACAAGATTATTGATGAAAACCTAGCCCAGTTCATAATGCACACGAGCCTAGCCTATGGGAGGACAAGGGAGGGAGCCGAGGCTAGTCTACTAGCATTCTACTATGGATCCGCCGTGGACACAATAGTGGACAGCGTTAAAGACATAGTCTACACGCTTCTAATAGGCTACACGCCCGGCGTATCCTACGAGGAGATAGCGCCGTTAATGGATGGCGAGATCGTTGCCAAGCTGGTCGTAGAGAAGCCTGTAAAGGTACTCGACCTCACCGACGCTTACCCTGTAGACATAGTGCTCAGCATACATGCAGGTAAATGGATGCTGGCACCTGGGCCCGACACTATTATACCGGCTAGGTCAACGATATATGTGAGGGGTTACAGGGAGAACGTGTTAAGGCTGCTCAACGACCACGGGGTTCCCCTCCAGGAGAAGCTTACAGGAGACGAGCTGGATCAAGTCTTGAAAAGAGTCATCGAGTTGAAGGATTACACGAGGCTGATGATAGACCTAGCACACTACACCCTGCTGGAAGCCGATCCAGGCGTCATAGAGGAGGTGGAGGATCTAGAGGTCTACATTGACTGGAGGCAGCTAGACACGTTGAACAAGCTCAAGGAGGTCAGCGGTAAGATAGACCCCGACACCTTCATAGGGCTTTCAATACTGCTTAAGGAGCTCGAGGATATAGCGGATGCCTCGAACACTATAAGCCATATTCCCAGCCTATTAGAAGAGCTCCCCGAACACTACAGGGATGTATTCAGCAAGGTCTTTGAAACCGTGGGGGAGAGAATAAAGACAGTGACCTTGAAGAGAGAGGTCAGCATGGATAAAGTAGTGGCGTGGCTGAGAAAGTACGGTGGCATGGTTCTCGCTGTTAAAATAGGGGATACATGGATAGCCTACCCGTTGGCGAAGAACCCTGCTCTAAGGCCCGGCGACAAATTAGTCATAGCGTATCCAACGGAGTTCGCTGACGAAGTAGGAAGGTTAATCGACAGCCAGGCATAGTGCCCGGATCCCTTTGTGGACTAGAGGCTGATTCTTTATATTCCAAGCCAAGCGTAATACTTATACAAGGTGCCATGTTTTGAAGAGTGATGGAGAGGTCATCGGCTTAGTAGTGATAGTCACGTTAGCGGTTTTCATCAGCATAGCCTTTGCCTTCTGGATCCAGGGCAATCCATTCCTGAACACAGGCATAGACATAGTCGTCATAGCGCACAGCATCGATCCGACAAGCAACGGTTGGCGTATATGGCTAATGGTGGGTAACAAGGGGAGTCAGACAGCCTCCATCGAATACATACTCCTCAATGATAGAGTGTGCAGCGTAACCGTTAATGTGACCCGTGGCAATTCAACAGAGACACATGTGGTCCCAGGTGAGCCAATACCCCTTGAACCAGGTGAATCCGTGGAGCTATCCTTCAACACGAATGATCTGAAGGAATGCAGTGTGACGATCACGCATGGCGTCTACCTGAAGATAACCCTGAGGACAAGCCAGGGAAGGGATTTCTTCAGGGAGTTCACGGTGCCCTGATGAGTGTTTTACAACTAGAAGCCTCTGATTCCATGCAGGGAAGACAGCTCCGCTGAAAGCCCTTCTAAATTTTACGTTTAAGACCGATGGTTCACTCCATGATGCGAGGGAAGAGAATACTTGCCTCCTGATCGGGATCCTGCGATGTTGGGCTCGACTACCATTCATGGCAGCCAGGGTGATAACCCGTGATCCCTGGGCGAGGCGGAAGCCCCTGGATACGGGCGGAAATGAAGAGATGGGAATGGGCGTCTAGAGATAAACGGTAGATGGAGCACTATTAGAATACAGCGTCAAGCATTAGGAGGGAGGCCAGCGTAGCCAGCACCAAGTAGAGGTGTGCGTCCCTCGGCCTCACCACTGTAAGCTCAGCATGCACAGGCTTAACAGGGTACTGGAGCAGGGCCTCCAGCCTACTTCTAGTCGACAAAGCCGCGTGATATATGAGGGGTGTTAGAATAGACCCTTTACTAACCCCCCTGTGCTTTAGGCTCACAGTTGTAAGAGCCTCACTGAAATAGAGGATGGTTAAGGGGAGCTGTGAGAGGGCTAGTGTGAATGCCATGGCTTGATCACGGAGGCCTATGCGGGCTAGGATACCCCTCCACTCCTCCACGGTGATCAACTGGAAGAGCTGGGTGAAGGCGAGGAAGAACGCAACTACCCTGACAGCCCCTGCAACGGCTTCTCCAGGCTGCAGACGGGCTCCTCCGGGTAGCGGGAAGAACATGGTGAGGGCCACACTTATAACGGTGAATAAGGCAACAAGCTTCAACCCGTTTAAAACAACCCTGTGACCCCTGAGCCTTGAGAGAAAGAGTAACTCTACTAGGAGCACTATCGCAGGGTAGATGTAGTAGAGTAGCTGGTTCCCAATGGTTCTCGAGGCAACCAGCAGTAGTATTAGGCCTACAGAATATGTAACCTTGCCCAGTGTGCTGAACCCTGGATCCCTCCTTGACTGGAGGAACATATATGCTAGATCCCTGATCACTCTCTTCCACCCAGTAGTTTACCAGCTATATCAGCATACATCGTTGCAGGCGATGCACCCTGGTTATACTCCTGTAGAACCCCGTTTTCAAGCCTGTACGTCCTGGATCCTGCGGGATACCCCAGCATATCTCTACTGCTCACCGCTATCAGGATAGTCTTACCCAGCCTTGCAAGGCTCTCAGCCAGCTCAACCCTGTCCGTATAGGTTAGCCCTGAGAATGGTTCATCCAGTAGCACTAAGTCTACATCGTCGCGGAGCCCTGCTAGACTAACAGCCAGCTTTACCATTTGCCCGTGGGACAGGTTGAACGGCGGCAATAAGGGATCTATACCCAGCTCCTCGAGAACTCTTTTGCCTTTCTCGAGGCAGGCGGCTCTGTCACCGACTGCTTTACACATGTTCTCGATTTCCCTGGCTACGGATTCCTCAGTGTAGAACAAGTGAATGTTCTGTGGAACATATATGGCTGCACCCCTCCTCCACACTTTTCCTTTCACAGGCTTCAAGTATCCTGCCAGTATCCTGAGCAGTGTTGTCTTACCGGAGC
Organism: Desulfurococcus mucosus DSM 2162; assembly: GCF_000186365.1. Lineage (NCBI taxonomy): Archaea > Thermoproteati > Thermoproteota > Thermoprotei > Desulfurococcales > Desulfurococcaceae > Desulfurococcus > Desulfurococcus mucosus. Next base: position 646,578 of record NC_014961.1, read on the forward strand.
CGTTTCCCCCGTATATGTACGTATAGTCGCCCTCCCGTGCCACGAGGTGTACGCCTTTCAAGAGTTCGACTCCGTTGGTGTTGAACCAGATGTCTTCAGCCTTCAATACCACTGGATCGCTCCTCTCCACGGTGTGGGCACCATCTATGTTTACTGTCCTGCTTAGGCTGCTTTTAGCCCTGTGCTTGAGCATGTGGGCCTCCATAGTCTCATCGACTAGTACACCGTTTCTCAGGATGAGCACCCTGTCCACTATGGTTAGGAGTTGAATGAACCTGTGCTCCATGAATATAAGCGTCTTACCCATGAATCTAAGTGATTCAACGAGCTTTAAGAACTCGTTGACCCCGTTGTCGTCCAGCCACATTAATGGCTCATCGAACACTATCACCTCGGGGCCGGCTATCATGGATTTCGCGACCAGTGCCCTGCGTGCCTGCCCGCCTGAAAGCTCGAAGAAATACTTGTCAAGCAACCCGGATATATTCATGGATTCCACTGCCTTACGCACAGCCCTGCACGCTAGTTCACGGGACCCGTAGAGGCTGTACGCGTAGGCCTCCAGGTCCTGCCTTACAAGAGGATCTATGAAGTACATGTAGGGGTTCTGCCCAACTACATGTATCCTCTTTGCAAGCAACCATGGCTCAGTCTCATCCACCCTTAAGCCGTCTACCACTGCATACCCTTTGAATTCACCCCCGTATACCCATTTAGCCACCCCGTTGAGCACCCTTGCCAGCGTGGTTTTACCCGAACCCGTCCCCCCTACAACCAGTATGCTTTCGCCTCGACGAACACAGAGGTTCACGCCTCTTAGAATCCAGCTCCCTCCCCGGTACCTGAACCATAGATCCCTAAGTAGCACCATGCAGTCATCAGTGTTCATCGAGCACACCAATCCTCTCTAGAACCCTGTACACAGGTATTGTTGCAGCAACCACTATCAGCGACATTGTAGCGTTAAACAATGCTATCACCGGGATATATCCCAGGGTGTATTCATATGCAGCCCGATACGAGTTGAAGACACTGGGGTAAGCCATCATTAGCCAGATCGGTGTCACAGCTAGATTTGCAAGGGTCATCACAATAATCCTGGAGACTGATGCCAGCAGGCCTACCGCAATGTATAATCTCTCGTGTTGAAGCCTCCCGGCCAGCGCCCTATACGATAAGGCGAGAGGCGTGAAAGTCGATAACTCTGCAAGAGTCTTCATCACCATGCCCACTGGGTCTGCTCCAGCGATCACCGAAGCCATATAGTACACGGGAAGAGCTGTGAAAGCCCATTTAAGAGACATCAATCCCAACACGGCGAGGGGGACACCGGAGAAGTCGTATTTGAGGAAGGAGGCTAGGGGGAAGGGGATTTCAAAGAACCTGAGCACTACTGCCAGCGCTGTGAAGCCTGAAACATATACTAGTCTCCGGGATTCCTCGAGCTCTCTCCTCCACGCGCTCACAGCTGACACCGTGAATCCCCGTATTCCAGCGGAGTATTTAATAGGGTTGTTGAACCGTTCACTGACCTCCTCCCCGCCCTAAAAGGGTTTTTCCCGTTTAGGGGGTTCACTGGTTCCCCTGCATCTCCCCGGGTTTACACCTGTCATCTATGGGGCAGTCAGGGTTAGGAATCCCTCACAGGCCACGGAGGAAACCCTGCCTTCATCCCAGCATCCACACAGTATTTAAACCCTTCATCCCCGCCTTAAAAGACGGGGCTTTCAGTTGTAACCCTATGGATTAAAATACATGGAGCAATGTTAAATCAGCATGGGTGGCATGATTGAGCGACACCATACTGGAGCTGCTTAAATCCAGGCGTAGTATAAGGAGGTTTAAGCCGACGCCTGTTCCACTGGAGCTCGTCCTGAAAGCTATTGACGCTGCAAGATATGCTCCAAGCGCGAAGAATAGTCAGCCATGGAGGTTCATAATAGTGGAGGACCCGGCTATTCGGCGGAGGCTTGGAGAGATCCATGCGTATGCCAGGCCCTTGTTGAACGCACCTCTAGCTGTTATAGTGGCATGTGTGAGTGAGGAGTCGCCTACCTCCTACCTCCTTGACTGTGCTAATGCAACAATATACTTCATGCTTGCCGCCCACGCCCTCGGCCTGGGCACCGTGTGGATTCAAACCCTCAGGAACATAGGGGAGTTGAGGGAGATACTGGGATTACCCGCTAATGTGACGCCTGTTTCCATGCTTGCCGTCGGATACCCTGGTGAATCCCCTGCTCCAAGGCCGAGGAAACCCTTGGAGGAAATAGTGTTCCTCAACAAGTATGGTGAGCCCTTGAAAACCTAGAGGAATGAGGTCTCAACGTATTCCTCGCCGACCACCGCTATCTCATCAGCCCTCCTAAGGGAGAGCAGGGAGTATGCTGTGATGCTGAGCGCCATTACTCCCGCGATGCTCAACACGGGTGCCGTATCTATCCTCGTGGTTGAAAGCTCAAACGCTATCTTTATGCTTCCACCTATCCTAGCTCCTCCATAAATGTTGGCGATAACAATCCGTGTCTCTATGACGCCGCTTCCACGCTTGATCACGCCTGCTTCATCATATACGGCGGATACCTGGGGGTTCACGGGCACCGGTAACCCCTCTACGTACACAAATATAGGGTGCGTGTACTCCACGGATTCTCCAGCGGCCGAAGGGTTGTAGAGGAAGGTTTGAATCCTGTTCAACAGTATTCTCACATAATCCATGCTACTAAATGAGACCTCCACGCTGCCACGGTAGACCACGAGTGACACTGTGTCGCTGGCATTGTTTGCAGTGACCGAGAGGAGGTATGTGGATGGGGGAGATGCTACAGTATAGTAGACGCTGTAGGCGAAGCCGGCTGCAACGAGCACGAGGAGGACTGTGAGAACCGCCTTGGCGACTCCTCCTAGTCCACGGGGCTTCCTGACAACTATGCCTATTTCCTGTAGCCATCTCGCAATGTAATCGTATGTATAGTTCAACCTGTAGTGCTCGACGAGGCCCCTTGTAAGCACATATGTCAAGGCGAGGCCTGCTACGAAGCCACCTACATGTGCGAAGTATGCTACACCGCCGAGCCTCATGTAGCCGTAGAGTACTTGCTCAGCGAACCATATTATGAGGAAGACAGCTGTTGAAACCGGGAAGCAGTATGGCAGGAACAGGAAGAACATGCACCACATGAGCCTTGCATAGGGGAAGAGCAGCAGGTAGGCTCCCAGCACCCCGCTTATAGCACCCGACGCCCCAACCGCCGGTACTACTAGCGAGTCGTATCCGCCGACCGGGATTATGGCTACATGGAATAACACTGCTGCAAGCCCTGAGGCAAAGTAGAGGAGTAGGTATCTCCGGGAGCCGATGACGCTCTCGATTCTTCTACCGAAGAGCCATAGGAAGTACATGTTGAAGAATATGTGGAAGAAGTCTGCATGCGTGAACATTGCTGTGAATATTCTTACAACACCCTGCAAGGGGTCGGTGAAGAGTAATGCGGGTATGAAGCCTAGGGCGTAGATGCTTTCATTCGTAGACTCAAGGAACATGTTTCGATAACTTGTGTAAAGGTATACGACGATGTTCGCCGCCACTATTAGCGTTGTCGCCTTAGAAGAGCCCATACCCCTTGAACGCTCCCATGGCACGACAACCATTAGCACGCCCTCGCGAAACTCCTGGTTGATAATTAGCCGGGTGTTTAATAAAGCTTGCATACATAGGGCGAGGGTGTGGAGGTGCTTAACCAGTGGGCTGGAGGCCGGTTGCTGTATACGCTACTCTAATACTCGTATTACTCCAGTTGACGCCCCTACCTATCGCTGGTGCGAGCATCATGGAGATATATGTCGCCGATGACCAGGTCACCGTGGTACACAACCCCCTGGATCCAGCATACCTTTCAGCAGCCGACGGCTATTTGATCCCGAGGATAAGGGTGGCCAGCAGCCTGGATGTTGCCTCTGGGACGCTGGTAGCTGATAAAGGAGAGTACCAGTTGAAACCCCAGTTGGCGACGAACACGTGGAGAGTATACTATGCCACAATACCCATTGGTGAGGCATCCAGGGGTTTAAACTACTATTTCAAGCTCACCCTGCGGAACAACACTGTGGTGTACGTGTATAATGCGACGGCGAGCAGGCTATTCAACTTCAATGGGTCAATAGTTTTCAGGCAGGTGGAGTGGGTTAAGAGCCGGGTTGGCTACCAGATATTCCCCGATAGATTCTACAATGGTGATCCAAGCAACGATTTAAAGGCCAACCTAACGGATGAGCTATGGATAAACGAGGTTTCAAGGGGCGTACCCGTATTCACTAGGTGGGATGGCCCTGTAACATCGCTACATTGCTGCCACCAGTATTTCGGCGGCGACCTGAAGGGGGTCACAGAGAAGCTCGACTACCTCAAGGAGCTCGGTGTTGGGCTAATATATCTGAACCCTATATTCCTCTCCGGCAGCGTACACGGCTACGACACTTACGACTACTATACTGTGGACCCGAAGTTCGGGACCCTGGAAGACCTTAAAACCCTCATCAACGAGGCGCATAAACGGGGCATTAAAGTGATATTCGACTTCGTCCCAGACCACGTGGGGCTTGGATTCTGGGCTTTCCAAGACGTTTACAGGAACGGAAGGAACAGCACGTACTGGAGCTGGTTCATAGTGTATAAGTGGAGGTTCAAGCTCGGGGACCCCACCGCGTATAAGTGCTGGTGGGGGATAGGGAGCCTCCCGCAGCTGAATGTTCTGAACACTGAGGTTAGACAGTACCTGATCAATGTAGCCCTATACTGGTTAAGCATCGGCTTCGATGGGTTGAGGATTGATACTCCGCTAGACGTCATCGACTCGGAGAGCTTCTTCAGGGAGCTACGTGAAGCAGTCAAGTCGAGGTATCCCGACGCATACATTGTTGGAGAGATATGGGATTACCGTCCCGAATGGCTAAGGGGCAATGCATTCGACTCCCTTATGAACTACTATTTAGGCAGGAACATACTCCTCAGCTATGCACGTGGAGCCCTGAACGGTTACACCGCCTCAATGAAGCTTGCTGAATACTATGCCGGTATAGGTGTGAACGTGGCTGGAATGGGTTTCAACATTATTGGATCCCATGACACCTCCAGGGTTCTCACGGATCTCGGCGGGGGAGGATTGAACAGCACCCCGAGCAATGAGTCCATAGCCCGCTTAAAACTGCTTTCAACGCTACAGTATACTCAGCCCGGTATGCCAGTAGTGTTCCAGGGCGATGAAAGAGGGATCACTGGTAGACAGGGAAACCATGATGAGCAGAGATACCCTATTCAATGGGATAGGTTAAATGTAGAGGTCTACGAGCACTATAAGAGGCTGGGAGAACTCAAGAACACTATTCCAGCATTGTCAACCAGTATAATACATGTGCTGGGTGGATCAGGCGGCTTGCTTGCCTATACTAGGGGGTATATGGATGAAGTACTCGTCATCGCCAATAATGATGCATCCACACCGCAATCATACGAGCTGCCCCCGGGCAACTGGACCCTGATATATGCTAGCAATAACTGGAGCGAGGTCTCCGTCGAGCACAATACGGTTACAGTGCCGCCTTTGACAGCCCTGATACTTGTCAGGAACACTGTGTCCGAGACCACTACTACATCGACAGCTGTGACCAGCTTCCCCGGCACCATGTACACGGAAACCACCGCTATTCCAGGCCGACTGGAGCAGGACACCAGAGTGCTGATTATCGTAGTAGCCGTGCCGCTGCTCCTTGCGACACTAGTATTGCTCCGCAGGCATAGGGCTTAACGCGTAGAGGAGAAGGCTTGGAGTAGCGTGAAAGGATTAAACGGTTTAAGCCGCCTAGATATAAACGGCGATGAAGAGCCGTCGAACGGCCGAAGAGGTGATGAGTCGCTCTCCTCCGAGCCCTCCAGATTCGCAACGAACCTAGAGGTTTCTCAAGGCATGAGGCAGGCTACGGGGCACCGGTTCCTCGTGCACCCCGGGCCCGCTGCACTATGGATTCCACTGGGGGGGGGGAGCCCTGTCTTTTAAGGCTGGATGCTAGTGTACTTGATCCCTGTAGGGCTCCACGTGTATCGTGGCCTCCCATCCAAGCGTTCTCCGTATGGCGTCCTCTAGGCGGCTGGCCACCTCATGTGCATCGCTAAGCTTCATGCCTGGGGGCAGCCTTATGTGAAGCGTTACCTCTATGTGATCACCGTATTCATGTATGTGGACGTGGTGTAGATCCCTTATGTCACCGGAGACCCCTGAGGCTATTTCTCTGAGCACTGATACTTCGGTTGAACTCGGTGCCCTACCCAGTATATCCTGCGAAGCCCTCTTGATTATATCGTATGCAACGTAGATTATTAGCCCGGAGACAAGTAAGCCAAGTAAGCCGTCGACCCACCACACTGACTCACCGATCATCAACCCTATTACAACCAGTAGTGTTGCGACAGCATCGCTACGGTGGTGCCATGCATCAGCCCTTATGCTTTCGGCGCCGCCAACGCTTTCCGCGAGTCTAAGAGCCCACCTTGCCAGCGCCTCCTTAACCACTGCTGACACCGTGAGCACCACTACTGCTATCCATGAAAACACTAGTGCTTCCCTGGCAAGGAGCTTGTCCACGCTTCTATTAATGAATTCGAATCCAACTACGCCGAGCAGTGTACCTATCACTATGGAAGTCGCTGCCTCGAACCTCTGATGCCCGAAGGGGTGTTCCTCGTCAGGCGGCTTAAAGGCTATCTTGTAACCCAGTATGAGGGCTAGCGAGGTAATGCAGTCTGAGAGAGTGTGAAACGCGTCTGCAACCACGGCTATGGAGCTTGAAACCAGGCCAGCATACATCTTTACCGTGAACAAGATTAGATTCACGGCGACGGATACCCAGCCCTCCAGGTACCCTGCTTTCTCCCTGCCCATGCCTCTGCTCGTAGAGTCCATGTGCATTCACTCCAGCAGTAGGCGGCATGTGAAGGTATGGGAGCTCACACCTATAAGTCTACATGCCTCACCTAGGCCTCGTGCAGAACGCAGGTTGCTAACTAACGCTTATTAATGTGCACTCACTACAGGAGAATGGTGCACCAACATGGTTGAAATGGAACTAATAGAAAGGGCTAAATGGTTCCACGGCCATGTATGTCCCTTCCTAGTCCTAGGGTTAAGAATGTCCGAGATAGCGCTCGAGAAGCTGGGTGTGAGAAGAGCTGGCTTCAGGGAGAGCCTCCACGAGGAAATACTGGCCATAGTCGAGGCCAATAACTGCCTGGTAGACGGGGTCCAGGTAGCCACGGGCTGCACCCTGGGCAACAACAGCTTGATATATGTCGACACCGGTAAGAACGCGTTAACCCTTGTTAAGAGAGGACTGTGGAAGGGAGTCAGGATATACGTGGATCACGAGAGATTCTCCCGTAAATACATTCCAAGAGAAGCAAGCGAGTTATTCAACAAGGTTGTCAGGGAGAGGAAGGGTACACCCGAGGAGGTGGAGGAGTTGAGGAGGCGGTGGGAGGAGGTGGGGTTAAGCGTAAGGAATCTCCCCGAGGAAGAGTTCACGGTGGAATACGTTGAGGTTGAGGCAATAGAGCCAGCACCCGTTTACCCTAGCACCAGGTGCAGCAGGTGTGGTGAGCTGGTCATGGCGCCTAGAGCGGTAGAGGTCAACGGCCACTTCCTCTGTAAGCCCTGTGCAGAACTCAGCGTGGACGCAGTGGTGGGCAGAGGAATAGTGAGGTCGATTAAATACCCTGTTAAGAGGTGAGAACACGTGAAGAACGAGAGGGCTGCATTAGCCTTAACAGTAGCAATCACGGCGTTGATAGCTGGCGGAGTACTCTACTACGTCCTTACGACCGGTGGAAGCATCCAGTCAACTACACCTACCACGACAACCGGGGTCGCTGAGCCAGGCACCACGGTGAAAGTACTGGACTTCGCGAATAGAACAGTGGAGGTTAAAACACCCGTGAAAAGGATTGTGGCCATCGGGCCAGGTGCATTGAGACTGATAGTCTACCTAAACGCCACGGAGCTGCTCGTGGGTGTTGAGGAGGTTGAGAAGACGTGGAGCCCTGTGGGGAGAGACTATGCCATGGCGTACGGCGACGTACTCAAGGCGCTCCCAGTGATAGGGAAAGGAGGCCCCGGGAACCCGCCTGACCCGGAGGCCATAGCAAGCGTCAGGCCCGACCTGATAGTTATGAGTGCCTATTACACTACGCTCAAGGATCCAGATGAATTATCGAGGGCTACTGGTGCAGCCGTCATAGTAGTCGACTACAGCCCGGTTACATCAACCAACCTAAGTATGTTCTACAGGGCGTTAAGGCTCCTTGGAGAGGTGCTCGGGAGGAGCGACAGGGCTGAAGCCCTAGTGAACTACACTGAGAGCCTGCTGAAAGACCTCAGGTCGCGTACCACGGGCTTGAACACGACTAGTATCAGGGTGTATGTGGGAGCCGTCTCATATCGTGGTGGACAACCTTTCACCGGCACCCAGGTGCCTTATCCACCGCTGAGCTGGCTGGGCATGGCTAGCATCGCTGACACCATGGCTACAACAAGGGGCTTCCTCAACGTCGACTTCGACTCAATCCTGATGGCACAGCCCGACGTGGTCTTCGTGGATGAAGGAAACTTGAACATCGTGGTACAGGACTTCAGCAAGGATCCTGGGAAATACTGTGCCCTCCGGGCTTTCACTGGTGGACGAGTTTACGGGCTTCTACCATTCAACTATTATCACTCGAACATAGCTACAGCACTAGCCAACTCCTATTACATTGGCAAGGTGTTGTTCCCGGAGAGATTCACTGATGTGGACCCAGCTTCCAAGGCCGACGAGATATACAGCGTGTTCCTCGGTAAGCAAGTATACAGCGTCTTCCTGCAGAAATACCCGGGTTACATTAATCTTTCATCAATATTCCAGTGCAAGTAACGGTGTAGCAGTGATGAGAAGCCTACTCATATACATGGCTCTAACGGTTTCACTGCTGATCGCCGTTCTCCTAGATATCTCTATGGGAGCCTACCCTGTAGGGCTACGAGATCTTCTAGGCTACATTGGAGGTAGCCTCGATGATAGGATCGCCTTAGTGGTTATCGATGCAAGGGTGCGGAGGATTTTAACAGCTATCCTAGCGGGATCCGTGCTATCCCTTTCAACACTAGTACTTCAATCAGTGTTCAGGAACCCGCTTGCATCACCCTTCACTCTAGGACTGCAACACGCAGCAAGCCTAGGTGCCGGAGTAGCCATAATGCTTCTGCAAGCCGGCTCCATACTGAAGAGCAGTACTCCAGGCGTCTACATTGGTAACCCTTTCACGGTTTCAGCGGCAGCCTTCCTCGCAACATTCGGACACGGAGTACTCGTGATCACTCTCTCCTCAATAGCAGGGCTAACGGTCTACTCGCTGATCTTAGCGTCCATAATACTCTCCTTCCTAACACAGTCGATCCTCTACCTGATGCAATACCTGTTCTTCAACGAGATCTCCGTCTCAACGCTTCTCTTCTGGAGTGTGGGGGATCTCTCTAGAACCACGTGGTGCGAGATAGCGTTAATAGCTTCCTCACTACTCTTACTCCTGGTCTACGCGTGGTGGGAATCAATGAGCCTAGACCTCCTTGGCTTCAGCGATGAACTAGCATCTTCAAGCGGTGTGAACCCTGCTTTAACCAGGTTATTGTCAATACTTCTCGTTTCACTAGCCGTAGGTGTGACAGTCTCGTTCACAGGCATAATAGGGTTCGCCGGCCTCATAGCGCTCTACGCATCCAGGATCCTCGTAGGCTGGTCGACGCGTAGATGCATACCGGCAGTACTCTTAATGGGCTCGATAATCATGGTTTCAGCCGACATCATCGGTAGAAGCATTTTAAAACCTGTGGTCATACCTGTTGGAGTCGTGACATCCCTCATTGGCTCACCTCTCCTGCTACTATTGATGCTGGGTGGCCGTGGTGGTCTACCTAAGAGTTGAAGACGTGGTCTTCCACTATAGGAGCACCAGGGTTTTAAACGGGGTCTCCGTTGAGATCAAGCCATCATCATTCACGGGCATAGTGGGTCCCAATGGAAGTGGGAAGACAACGCTGCTGAGAGTAATGCTAGGTATACTTAAGCCCCGTAGCGGTGTCGTGTATATTGATGGAAAAGCCATCGGGGAGTACGATAGGCGAAGACTTGCAAGTATCTACGGGTATGTCCCGCAGAGATTAGACTCCATAACACCGCTCACGCTCTACGATTTCGTCTCAACAGGTAGGAGGCCGTATGCTTCGCTGAAAGGGTTGAGTAGCAGGGATCATGAAGCAGTTGCAAGAGCGATTAAAGCAGTTGGCCTCGAAGAGAAATCCTCAAGTCTCCTCACCGAGCTGAGCGGGGGCGAGCTGCAGAGGGCCTTAATAGCCAGAGCCCTTGCAGCAGAGCCGAGGATAATGCTGCTGGATGAACCAACATCCAACCTGGATCCCTACCACCAGTTAATGGTGATGAAGCTGCTGAGGAACCTGACGAGGAATGGTGTAACGGTGGTTGCAACACTACATGACTTAAACCATGCCTACAGGTACCCGGATACATTGATCCTCATGAACAAGGGGAGAATTGAACGGGTTGGCCCGCCGGGACACGTGTTAACCAGTGAGCTCATATACCGCGTATACGGTGTTAAGGCTATTGTAGATGAGCGGGTTGGAGCAGTAGTAGTGGACTCA